>CANRMD010000041.1 GCA_947631645.1 Candidatus Gastranaerophilales bacterium
CTCCAAAAATATTTGCTAATATAATCAATTATATATTATTAAAATAAAAAAGTGTCTATTATGAAAATAATTAAACCTAAAAACTTAAAAAAAGGTAATACAATTGCTCTACTTGGAATATCAGGCCGAATAAAAGAATATGAACGCCTTCAACACGCCAAAGCATATTTTGAACAAGCGGGATACAATGTTGTAATTTCAGACAGTTGTAAATCATCTCACAGATATATGGCGGGAATAAATACCGAAATGTGTCTTGACGAACTACACAGAGCTTTTTTATCGGATGATATAGATGCAATTCTTTGTGCAAGAGGCGGGTTTGGCACTTTAAAACTTATAAACAATATAGATTGGAAAATTATAAAGAATAATCCTAAAATATTTGCAGGGTATTCTGATATAACCGTTTTATTGAATTTAATATACTTAAATACAGGTTTGATAACATTTCATAGCCCTATGGCAAACGGAGATTTCGGTGATATTGTTGATGAATATACAAAAAACGCATTCTTTAATACTTTAGAGGGTAAAACTAAATGTTTTTATTCTGAAAACAGTACAATATATAATACCGGTAAAACAACGGGGAAACTTTTCGGAGGAAATCTCGCTTCTTTAGTATCTCTTTGCGGAACAGATTTTGTTCCTAACAGCGATTTAATACTATTTATGGAAGATTTAAACGAACCTATTTACAAGATAGACAAAATGCTGACACAATTGTTTAATGTTGAAAAAATTCGCAAAAACGTAAAAGGCATTGCAATCGGTGAATTTTTAAATATTGAAGATAAAAAAACGTTAAATGAAGTTATTCAAGAACTTGCATTAGATTTAAATATACCTATGTGTGACGGGTTTAAAATTACTCACGGACGTACAAAAGACACTCTTCCGATAGGAGTAAATGCGGAATTTGATGCCGATAGCGGGATTATAACCTTGTCTGATGATTATGTATGCGAATAAGGATACCTTATGAAAAGTCTTTTTGAAATAAAAAATTTAAATATGCACTATCCGGTTACCGACGGATTATTAGGGAATATAAAAGGTTACGTATACGCATTAAATAACGTAAATTTAAATATATATGAAAATGAAATATTAGGGTTGGTCGGTGAATCGGGAAGCGGAAAATCTACCTTGGGAAACTGTATTCTAAAATTAATAAACCCCACCTCCGGAGAAGTTATATTTTACGGAGAAGATATTACAAAGAAAACAAAAAAAGAACTAAAAGACTTCAGAAGTAAAGCTCAGCTTATATTTCAAAACCCATACATGAGTTTAGACCCCCGAATGAAAATATATGACCTGTTAAAAGAACCGTTTATAATCAATAAAGTTTCAGATAAAAAAACAACTGATGAAACAATAAAAAAGATAATAAACCTTATAGGAATGGATGAAGAAGTACTTTCACGATATCCGCATGAGTTTTCGGGTGGACAACGTCAAAGAATAGCAATAGCAAGGGCAATAATATTGAACCCTAAGTTTATAGTGGCTGATGAACCTGTAAGTGCACTTGATGTGAGTATTCAGGCACAGATTGTTAATTTACTTTTAAAACTTAAAGAAAAATTTAATCTTACAATGCTTTTTATTTCGCATGATTTAAGTATTATAAAATATATTTCGGATAGAGTTGCCGTAATGTATTTAGGTGAAATTACGGAAATTGCAGAGAAAGAAGAATTTTTCAAAAATCATAAACATCCCTATTCCCAAGCTCTTTTAAATGCCGTTCCTGTTATAAACGAAGATAAAACAAAAAAAATCATACTCTCAGGTGATATTCCCTCACCTCAAAACCCTCCAACAGGTTGTAAATTTCATACAAGATGCCCTTATGTTATGGAAAAATGCAAAACAAAACAGCCCGATTTTTATGAAGTATCACAAGATCATAAAGTCAGATGTTTTTTATGTGAAAATTAAGTACATAATTTTATGTACCGATTTAATAATAAATCTGTAAGTGCTGTTTTATATGTATTTTTTATTTATTCATGACAATGATGATTTTCACTATGATGGCAGTGATGATGGTCGCTTCCTTCTGAACCGCAAGAGTTTTCTCCCGGTTCAAGAGTATTTGACAAATATTTTTCTAATATTTCTCTTATAGGAAGTTCCGGACAGCCCGCAACAACCTCAATACCGTTTTGCATAAATGACATCATAGGTCTTGCACCCATTCCGCCGGCTAAAACTTTGCTCACTCCTTGAGAAGCTATCCAGTTTGCACTCTGGCAAGAAATACCTTCATCCGGTACTTTTTCTTCAATATTTAATATTTCTTTTTTAACGGGGTCTACGTCTGCTATCGTAAATGAATCACAATGGCCGAAATGTCCGCATAATCTGCCTTCACTTGTCGGAATACAAAGTTTCATAATTTTATCTCCTTTTAACTTTTCAATATTTGTCTGTAATAAAATAGCACTTTCTAATGCTTCTGTTTCAGTGATATTATGACTTTTCGCATAATCTCTCAGTATATTTAAGATATTTTCATTAATTCTTCTGTTAAACGGCACTTTTTTAAGACAGGTCTTTTTTCTTCCTGCCATTTCACGTTTCCCGCCCCATTTAAAATTACAACATTTCATAATTAAACTATTGCAAAACATCTTGATTATGTCAATACTTTTTCAAGTTGTGTTTTAATTAAATTTATGATAGTTTAAAAAAGTAGGGAGGGAGATAACAATGCAAATTCATCAAATCAGAAGTGCAACTATAATAATTACTTACAACAACAAAAGGTTTTTAATTGATCCATGGCTTATGCCAAAAGACTATATGCCGGGTTTCGATGTAGGTTTAAACTCTAACGTAAGACAACCCAGAGTCGAGCTTCCGATAAGTATTGAAAAAATTGTCGATGTTGATGCGGTTATTCTAACCCACTATCACCCTGACCACTGGGATGAATTTGCAGCAAAAGCAATAAATAAAGATATTCCTTTCTTTGTACAGTCGGAAATTGACAAAGATATTATTGAAAAATTAGGCTTTAAAGATGTAAGAGTGATAAGTGAAAACGGTACTGATTTTGAAGGGATAAAATTATATAAAACAAATTGCCAGCATGGAAAAAGAGAAACAGTTAAACCCTTATGCCTGCAAGCAGGTTTACCGTATGACTCGATGGGAATAGTATTTAAATCTGAAAATGAAAAAACTCTCTACGTTGCAGGCGATACTATTTGGTGCGAAGAAGTAAAAGAAGCACTTGATAAACACAATCCCGATGTAATTGTTACAAATTCTTGCGGAGCTACGGTTATAAATGGCGAAAGATTAATTATGAATTTAGATGATATGAAAGAAATTTCATCATATTGTAAAAATTCAACCATTATTGCAAGCCATATGGATACAGTTAGCCACTTGACGGTTACAAGAGATGATATTAAAAATTTAAAATTAAATAATGTTCTTGTGCCTGATGACAATGCAATAATTAATTTTATTAAATAAAACATGAATGTTAACAGAGCAAAGCCAGTTAAACCGCAAGTTCTTAAGGAGCTTTTGCGAATTTAGAACTGCTTTGTGAAAGTTCGGCATAAATATATTTTGTCAGTCAGTTTAGGATTTTTTATCAATCTCCGCAAGATTGATTCAAATTAAAAAAACGAGTTTCCCCTTAATATAACTGCATTTTAGTCGTGCAATAATAGTAATCCAAACGAACCTCGCCCTTTTAGATATTTGATAAAATAACCGAAAGTCCTTATATTTAGCAGTAAATTATAAAATAATTTACCTATGTCATATTTTTATTATAGCGTGCTAAAACCATTTTATAAACCGGTTTTTAGCGATAAAAACAGGACAATTTTCAAAACGAGTTCCAATGTAAGATCTGAAAGAATAATCCCGATTTATCCCATTACTGAAACCCAATGTTTTCTGTCCTGATTTAAACAAAAAAATTTTTTGAACCAATTTTTTCAAATTAGCAATGATTATATTAATGAATCATGACGATATGCTATAATATATAATTTGTTACAATTTGAACATAAAATCTGTTTGGTATAGTATGAGAGTATGGAATATTGATATGGTTAAAGCAAAAAAGAATAAAAAATATTATATATCTTTGTTTACGGGTGCTGGTGGATTAGATATTGGTTTTAATGAAGTGGGATTTTCCGGTGTTTTTGCATCTGATATAATGCCACAAGCGAAAGAAACATTTAACTTTAATTATCCTAATGAACCTTATTTACTTGAAGATATTAGAACACTATCATTTTCAAAAATAAAAAAATATATAGGGAAGAAAAAAATCTCAATTATAATTGGTGGTCCTCCATGTCAAGGCTTTTCTAACATGGGAAATAAAAATTCTGCTGATCCTAGAAATTTGCTTTTTGAAAGTTACGCAAAAATTGTTGATGAAATACGACCAACCTGCTTTTTATTTGAAAATGTAAAAGGCTTAAAGAGTATGTTCGAAAGTCGATATTTTAATGAAATCATAAAAAGATTTGTATCTATAGGGTACAATTTGCATTATTCAACAATAGATACATCTAATTATGGCGTACCACAAAAGAGGGAAAGAATTATAATTTTTGGTTCATTGTCAGATAAACCGTTTTTATTTCCCACTCCTAATAACGAACCATATAAATCTTTAAATTCATATAAAAATGTTGGAGATGCAATCAATGATTTAATAGATACAGGAGAAGAATTTCCTAATCATATAGCATTAAAACATTCAGATATAGTGATTAGAAGATATAAATTAATTCCCGAAGGAGGAAAACTGCCAAAACCAGAAGATTTGCCTGTTGATATAAGAAGGAAAAATTTTGGTAATACATATACTCGATTAGACAGAAAACAAGTTTCTTCTACTATAGTTCCGGGGAATAATGCTTTTCCGGTTCATCCGATATTGAACAGAAGTTTAACACCGAGAGAGGCAGCAAGAATTCAAACTTTCCCAGATAATTATATATTTAAAGGGGATCGACGTTCTCAATGTATACAGATCGGAAACGCAGTTCCACCATTAATGGCGGCTAAATTAGCAGAATGTGTGATGAAATATCTTAATGGAGAGGATTATAAAGGAGTACAACCAGAACAATCATTTTATACTAAAAATATTGTGGAATTTACTGAAACCAAGAAAAAAGCCAAAAGAGCAACTCTAAAATTTGGTGATTTATTTTGTGGTGCGGGTGGTTTTACGAAAGGGCTTGAACAGGCAGGATTAGAATGTGTTTTAGGTGCCGAATATAATGAATATGCAGTGGAAGCCTATAGAAAAAATTTCAAGCATAATTGTTTGAAAATAGACCTTTCTTCAAAGAAAAATCAGGATATTGTTGCCAAAAAGTTAAAAAATGCGGGAGTTGATTTAGTTGTTGGAGGTCCGCCATGCCAAGGTTTTTCAATATTTGGCAATAGACGTTTTGTAAATACGAAAAAATGGAAAGTAGCACAAGATGAAAGAAATAACTTGGTGTATGCTTTTGCAAATATAGTTGTAAAATCTGATGCACCATGGTTTATAATGGAAAATGTTCCAGCTATATTATCCGCAAGAAATGGTGAATATATAAAAACAATACAAGATTTCTTCAAAAAAAATGGTTATAGAACAGAATATAAAGTAATAAATGCAGCAGATTATGGAGTACCTCAATTAAGATATCGATTTATTTTAATTGGAACAAAAACAGATTTAACTATTCCATGGCCTAAGCCAAAGTATTACGAAAATCCTGAGTCGTGGCAGCAAAAGTATCGTTCCATTGGTGAAGTTTTGACTGACCTTTCTGATGAAAAATCCTATAATAAATATAAAAACCATCAACCACCAAGGCACTCTGATATTGTCAAA
The DNA here is from genome assembly GCA_947631645.1 of Candidatus Gastranaerophilales bacterium. GTDB lineage: Bacteria > Cyanobacteriota > Vampirovibrionia > Gastranaerophilales > Gastranaerophilaceae > Avigastranaerophilus. Next base: position 5,888 of record CANRMD010000041.1, read on the forward strand.
GAAAGATTTTCATATATTGAAGAAGGTAAAAAGATGAATGTGGATATTTTACCTGAAAGATTAAAATTAGGAATTAAAACAGGAAAACCTGTTTCCAATTTTAGCAATATTTTTTATCGACTTGACCGAAATAAACCAGCTTGTACAATAGTTCCAGGGCATAATGCATTACCGGTTCATCCCACATTAAATAGAACATTAACTGTTAGGGAAGCGGCTAGAATTCAAACTTTTCCTGATGAATTTGAGTTTGTTGGCCCTATTATAAATCAATGCTTACAAGTTGGAAATGCTTTTCCTTGTCTTGTCGGCCAAATGCTCGGGGATAGACTAAGGACAGTAATAAATAAGGAATGGAATAATCATAGCTTAACAAAATTGGCAAAAAAATCTATGCTAGAAGGAGGATAAGAAAATTGTCGCTAAATCACCATATACTAGCAAAAACAACCACTGATGCAATTTTATTGAAATTTAAAACTGTTACTTGGAGTTATGCTGATGGAATGGGGCAAGATTTCTATAGAGTAGGAACAAGTGCTGATTTTCCATCTCCTGATGCATCATTTTTTGATCCCACCAATAAAGTAATTGCAGCATTTGAATTTAAACCTCCTACAGAAACAAAAAGAGGAATCCTTACCGGTATTGGTCAGAGCATTGCATATTTGCAACAAAGTGATATATCGTTTTTGGTTGCCCCGGTCAGATTACAGGATTTTGATTTAAGAGGATACTTAACAAATCTTTATGAGAAACAAATAGTAGGAAAAATTCCTACGGGATTAATTTTATATGATAATAATAATCCCACAAATATACAACTTGCTCATAATATTAAATCTCTTTTTAATAATGCAGGCAGAAATAATATTCCCAAAATGGATAGATTTTGGGCTAAACATCAGGATTTACCCATACCTTTATTTCATTTGATATTGCATTATTATTATCTTGACAAAACTGCTAAATTAGATGTTGATCCTTTTGCTTTATGCTTTACTAAAGAATTTATTAGTGAAAATGTATTAGATAATTTTGAACCTAAACCTTATATATTAGATTTATCAGGTTTACCGATAAGAACTGTTGCCGGTACAAAAAATATTGTACATTTAGAAAAAATATTAGTGCAAGCAAAAAAATCACCGAACAAAAATAAAGCACGTGCTATAGTTCAACATGCAATAGATACGAACTTTGTTGGAGATAATCTTTATAATTCTTATCGAAAAAATTATCTTTCATTTATGAAACAGATGCAAGTCCTTGATTCAAATTATAAACTCACAGATAAGGGATTTTTGCTATACCATTTAGGACTTGTTAATGGACCAACAAGTAAGATATTTGTAGATTATTTTATTAAAGAATTATTAACGACGGGACATCATTTAGATTTAATTCTTGATATTGATACGTTAAAACAACAACATAGCGAGTGGAACATTAAAACTATTCTCAGTTGTATGGAAGTTGAATATGAAGATAAAGGTTATATAAAGAGAAACCCAAATCGCAAAAATAATGAAACAAGCAATGTTTCCTTTTTAAAATATGAGCGAATACTATGGAATTCTTTGAATATAGTAGATAACAACGGCATAATTCAATGGAAAAAAATATCTGAGATTTTTTCTCTACCTGAACTAAAATAAAACATTTGATATTACCGATTTCTTATAAAATTTTGCCGAGTTTGAATATGGCAAAAATTAGTAAAATTTTTCAAAATTTTTATTAAATATTTAATAAAAATTTCAAACTACCAATTTTTCAGGAAAAATCAATATTGCCCGAAATTCCATAACTGTCTGCATTCTCGAAACCACTAGAAAATAATAACAAAGCTAGATAAACCGCAAGTTCTTAATGAGCTTTAGCAAATTTAGAACTGCGTGTGAAAGTTCGGCATAAAAAAAAGACACCTAATGGTGTCTTAAAAATTTGCCTTGAGCCGGACTTGAACCGGCACCAGGGGTGAGCCTGATTGGATTTTAAGTCCAACGCGTCTACCACTTCCGCCACCAAGGCATTTACTTTGTGTAATATAATATAAAAAAAAATTTATGTCCAGTAGAAAAATTAATTTTTTTTAAAAAGAGTTGTTAAATCTTTGCTAAGTATGATAGAATTACTACTATAGGTAATAGAATAAAAATTATAATTTTATGAATTGATAAAAAAAATTTATAAATTTCATATAGAATAAATGCACTTTAGGGTGTGTTTAGAAAGAACGAGGTATAGGAAAATAGATAACAGTACTTTAATTATACTTTTTGCGATTCTTTTGGTTGCGTGCGTTCTTTTCTGGAGAGATTCCCGCAGAGGTAAAAAGGAAAAAGAACAGTTATTAAAAGATATGGAAGAAAAAAACAGCTTGTATAAAAAAGAAGCTATGATTGCCGCAAAAGAAGCTGTACAAAAAGATATTGAAAAATTCCAAGAAGAAACAAAAGAAAGACGTCATGAACTTTCAAAATTAGAATCAAAATTATCAAAAAAAGAAGAACAACTTGAAGCAAAAGAACAAGAAATTTCAACAAAAGAAACCGAACTTCAACGAAAAATGGATGAAGTAACCGATAAAGAAGATTATCTTTCTGAAGTTATGCAAAAACAACTACAGGAACTCGAAAGGATATCGGGGTTATCAATTGATGAAGCAAAAAATTTATTATTAGAACAATTAAAAGTAGATTTACAACAAGAAGCAAATAATCTGATAAGAGAAAATGAAAATCACATCAGAGAAGTTTCTAACGAAAAAGCTCAGGAAATTTTAACAACGGTAATGCAAAGATGTGCAATTGACCAAGTAATTGAATCAACGGTAACTTCAGTAAGTTTACCGTCAGATGAAATGAAAGGAAGAATTATAGGCAGAGAGGGAAGAAATATCAGAACATTAGAAACACTTACAGGTGTAGACCTAATAATAGATGATACTCCTGAAGCTGTTGTATTATCTTGTTTTGACCCCGTAAGACGTGAAATAGCAAAACTTGCTTTAGAAAAACTGGTTGCAGACGGTCGTATTCACCCTGTTCGTATCGAAGAAATGGTAGAAAAAGCAAGAGTAGAAATAGAGCAAAAAATAAAACAAGAGGGTGAAAATGCCGCTATGGAAATGGGCATTATGAACCTGAATAAAGAGCTAATCAAGACATTAGGAAGATTATACTACAGAACAAGTTACGGACAAAACGTATTATTACACTCTTTAGAGGTTGGACATATAGCCGGTATGTTGGCTGCTGAAATCGGAGCAAACGTGAAAATAGCTAAAAGGGCAGGGCTTTTACATGATATAGGTAAAGCGGTTGACCAAACTCAAGAGGGTACACATATAGAACTTGGTGTTGAATTGGCACGCAAGTACGGTGAACGTGAAGACATTGTTCATGCAATAGAAGCACACCATGACGATGTAACCGCAAATACGGTAGAAGCCGTATTGGTAAAATTGGCTGATGCAATATCAGCCGGCAGACCCGGTTCAAGAAGAGATACTCTTGAAATCTATATTAAAAGATTGCAAAAACTTGAAGAAATAGCATTAAGTTATGATGGTATAAAACAATCATTTGCCGTACAAGCCGGCAGAGAAATTCGTGTTATTGTTCAACCGGATAAATTTGATGATATAGCAAGTACACGTTTAGCAAGAGATATTGCAAAAAGAATAGAAGAAGAACTTGATTATCCGGGTCAAATCAGGGTAACAGTTGTCCGAGAAATAAGAACAACAGAAATAGCTAAATAGCGAAATTGCGGACGGGTGGAGTGAAACGAACCCGGTAAGCGAGTGCGAAGTTTGGCGACAGCACAGTGTAGCCAACGACAGCAGCGAGCACAAAGCAATTTAAAGAGGCGAAATTGCACAGAGCAAAGCTCAAAGAAGTGAGGGTCGAAACGACAACAGCGAAGCGAAGGAGTGGCAGCCCCGAGAGAAAGCAATTTAAAGAGGCGAAACTGAACAGAGCAAAGCTCGAAGATAATAAAGCTAAACGGATAAATTAATGAACACAAATACAATCAAAATATTGTTCTTAGGCGATATTGTCGGCAAACCCGGCAGAATTGCCGTGCAAAAGTATATTTCTTCACTCGGAGAAGATAAACCTGATTTTATAATAGCAAATGTTGAAAATGCTTCGCACGGTTTCGGATTAACCAAGAAAAATTATAATGAACTTTTATCTTACGGTATTGATTGCTTTACATCGGGTAATCACATTTGGGATAAACGAGATATTTTTGAATACATAGAAGAAGCCGATAAATTAATACGCCCTATAAATTATCCTGTCAACACAAAAGGCAGAGGATACGGAATTTTTGAAACCAACGGAGTAAAAATTGGGGTAATAAATGTATTGGGCAGAACATTTATGGGAATGTATGATTCTCCATGGGTGCTTTTAGATAATGCTATTGAAGATATAAAAAAAGAAACAAACATAATAATAATTGATGTTCACGCAGAAGCAAGTGCGGAAAAAATATGTATAGGTAAATATTATGCTAAAAAGGGAGTAACGGGCGTATTCGGGACTCATACACATGTGCAGACGGCAGATGAAAGAATATACGAAGATTTTTGTGCATATATTACCGATGCAGGCAGCTGCGGAGATATGAATGGTGTTATCGGAATGGATTATGAAGCTTCCGTTAACAGATTAATTACAGCTATTCCCGACAGATTGGATGTGGCTGATTCAGGGCAATACCAAGTAAACGGAGTAAATATAACCGTTGATGTTTTAACAGGTAAAGCTCTGAGTATAGAAAGAATTAACGAAAAAATAGATTATAGTGAGGAAAAATAAGATTATGAAAGGATGAGGAAGTGAAAGTCGATTTACATATCCACACATCGTACTCCGATGGGGCGTTTTCTCCGGAGAAAATCGTCGACACCGCGGTAGATGTTGGGCTAGGTGCGATTGCCATTACCGATCATGATAATGTGCTTTCATTTGACATTGCCCGAGAATATGCAAAAGATAAACCAATTGAAATTTTGCCGGGAGTTGAAATTAATACCCTTTATAAGGGCTACGAGGTTCATATCTTAGGATATTTTATGGATTTAAATAACAATGATTTTCAAAAGCTGATAAAAGCTCAACAGCAAGCACGTATTAAACAAACAAAGGAAATCATTGCTTTGCTTGCCAAAAAAGAGGGAATAAGAATAACTTTTGAAAGTATAACAAATCAGGTTGCAAAAGGCGGAAGTATAGGAAGACCCCATCTGGCTAAAGCAATAACTAATGCGGGCGGAACATTAAGCGTTATTGATGCTTATAATAAGTACATTAACGATAATTCCTCCGTTTATGTTCAAAGAAAAACCGTAACTCCTTTTGATGCGGTAGAAGTAATATATGATGCGGGAGGAATACCTGTATTCGCACATCCTTTTGATGTGGATATAGCAGACCAGTTAACAAAAGAAATGATGAATTTCGGTTTACGCGGGCTTGAAGCATATCATAGAAAGCACTCTCCCGCTATTATTGAATACTTTTCAACCTTAGCGGAAAAATACGGACTGATAATAACGGGCGGATCTGATTTTCATGCTCCAAACCCCAATAACGGTAATATCATCATGGGTAAGAACTTTGTTCCCGATTGGATATATGATGAGCTTATGAAAGAAAAACGTAGAATGGAGCTTGCAAGGTGAAAAATCTCTCGTTCAGCTTGTTTAATGTAATTTCCGTATTTTTAATAGTTTTATTAATTATATTGATAGTTATACCGTTCAATTTAATTGATATGGAGCAAGCACAGAGAATTGCAAAATGGAAAACAGAATATGAACAATTAAATTACTGTTTTGAACTGGTTAATATCCATGAAAGCTCTATAATTCCTACAAATGAAGAAGCGAAAATCGTAGTATCCGATGAATACATTCTTGAGCGATTTCAACCTTATTTCAATTTTAAAGATAATAAATTTAAAGAACTTAAAAAATATAAATACCGCAGACTTAATTCAAGACCTATAAAAAAGGATTATAAATTTTACTTTGATAAATTTGTCACTGATAACGACGGGAAACTATATTCAATAAAGCAAAATGATGTAAAAATTATAAGCGAACAACAGCCGTTATATTTCATGTTTATAGATATAAACGGTACAGAAAAGCCCAATAAAATAGGTAAAGATATATTTTTTATAAGTATATACAAAAATTATGCCAAAGCTTTAGGATATAACCGAGGTCATGCCAAGTTGAAAATAAATTGTTCACCTATCGGCAGCGGATTATATTGCAGCCAATACTACCTTTTAGGCAGCAAATTGTAAATTTGAGTAAATATCATGTTTATGATAAAAAATAAATAACTTAGGTTAAAAGGAGAAAATAATGACAGAGAAGAGAGTGTGGTTATTCAAAGAAGGTAATGCATCAATGAGAAACCTTTTAGGCGGAAAAGGTGCTAACCTTGCAGAAATGACCAATTTAGGATTGCCCGTACCACCGGGACTTACCATTACAACAGAAACTTGTATGGAATATATAAATAACGGCAACAAAATGCCTCAAGGGTTAATGGATGACGTTAAAGAAAAATTAAAAATCGTTGAAGAGCAAGCAGGTAAAAAGTTTGGTGATAAAACTAATCCCTTGTTAGTTTCGGTTCGTTCGGGTGCAAGAATTTCAATGCCCGGTATGATGGAAACCATTTTAAACTTAGGCTTAAACGATGAAACAGTTGAAGCAATGGTTAAATTAACAAATAACCCCAGATTTTGCTACGACAGTTACAGAAGATTTTTAACTATGTTCGGTTCCGTTGCATGGGAAATGGACAGACAAAAATATTTTGAATCCGAAGTAGAAAAAGTAAAAGCTCGTGAAGGTGTTAAATCAGATACTGAAATTTCAGCTGACGGCTGGAAATCTTTAATTCCTATATATAAAAATGTTATTAAAGAAGTTACGGGGAAAGAATTTCCTCAAGACCCTTATGTACAGTTACAGGAAGCTATTGAGGCAGTTTTCCGTTCTTGGAATATCCCAAGAGCCGTTGCATACAGAAATATGAACAAAATCGACCATAACTACGGTACTGCCGTAAATGTTCAAACAATGGTATTCGGAAATATGGGTGATGATTGTGCAACAGGTGTTTCATTTACAAGAAACCCTGCAACGGGCGAAAATAAATTCTACGGTGAATATTTAACAAATGCACAAGGTGAAGACGTTGTTGCAGGTATCAGAACACCTAAACCGATTGCTATGCTTGAAACAGAAATGCCTGACTTATACAGACAATATGTAGATATAGCTAAAAAGCTTGAACTCGGTTATAAAGATGTTCAGGATATGGAATTTACCATTGAAAGAGGAAAATTATACATTCTTCAAACAAGAAACGGTAAAAGAACAGCCGCTGCTGCCGTCAGAATTGCCGTTGAAATGCATGAAGAAGGCATAATAACAAAAGAAAGAGCAATTCAACTTGTTGACCCGTATAGTGTAAATCAAATTTTATTACCTTGCTTTGATACAAAAGCAATGGAAGAAGCTAAAAAGATTTCAACGGGTGTAAATGCATCCCCCGGAGCTGCCGTTGGTAAAATCGTATTTGATACGGAAGAAGCAGCTCAAAGAGGCGAGGCAGGCGAAAAGGTTATTCTTGTAAGAATTGAAACATGCCCTGATGATATCCATGGTATGGCAGTTTCTCAAGGTGTATTAACACTTAGAGGCGGTGCAACCTCTCACGCAGCAGTTGTTGCAAAAGGTATGGGTAAACCCTGCGTTTCAGGCTGTGAAGATATTAAGATTGATTTAGCTAATGAAACTTTAACAGGTGCTGATGGAACCGTTTACCATAAGAATGATATTATTTCATTAGATGGCGGTAAGGGTATCGTTATGGCAGGTGCCGTTAAACTTGTTGAAGCTCAAATTGATGATAACTGGAACAAGTTCTTTACTTGGGTAAATGAAATTAAAAAATTACACGTTGAAGCTAACGCAGATACACCAAAAGATATTGAAAATGCTTTAAAATTCGGTGCTGAAGGTGTCGGACTTTGCAGAACGGAACACATGTTTATGGACCCTGATAGGCTCCCTTGGGTACAAAAAATGATTATTGCAGGAACTCCTGAGGCAAGAAAAGAAGCATTGGATAAACTTCTTCCCATGCAGTATTCAGACTTCTATGCAATGTTTAAAGCATTAGGTGATAAACCTTTAACGGTAAGACTTTTAGACCCACCGTTACATGAATTTTTGCCTGATAAAGAATCTTTAATAGCAGAAGTTGCAACATTAAAGGCTCTGGGTAAAGACGCAAAAGAAAAAGAAGAACTCTTACACGTAGTAGAAGGATTATCAGAATCTAACCCGATGATGGGTTTACGTGGATGCCGTTTAGGTTTAACATATCCTGAAATTAACGAAATGCAGGTAAGAGCTATCTTTGAAGCATGTTGTGACCTTAAAAAAGAAGGACACAACGTTCAACCTTGGGTTATGATTCCTTTAATCGGGCATGTAAATGAACTTAAAGTTGCTAAAGAAATTTTAGTTCGTGTTGCTAAAGAAGTTATGGCTGAAAAGGGTGTTGAAGTTAACTATAAATTTGGTACCATGATAGAAATTCCCCGTGCAGCTTTAACAGCTGATGAGATTGCAGAATATGCAGAGTTCTTCTCATTTGGTACAAACGATTTAACTCAAATGACATTCGGTTATTCAAGAGATGACGCTGAAGGCAAGTTCTTAAACAGATATGTTGAACAAAAAATCCTTCCTTCTAATCCTTTTGCAACATTAGATACAAAAGGTGTCGGACAGTTAATTGAAATGTCTATGGAAAAAGGTAAAAAGGTTAACTCTAAACTGGTTGGCGGTGTTTGCGGTGAACATGGCGGTGACCCTGACAGTGTTAAATTCTGCCATAAAATCGGTTTAGATTA
>CANRMD010000042.1 GCA_947631645.1 Candidatus Gastranaerophilales bacterium
GTATCAGTAACAAAAGCTATTACTCCGCCATTTTCAAGTGTTTTATTTAACAAATTTTTGTCTGAAATAATTTTTGATTCTTCCAAGTAATTCTCCCACATATTCAATTTTAAACAATGCTGCAAGAATTGTATATGTAACCATGCATAATATAAACATACATAATGTTTTTATGAGCAGTAATAACCAATTTTGACTGTCGATTACCCATAAGCCGTATATTAAATAATTCAGCCCGAAAGCCAAGAATGCAGCCAAAAACATTTTAATCAAATTTTTAAAATATATTTTATAATCAAGATTAATTTTTTTCAGAAGTATACATCCTAACAAAGTCGCATTAAACAAAGTTACCAAAGAGGTTGAAAGTGTAATAGCCGCAATCCCGAGTTTTTCTATAAATAACGAGTTTAGAATAAATTTAAGTATAATAGATGAAAAAGCTACTAAAAACGGGGTTTTAGAATCATTGAACGAGTAAAAAACTCTTGTAATTGAATCTCTGAATACATAAGGAATTATGGCAAAAGATAAGAATGTTAATGCTTGAGCAACCATATATGTTGCTCTTGAATCGAACTGCCCGCGTTGAAATACTATTTGTACGGTATCGTAGCCTAATAAAATAATACAAAACATAATAGGAATTGCGGCAAAATTTAACAGTCCGACCCCTTTATGGAAATAATATTTAATATCATCATATTTTTTTTCACCGACAAGCTTAGAAAATATAGGAAATAAAGGAACCAAAAATGCCGTAACCAAAATTCCCACGGGGAATTGAAAGACTCTGTTCGCATAACCTATCGCAGTCCACGCTCCCTCTTTTAGCTGTGAAGCGAAAAACATGTCAACATAAACATATATTTGTCCTATTGTAGAACTAAGTGCCGCAGGGAATACAAGCTCAATCAGATTTTTAAATTCAGGATTATTTTTTATATCAAAATTAGGTTTTATTTTAAACCCGAGTTTTTTAACCGCAGGGAATTGTGCAAAAAACTGTAGTAAAGCCCCTATCGATGTGGCAACGGCAAGTGATATACCGAACTTATCACCCTTTGTAAAGGCAATTATAAATATAATACTCAAACTCATTAAAACAGGAGATATATTCGGAAGTAAAAAGTTTCTGTATGTAATTAAAAGTCCGTAATAAATACCTATAATCCCGCCGATTAATATAACAGGAGTCATAATTCTTAAGTGTTTGCTTGCTAAAGAAACAAGTTCAATATTATCTGAATGAATTATTATATTTAAAATTTCATCGGAAAAAACAAATATAATTACGGAAAGAATTAAAAAAACAATAAAAGTTGCGGTTAAAAAGGTATTAAATAATTTATTGACCTTTTCCGAGGGTATTTTATCTTCAGGGTTGACTAATTTAGCAAATACACTAACAGTTGCACTATGGAACGGCCCGCCGACTCCGCCCATTAAAATAATAGCTAAAGACGGTATTTGATAAGCATAAAAGTAAGCGTCGGAAACTAAGCCCGCTCCGTAATAATTTGCAATACAAATATCTCTTATAAAGCCGACAAACTTTGATATAATTGTCACAAAAGCTATTAACCACGCAGCTTTTAACAAGGACGAATCTTTACTCATCAACTGCTCCTTTTATCTGCGTTATTATTTTAAGTTTGTCATTACTTTGTGTATTTTCATCAAGAATTGTATAAGTGATTTTATTTAACCCTTTTTTTAAATATTTGGAAATATCAACTTCTGTTTCTTTTCCTTTCGCAATAACATCAAGTTCTTTATTATTTATAACAATTCTCAAGTGTTTTGCTTTGTCGGGATTAAAAATAAAAACCTTAGCTTTATCTTCTTCTGAAAAGAACATATCATCAACACTTAATGAAGAAGAAATCTCAATCGGTATAGCTGCAAGTTTAACACCTTTATAGTAGTGTTGAAGAATTTCGTCATATTTATAGCCCAAGCTTGACATTTTACCGGCACCCCACTGGCTGAGCCCGACACCATGCCCGAAACCTCCGCCCGAAAATTTATACACGGGCTCTTCAGCATCTATGTAATTTACGACAAAATTCGCACTTGGTAAAGAAATTCCGTTTTTCTGAAAACAACGTCTTATAACAAGTTCTTTTTGTACTACAAAAATATTTTTATCGGTTTGTATTTCAAGTTCAATAATTTTACCCGATTTACCCCTTTTTAGTGTTTTAATACTTAATAAATGACCGATTGGTTCACCCTCTTTTATTTGAGGAGAAATAAAACCGGTTTTTGCCTGAGCGGGAAGTGTTTTTGCAAGTACCTGTTCTAATTCTTCAACCGTAAATTCCTTTTCCCATCTGTAATATGGCGATAAATCATCAAAAGCTTCAGGCTTTGAAGTATAAAACTTTTCAGATGCTTCGTCACTGTCAAGCGGTTTAAAATCTTTATTATCTGGGGTTGCAGTTAAATAATGAATATCTTTTGCGGGAAACTCCTTTGTTTTAGGGTCTGAAAATGCAAACGAATAACTTTCCGTATACCCGCCCGCAGTAGAGCTGTATAAAGCAAGTATAGGATTATTATCATTATCTATGGCGATAATTCCGTTTGTTTCGTCAATAGCACGGTCAGAAATTATATCCTCAGTATTAGCACCATAATATACCTGACAAGCGACAGAATCACACAAGTCAAATTCTTTATATGCTTTAACTCTCGGTGCAACCGCATAATTTCTTGCCGCCACTGTTTGAGCTTTTAAAGCTTCCAAACCAAATCTGACAGGCATTTCATTAGGTACAACACCCCTTAAATAATCATGCAGACTTAAAACGTTAACAACTGCAAACTTGCTTATATCTTTTGAACATCTTGCAAGTTCTATATACCCTCTATATAAAGCTTGTTTGCCTTTTCGCTTTAAACCCGCTATTGAAATAAGATTTTCTGCCTTAGGCGATATTAAAACGGGCCCCGTCAAGTTCTTAGCCTTTAACTCATCATCAACATATATTCTGAATAAATTATTTTCGGATGTCACTTTTACTATTTGAGAATTTTCTTCAATAGGAACAACATAGCCTGTAGCCGAGTCCATAACGGTCAATTCGGATGCATCATTGAATTCAATTAAATCATATAAATATGTTTTAAAATTTGTATTGCTTATCCCGACCCTTACAGGCAAAGAATTATCAGACGCAAATGCGGCATTATTACACAATAAAATTATTATCATTAATAAATACTTAAAAAAATTTCGCATGCATCTTTCTCCATATCCCGTTTTATTATAAAATAAAGAGTCAATAAAGTTAACAATTTAAAAAAGGATAATATATGAGTTTAAATTCAACCCCCTCTTCAGAGAGAATACATATAAGTTTTTTCGGTAAAAGAAATGCGGGCAAATCAAGTCTTATAAATGCAATAACAAATCAAAATATTTCAATAGTATCTGAAATTAAAGGCACAACTACAGACCCTGTTCAAAAAGCAATGGAACTGCTTCCCCTCGGTCCTGTTGTTATAACGGATACAGCAGGTTTTGATGATGAGGGTGATTTGGGAAAATTGAGAGTTGAAAAAACTCTGCAAGTATTAAATAAAACCGACATTGCAATCCTTACAACAGATGCCCGGCCGGGATTATCCGCTCAAGATACGGAATTAATAAATATTTTTGAAGAAAAAAATATTAAATATATTATCGTATATAACAAATCGGATTTAATAACGGAATTTAAACCTTTAAAAGAAAACGAAATTTATGTAAGTGCTTTAAATAAAAAAAATATATATGAATTAAAAGAATTGATAACAAAAATATATGAAGAACCCGAAAATAAACTGACTTTAGTAAAAGACATAATAACTTCAAACGATACCGTAATAATGGTAACCCCGATAGATTCAGCCGCTCCGAAAGGCAGAATAATACTGCCCCAACAGCAAGTTTTAAGAGAACTTTTAGAAACAGGCTCAACAAATATTGTCGTAAAAGAAACAGAATTAATTCAAGCTCTGAATTGTCTTAAAAACAGACCCAAATTAGTTATTACCGACTCGCAAGCATTTGAAAAAGTAAATAATGAAACACCATCTGATATATTGTTAACTTCTTTTTCAATACTTTTTGCAAGATATAAAGGTGTTTTAGAATATGCAGTAAAAGGAATTAAAGCACTTGAAAATTTAAATAATAACGATACAATATTGATTTCAGAAGGCTGTACCCACCACAGGCAATGTAATGACATCGGTACTGTAAAACTCCCGAAATGGATACAAAATTATACTGGAAAAAATTTCAATTTTGAATTTTCTTCAGGTACGGGCTTCCCTGCTGATTTAACGAAATATAACTTAATAGTACACTGCGGCAGCTGTATGTTAAAAGATAAAGAAGTATTATGGCGTTACAAAACAGCAGAAAAACAAGGTATTCCAATAACAAACTACGGAATACTAATAGCTTACGTAAATAACATACTAAAACGAAGTTTGGAAGTATTTCCCGATATATATTCTTTGTTAAGATAAGTAACAAATATTAACTTTTGTAAATTGCCTGTAATGTTTGAAATTAAACCATTATAGGCAATTTTTGACTTATTTGCACGGAATAAAATAGCAATCTTTTGGGTATATATTTTTTATATATAATATATACACTAATAAAAGGAAGATTGTATGTCAAATGTAAATTCTAATCCGTTTTTAAGACAAAAAACAACAGATACGGAACAATTCACTAAAAAAGAATTACATAAAGAATATGTTGATAATGAATCAAATTATGACATATCGGCATTCGATGAATTTTCAAAATACAAATCTTCTTATGTAAATAAAAACAGCTTGTTCGATGATATAGATTGTGAATTTGAATATACAAACGAAGAAACCGACGAACAAGAGGATAAAAATATATTTGAATAATTATTTATCCTTTAACAGCCCCCTCTGTTTGACCCGAAACAAAATGTTTCTGCATTAAAATAAAGAATATAATTATAGGAATAATAGATATTATAGAACCTGCAGCGATGAAACGCCAATTGGCACTAAACATTCCCTGCAGGTCATTTACTCCTACGGGAAGTGTGTAAAGAGCTTTATTTGTAAGTACAATACTGGGCCATAAAAATTCGCCCCACGAACCTATAAACGTAAAAATAGCAAGCACTGCTAAAGTTGGAGAAGTAAGCGGTAAAAGTATTTTCCGCCAAATATTAAAAACACTGCATCCGTCAATAAAAGCGGCCTCTTCCATTTCTTTAGGCACAGCTAAAAATGCCTGACGCATTAAAAATATTCCGAATGCATTAACAGCAAAAGGAAGTATTAAACCTAAATATCCTAATGTAAGCCCGTATGAATCAACCAAATGAAGCTTTAAAACAATTAAATATACAGGTAGCATTATAGCCTGAAACGGAATCATAATAGTTGCAAGAACTAAGCAAAATATGAAGTTTCTGCCTTTAAAATTCATTCTTGCCAAAGGATATGCCGCAAGAGAAGAAAATATCAGGTTTAAAATAACCGTAAAAGCTGCAACAATAAAACTGTTCAAAAAATACAGCAAAAACGGAATTTGATGCCAAACACCGGTAAAATTTTCAAAAGTTAAATCTTTTGGTATAAAAACCGGAGGGTATGCAAATATATTTTCACTGTTTCCTTTTAATGCGGTTGATATTAACCAAATAAAAGGAAACAATGATAAAAAAGACATTGTTATTAAAAATAAATGAGAGGTAAAACCTTTTAAAAATTTTCTTATCAAAGCTTGTACCTCTTATTTTCAAAAAAAGTAATATTAATAATTGAAAACAGCATAATAACTATCAATAAAACGACGGAAGCAGCTGAAGCCATAGATAAATCAAGATTTTCAAATGCCCGCTCATATATATAATATACAATTGTTTTAGTTGAATTTAAAGGCCCGCCCTTTGTCATAACATAAATTTCGGCAAATACTTTCAATGCAGAGATTGAAGAAACAGTTACAACAAGAGCTATAGTAGGCATTAAATGAGGAATTGTAACCGTCAGATGTTTTACAAATTCGTTAGCACCGTCTACATCAGCAGCTTCGTACAAATCTTTTGGTACTCCGATTAAAGCGGATAAGTATATCATCATATAATATCCTATACCCTTATATATTGTTACCAAAGCTACAGAAAACAGTGCAAATCTTGTATCAGTTAACCAGCCTATTGAATTAATACCTATACATTCCAAAAAGTAATTTAATATACCTTCTTGAGCATATAACCACTTAAAAGCAATTGCAACTACAACAATTGAAACAACAACAGGAAGATATATTAATACTTTATATAAATTTATTCCTCTGATTTTTTGATTTATAAATATAGCTACAACAAGCGGGAACACGGCCAAAAAAGGCACTACCATAAGTAAAAATAAGAAAGTATTCAACAAGGTTGAATAAAATTCCTTAGATTTTAAAAGCGTTACATAATTTGAAAAACCCGCAAATACGGGGTTATATATATCCGTAGAATAATCTTTAAAACTTAAAATTATCGTATAAAAAAAAGGAATAAAAAAGAAAATAACCAGCAAAATTAACGCCGGAAGTATAAACATATATGGAATATACTTTTTGTAATAATTATTCAAGTTATTTTCCTTTTTTATAATTATATATGCAATTAACAAGATTTGCACTATAATTATATTATGCAATTATTTAAAAAATTAAAAGAATATTATAAAAATTTCCTTTTAAAAAAACTGAGTAAAAAGCAGCAAACAGCAGCTTTTTACAAAAATTCAACTACCAAACATTCAATGAATTCCGGTGCAACCATGAAACTTTCCACCGAAACAGAAAAGAAAGTTAATGAAGTAACTGAAATTCTGGATAACTTAATGAAAGAATTTATAAGCACTCCTAAAGAACTTATTAAATATATGAAAAAAAAGGGAATGGAAGTTCATATTATAAAAAAAGCCGATAAATTATTAACCAAAATCGGAGAACAAGAGGGGTTTTTAACTCCTTTAAAAGGAACAAAAGCATTTACTTTAAATTTGATGATTTCAATAAATGAAAAAACAAGACCAAAAATCAGCTTTAAAACAAAAGAAATGTTTATATTTAACGATAAAGAAATTGAAATTTATACTCTTGCAAGAGCTCTTTACAAATATTACGGATTTAAAAAGAATCTGCCCGGATACGATTATAAAACACAAGAAATATATAAAAAGATATATAAAAGAAACAAAATATCAAAAACACCATTAAACGGCTGTTCCATAAATGATATATATGCCTGTAAAGAAGCTCTGTCAAGGGATATGGAATCAATAAATTACTCGCTTCAATTATCAGAACGCTATGACGGTTCAAAACAAGCACTGGAAAAAATTAAAAATGAAAACTCAGCAAATATATAAATACCGGAGAAATTTATGAAAGTATTATTAATACATCCGCCATTAATATTTCCTTATTCTATATATAGTGCGGTACCAATTTTAATGGGACAGTTACAGGCAAATAAAATCAAAACAAATGCCGTCGATATGAACATAGAATTTTTAAACGATATAATTTCTCCAAAATATTTAAAAAATACCGTTGAAATTTTAAAAAAAATATATAAATCAAACTATAGCGATTTACCAAAAAGTGAATATCAAATAAGTGAAGAAAATTTTTTAAGGCAAAAACAATATATAAAAAAATATTTATACGATAATATAAATGTTACTAAATCATTGATAAATAAAGCTCAAGAGATATTTAAACATTATATAGAGAATAAAAAATTAACTGATAATGAATATAAAACTTTGACTTTGGCATTTTCTCTTGCTTATTTACCATATTTCCCAAGTACTTTAAATATTAACTACAAAACATTACATATTGATGAAAATAATCCACAATATAATGTCAATTACAAAGATATACAAGATTACTGTAAAACCCCTGAAAGAAATATATATTATAAATATTTTGAAAATAAAATAAAAGAAATTCATGCTAATAAATACGATATAATAGGCATTACAATTCCTTTTGAATTCAATTTACTACCTTCATTGACATTATCAAGACTATTAAAACAACACACTAAAGCCAAAATTATAATCGGCGGAGTTCAAGTTAGTTTAACTATCGAAAGCTTTAAAAAATATCCTGAATTATTTAATGAATATTTTGATGTTATTTTAACCGGCGAGGGAGAAAAAACAATTGTAGATTATGTTAAATGCGTAGAACACAAACAAGATATTAAGAAAATCCACGGGATAGTATATAAAGAAAACTCTCAAATTATATTTAATGACACGAATATGTGCAATGATATAAATGTTATATTCCCGCCATCATATGACAATTTCAAATTTGATAAATATTATTACCAGGAATTTAATATAGAATTTTCAAAAGGTTGCTACTGGGGTAAATGTATATTTTGTTATACAAAAGAGATAAAAAAATATTATATTAAAAATCCTATAAAAGCTGTTGATTATATAGAATACCTTATAAAAAAATATAAAATAAACAGATTTTATATTATAGATGATGCGTTAAATTTAAATTTCGCAGAAAAATTTGCTGACGAAATAATACGAAGAAATATAAATATAAGTTGGCTTGCTTTTTTAAGGTTAGAAAAAACAATTACTAAAGAGTTTTTAATAAAATTAAAAAAATCAGGTTTATGTGCTGTTTTTTACGGTTTGGAAAGCGGTTCCGAAAGAATATTAAAACTTATGAATAAAGGTATAGATTTAAACTATTCAAAACAAATCATAAAAGATACCCATGATGCAGGTATAGACATTACCCTGGCATTAATATATTGTTTTCCTACAGAGACAAAAGAAGATTTATTACAAACAATTAATTTTATAAAAGAAATAAAAGATTACATTTATTTTATTTCAAATTGTAAGTTTAATCTTATAAAAAACTCACCGATATTAAATCATAAAGACATCTTAAAAATTAGCAATATTAAACCGAAAGGAGAATTTTCAGCCTATTTATTATTTGACAGAGAGGGAATAAGTGATGCAGAAGCGGAAAAGCTTCTAAGAGAAAATAATGTACCTTATTACCGTAATTTTTAGACTAATTCATTTTCATCAACTTCAAGCGGAAGAATAACCGTAAAAGTTGAACCTTCACCCTCTTTACTTTCAACGGTAATTTTTCCGTTATGATATTTTTCAATCGTCAATTTAACAAGATGTAGCCCTAAACCCGTTCCTTTTACTGTATGAGTTGCATTTTCAACTCTGTAAAATCTGTCAAATATTTTTTCCAAGTGTTCTTTAGCTATTCCGATACCGTTATCTTTAACGCTGAATTTAATATTTTTACCCTCATCATCCTGCATTACGGAAACAATAATTTCTTTACCGTCATCAGAATATTTAATTGCATTAGAGAGTAAATTCCTAATAACTCTGTCAATACTTTCAACATTAATCGGGACGTGGGGAAGTTTTTCGGGTTTATTAAAAATTATTTTCATTTGTTTTTCGTCAGCAAGTATTTTTATCGAATTAATATTTTGCTCTATAAGTTCAATAATGTCGGAAAATTCTTTTTTAAGTGAAACATTACCCGAGTCAAGACGAGAAAAATCAAGAATATCATTAACCATTGTATGAAGCCTTTTTGCTTCCGTATCAATTGTATTCATAAATTCTTTTTTAGTTTCTTCATCAAAGTCGTCACCGTTATGACAAAGCGTATCAATATATGTTCTTAAAACGGTAACGGGAGTTCTTAACTCGTGCGAAACATTCGAAATAAAAGTATTTTTAAGTTTATTTACCTCGGTTTCTCTTGTAATATCAATTAAAACAATAATATAACCGACATAATCCTGTTGTTTTGAAAACATTGGGGAAATCATGGCTTTAATAGTCCTTTTTCCCGCTTCAATATTAAATTCAACAGGCTTTTGTTCAATAACATTTAAAGGAGTATCTTTAAATTCCTCTATTTTTTCAAGGAAACACTTCTGCCCGTGAGAATCGACAAAATTTTGAATTTTTGTATTTATAAAGTCTTTTTCTTCAACATCAAGCATATGAAGTGCTGCAGAATTGGAAAGAACTATATTATCAAAGTTATCACAAACAATAACACCGTTTATAATACTCATCAATACGGCTTCTAATTTATTACGTTCAAGTGTAAGCTGTTCTATATTTTGTTCTTCGTACTTAGAAAGAATTTTAGACATGTCATTAAACGCATCCGTCAACTCTCCCGTATTTTGAGTATCAAGTTTAACCCCAAATTGCCCCGTTGAAATTTGTTTTACACCTTTGTACAAATTTTTTAATTCTTTAGACATCAAAAGAAAACTTAACAGCAAAAGTACGGTAAATGTTAACCAAGATAGTCCGAAAATACCAAAAAGAGTTTTTTTAGCGGTTTTAGAAAGTAACTTAATTCCTCTGCCCGTTAGTCCTACAGTAACAGAACCCATTACTTTTCCGTTTGAAATAACAGTAGAACTGACATTTAGCAAAGTATCTTCTTCTTCAACAGGCAAATTATCTTTTGAAGAATAAATTAACTGATTACTTTTATCTTTATACTCAATAAAAGAGACATCTTCATTATCACGGATGAATGAAGAATATCTGTCAGAAAGTATTTTGGCTTTTTCTTCCGATGAAATATTTTCAAAATCAGAAGTTTGAGCCGCAATTGCCTTAGTCATCAATTGTGCAAATTCAAAGTAATTTTTATCAAGTTTATTTTGAATATTATTTATTGCAAAAACAGAAATCAAACCGATAACGGCAGATCCGATAAAAAGCCAGGTAAAAATAATTTTAGCCTGCGTATTAAGATGAAATATTTTAAAATTCATAACTGCTAGATTATAACATTTAATTAAATAAATTGCGATTAAGAATAAAAAAACAAGGGGCTTGACAGGGTATCGCTGTCATTACAAGCTTTTTACTCTATTTTAGGTTTAGGAAAAAAGATTTTGTTAACATTTGTTTAACAAAATCTTTTAAAATTGTTTTTTTTCTTGACGCTGATGTTTTAGCAAGTATCATTTTATAATGGCTATGAGTGCCTTTAGTTGAAAAATTAATAATTTTTATATAGTTGTAGTACACCACATAATGAGAGGTGAATGAATGTTAAAGAAACAATATTCTGAGAGAATAACTCCGATGGGCATGCCCAAAACAAGATTGGATGACTTACCGGATTTAATCGAAATTCAGAAAAAGTCATTTGAGTGGTTTTTAAAAGAAGGTTTGAAAGAAGAATTTCTTTCTTATTCTCCTATTAAAGACTATACAGGCAGGTTAGAATTACACTTTTTGCCGAATTACACTTTTGATAATCCAAAATATTCTTTGGAAGAAGCAAGAATACACGATGCTACATACGCAAAACAATTACGCGTAATGGCTCGTTTAGTTAACCGTGATACCGGTGAAATTAAAGAACAGGAAGTTTATATCGGCGATATCCCGACCATGACAAATAAAGGTACATTTATTGTTAACGGTGCCGAACGTGTTGTTGTATCACAGATTGTACGTTCTCCCGGTATTTACTTCAAAAGAGAAATATCACCTACGGGTAAAAGATTATTTAATGCAACCTTAATTCCAAACAGAGGTGCATGGTTAAAAATAGAAACCGATGCTAACGATATAATCTATGTAAAAATAGATAAAAACAGAAAAATCTTAGCAACAACATTATTAAAAGCTTTGGGTATAACAGTATCCGAAATGGAAACACTGTTTACTCACTTTGAATTTTTAAAGAAAACATTGGAAAAAGATACGGCAGAAACAACTGACGATGCTTTAATTGAAGTTTATAAAAAGCTTCGCCCGGGAGACCCGGCTTCAGCAGCCGGCGGCCGTTCAATTATTGAATCACGTTTCTTTGATGATAAAAAATATGATATCGGCAGAGTAGGCCGTTACAAGTTAAATAAAAAATTAAACTTAAACGTAGCCGAGACTCAAAGAACATTAACAATCCAAGACTTAGTTGCAGCAGTTGAATACTTAGTAAACTTAACTTACGATGAAGGAAGCTGCGATGATATCGACCACTTAGGAAACAGAAGAATCCGCTCGGTCGGCGAATTATTACAAAACCAATTCAGAGTAGGTTTATCAAGAATTGAAAGAATCGTTAAAGAAAGAATGACTCTTCAAAACTCTGAAACACTTACACCGTTGAACTTATTAAATACAAAACCGTTGATTGCATCATTAAAAGAATTCTTCGGTTCATCTCAGTTATCACAGTTTATGGATCAGGTTAACCCGTTATCAGAGTTAACACATAAAAGACGTATATCAGCATTAGGCCCCGGCGGTCTTGTAAGAGAAAGAGCAGGGTTTGCGGTTCGTGATATTCACCCGTCACACTACGGAAGAATATGTCCTATAGAAACCCCCGAAGGTCCTAACGCAGGTTTGATAGGTTCATTAGCTACTCACGCAAGAGTTAATGATTACGGCTTTATTGAAACACCTTATTTCGTAGTAAAAGACGGTGTTGTAACAAATGAAGTACACTATATGAGTGCTGACGAAGAAGAAAACTTCCGTGTAGCACCATCAGACTTGACATTAAACCCCGACAGAAGCATTAAAGCTCAATATGTACCAATTCGTTATAAATCCGAATTTACAATGGGTGAATCAAAAAGAGTTGACTATATGGGTGTTTCGCCCATTCAGGTTATCTCGGTTGCTACCTCGGTTATTCCGTTTATAGAACACGATGACGCAAACAGAGCCTTAATGGGTTCTAACATGCAGCGTCAGGCAGTTCCTCTTTTAATTACGGATAGGCCCGTTGTTGCAACAGGTTTGGAAAAAAGAGCAGCTAAAGACTCTTGCATGGTTGTAGTTTCAGATGTCGACGGAACTGTCGTAAAAGTAGTCGGTGAAGAAATCTGGATAAAAGATAAATCAAATAAATTACACAAATATCAATTAATGAAATATGTAAGAAGCAACCAAGATACTTGTATTAACCAAAAACCGATAGTATCGGAGGGCGACAAGGTCAAAGCGGGCGATGTAATCGCGGACGGTGCTTCTACACACTTCGGAGAACTTTCATTAGGTAAAAATGTTTTAGTAGCATATATGCCTTGGGAAGGATATAACTTCGAAGATGCTATCCTTTTGAGTGAAAGATGCGTATATGATGATGTATTTACATCATTACATATTGAAAAACTTGAAATTGAAGCAAGACAAACAAAACTCGGACCTGAAGAAATAACAAGAGAAGTACCGAACGTATCCGAAGAATCATTAAGACATTTGGATGAAAGAGGTATTGTTCGTATAGGTGCAAGAGTTTATGCCGATGACATTTTAGTAGGTAAAGTAACACCGAAAGGTGAATCTGAGCATCCGCCCGAAGAAAAACTTTTAAGAGCAATTTTCGCGGAAAAAGCAAGAGATGTAAAAGATAACTCATTAAGAGTACCTCACGGTGAAGGCGGACGTGTAGTCGATGTTAAAGTATTTGACCGCGAAAAAGGCGACGAATTAATGCCGGGTGCAAATACATTAATCAAAGTCTACATAGCACAGAAACGTAAGGTATCGGTAGGTGATAAGTTAGCGGGAAGACACGGAAACAAAGGTATTGTTTCAAGAATATTACCGAAAGAAGATATGCCGTTCTTACCTGACGGAACTCCTGTTGATATCGTATTAAACCCACTGGGTGTACCTTCTCGTATGAATGTAGGTCAGACATATGAATGCTTACTTGGTTTAGCTTCATACTTAACGGGCGATTATTATGAAGCACCATCATTCGATGAAATGTACGGCGAAAATAAATCAGAAATATCAACAAAATATGAATTATTAAGAGGTATAAAAGAATCAGGCTGTGACTGGGTAGGCGAAGACGGAAAAGTCACTCTATACGACGGAAGAACCGGCGAACCATTTGACAGACCGGTTTCTGTAGGTATTACATACTTCTTAAAACTTGTTCACTTAGTAGATGATAAAATTCACGCAAGGTCAACAGGTCCATATTCATTAGTAAC
>CANRMD010000043.1 GCA_947631645.1 Candidatus Gastranaerophilales bacterium
TGTTATTTTTAAGGCAATTTTTGATTTATATTTACAAAATAAATATTACTTTAAATACGATAAATATTAGCATTCCAGGATATTAAAAAGAATAACCGAGGGTAATAATTTAAATTTTTATTATGCCGTATTTTATCCCTACCACAACTGCCTGAATTGCATTTTTTGCATTTAATTTATTAAGCAGACAATGATAATAATAATTACAATCGTGCATATTATAAAAGTTTAACATTTTCATAATTTGTTTTCTTGTATAACTTTGAGACAGCAGTAATAAAAAATTATATTCCATTTCCGATAATTCAAGATTTTTGGGTGCTATCACTTCAAAAGAAACGGGTATATTGTCAGATTTTAAAAATCTTTTCCTACACCTCGGAGAAATATTTTTATAAGAGATTATTTTTTGCTCAATAGTTTCTAATAATAATTCCTTACGGCAATGAACATTAAATTTTTTATAAAGATTTAATGTACGTTTTTTTATATTATTTGGTGTTTTATTAAGTTTTTCAGCGATTGCAGGTATTGTTTTT
The DNA here is from genome assembly GCA_947631645.1 of Candidatus Gastranaerophilales bacterium. GTDB lineage: Bacteria > Cyanobacteriota > Vampirovibrionia > Gastranaerophilales > Gastranaerophilaceae > Avigastranaerophilus. The sequence continues at coordinate 540 of CANRMD010000043.1, forward strand.
CCGCTTGCAAGTTCAAGTAAAAGTTCTTTTTGGCTTTTTACTAATTTTATTTTTAATGATTTTGGTAAATCAAATTCAGGCATATAGTATTTTTTAAACATTTTATAAATCATTTTATTATCCTTTAAATATTCTAATTATCAATTATTTAGAAAATATTATCAATAACATAATTTGATAAAAAATATTATTGTTAAATTATGAACACAATTAAGAAACTTTTAGGGAAAAGAATTAAAAAATTAAGAACTGCTAAAAAGTTAACACAAGAAGATTTAGCAGATATTTTAGGAACAGACCAAAAACATATAAGCAATATTGAATGCGGTGTTACATTTCCTTCCCAATTTTTAAAAGAAATAGCAAAAGCCTTAAATGTTTCTCTGCCCGAATTGTTTGAATTTGAGCACCTTAAATATGATGCAAAATATAAGAAAAATTATATTGTTAAAAGTCTTGAAATTATTAAGGATTCTGACTTAGATATTTTGTTCAGAATTACAAAATCAATGAAATAATTTTATGATTTTTACTTGTTGTTTTTTGATGGGGGGGGGGGTATAATTAATTTATTCACTTTGAGGGCGAAGAATGTTATTTTTAAAAGCATTAATTTATACCGTAATAATTGAATTAGCACTAATTCGCCTTGTCGGAATAAAAGATAAAAAAGTTTATTTATTTGCACTTATTGCAAATGTAATTTCTAACCCCGCATTAAATTTTACGTTATCAAAAACCATAGATAAAGTGGGAGATTACGGGTTTTATTACATTGTGTTTTGTGAATTTATCGTAGTTTTATTTGAATATTTGTTTTTAAAATTCACTTTAAAAGAGTTTAAACTGCCGTTTTTTAAGCTGTCTTTTTTAATGAATGCAGTTTCTTTTTTAATCGGATTAATAATTATGGAGATATAAATATGAAAAAGTTAATAGTTTTAACCGTTTTAACATTAATTATATCAATACAAACCGCCAGTGCAGATATTATTAGCATCCCACCAAAATTTTCACAAGGTGCTTCGTTTGATACTGAAGGAAATGACAGACTTTTAAGACGTTTAACTATTAATGTGCCAAGCAGCCGACAGGAATCTAAAGATTGGGATAAACAAAATAAAAAACAACAAAAAGAAAAACCCGAAAAACAAAAAAATTATGAAAATAAAAAAACATTTTTGTTCAACGGCAATGCAGCCTATGCAGACAGTATTCCTCCCGAATTTATTATAATTCATGGAAAACCTAAAATTAAAGAACCCATGAGCACTGATGAACCTGAAAATAAATATAAAAATAATACGGAAGTACAAACGGAAAAACATATACAAAAAAATGAGCCGAAAAAAGAAGTAAAACAACAGGAAAATACAAAATCAGAATTAAATAACGCCAATGCTGCTTATGCGGATATAAAGTATGACATAAGACAAAAGAAAGAAAACAAAACGGAAACAGCAAAAACAAATATTGTATATGCCACATTAATTTTTCTTGTATTGTTAGTATTTATGGCATTTCGGTCAATTAGACGGGAGATTAAAAGGAATAATGATGATAAACAAAATTAAAACCGTCGGTTTATATTCCGTTTCTCACATGCTTATTGATATGGCGTGTGTTATAAGCGTACTTTCGGGAATAAGATATAATGAATTTAATGAAGTATTTACGTTTTTATTGATTGTACTTTATAACGTACTTGCATTTGGATTGCAGAGCTTTTTCGGTGATATTTTTGATAAGAATAAAAAGCCTCATATATGTGCTTTTATGGGATGTATTTTAACCGCTCTGGGGGCAATATTGTGGAAATTTTCACTTGTTGCCGTTATTTTATCGGGTTTGGGTAATGCAATGTTCCACGTCGGAGGCGGTATAATATGCCTTAAACTCTCTGACAATAAGGCTTCAATACCGGGTATTTATGTAGCCCCGGGGGCAATGGGGTTATTTCTGGGTGCTTTAGCTGTTAAAAAACTGATATCTCCTGAATATTGTGCAATAATACTACTTTTGTGTGCCGTTTTAATTTTGGTTAATAAATATAAAGAAATTCCTCAAACAATATATAGGGAAATACAATATAACAAATTTTTTATTATATTAAATCTTTTGCTTTTGGCTATTGCAATAAGGTCTTTTATCGGCTTAAGCGTGGTTCTTCCGTGGAAAGAAAATTTGAACCTTTTATTTATGCTTACTTTAGCGGTTGTTCTTGGCAAAATGACGGGCGGAATTATAGCGGATAAATTCGGATGGCTGAAAGTTACGGTTACGGCACTTATTATATCATCACCCTTAATTGCTTTCGGGATAAACAACCCTATTTTATACATTATAGGGATTTATTTCTTTAACTATACCATGCCCGTAACTCTCAGTGCCATAGCAAATATGCAAAAAAACAGGGAGGGTTTTGCATTCGGATTAACGACTTTAGCACTTATTATAGGTGCAATGCCTAATTTTTCGGGAGTATATTTGACCTCAAATAACAGCCTTTCAATATTTGTATTCGTTGCATTATCGGCAATTTTTATATACTTTGGATTAAAACTTATTTGCCGAAAAGTTTCATAATTTTATCAATAAACCCTTCGTCGGCACTTACTGCAACTGAAGATGAGGTATCCATTTTAGCTAATTTTTCTTTTAATTTTTCCGTATCGGGAGATAACGGAGCTTTTGCAAGATATTTTTCATATGCGTCTTTTGCACTTGATAAATCTTTTAGTTTTTCATAACATAACCCAGTTTTATAATATACTTCATAGCTTGCGGTTCCTGTTTTTATTGCTTTTTCATAGTATTCAAGTGCGTTTTTAAACTCATATAAATCGGCATAAACATCCCCTAAGCCTGCAAGTGCAAAAGTGTTATCGGGTTCTTGGCGTACCAGTTTTTCATAGAACTCCATCAAACTTGTTTTATCGCCCGAGGCTTCATTTATTTTTATTATTTCTTTTATTGCTTCTGCTTTATTCGGGTTAAACCTGTGAGCGTTAAGGTATTCATTTAAAGCAAGCTCGTAATCTTGCTTATATGAATAGCATTTACCCATATTATAGTGGTATCCGTAAGAATCGTCGTTAGCGTCGCAAACAAGTGCTCTCATTTGATAAACCAAAGGGTTTTGAGGCGAAAGAGTTTCAAATTTATCTATATTTTCACGGCATTTAACCCAGTTTTTAGTGTTAAAATAATATTCCGCCATTAAGGCAAAATAGTTTGCATTTTTTTCATCTTTATTATCGTTTAAAAGAGTTAGGGCTTGGGCGTTATCCCCATTCATAAGATAAGCTTTTACTTTTGTATAAGGAGTCCTTGCACTTTCAAGTGCTTTATCATATTGCCCCTCTTTAATATACAGCCCTGCTAAATATTCGCCCAATTCTTTTACTTCAGGGAAAGCTTTAACCCCGCGTTCCAATACATTAATGGCGGAAAACCTGTCATCTGTTTCGCAATAAAGGTCGGCAAGCTTGTAATATATCGCCATATCGTCTTTTTGTTCAATTATTCTGTAGTATTCATCAATGGCATTTTGAGTTTTGCCGATATGTTCATAGGCTTTTGCAAGTAAAAATCTTGCGTTAATAAGTTCATTTTCTTCTGTTGTAGAGTTTATAGCTTTTTTATAATCATCAACCGCTTGTACAACCTGTTGATTTAGCACTTTATATTTTGCACGTGTAAGGTAATATTTGTATTTATCGGTATTAATATACACATCAAGCAATTCAGAATAGCCTATTAAAGAATTGGGGTTAACTTTAACAAGTTCTTCCCAATATTTTGAAGCATCTTCGTTTTTCTCCAAAGTTTTTGCCACTAGTGCGATTTTTTCAAGATATTCTGCATCATCTTTCATGTTATCATAAGCATTTTGGAGCATTTCGTATGCTTTTTCGTACTGCTCATCATCTATAAGCATCTGTGCCTGCATTAAAGTACCGTTATTACTCATTTTATTCCCTTTATCCCTAATGACTTATTTTATATCACAAAATGAGTTTTTTTTAAATAAAACTTCTTATTATATTGTTGTTGATATTCTTTTTTGTGATTTGAACGACTTGAAATAATTATTATTGAACGGAATGAAAATTACAAAAAAAGAATAAAAATAATTTTATACTGTCATTAATATTCTTTTTTTGAAATTTAAATGACTTGAAATAATAATTTAATTTTCTTTAATGAAACAGATAGCAATGCACGGCACTGTTTGAGGCATTTTGCCGAGTTTGCCGTGCTTTTTGTTGAATTTAAGAAAATAATTATTATTGAACGGAATGAAAATTACAAAAAAAGAATAAAAATAATTTTATTCTGTCATTAATACTCTTTTTTTGAAATTTAAATGACTTGAAATAATAATTTAATTTTCTTTAATTAAACAGATAGCAATGCACGGCACTGTTTGAGGCATTTTGCCGAGTTTGCCGTGCTTTTTGTTGAATTTAAGAAAATAATTATTATTAAACGGAATGAAAATTACAAAAAAAGAATAAAAGCAGCATAACAAATAAGTTAAAATATTATACCTTCATTTCGTACATACTTCTTTTATACGATTCTTTCAAATTGCAAAATGAATTTATTCATAATTATGTATGATTTAAAAACTGATTTGTACTGCTAAGATTAACCTATATTCCTTGGAAAAAACGATGATACACATATCCCTAATCTACAGCTATGATTTCTCATAGCTTTTTTCTTTTTAAAGCAGATTTAAATCGTATATTGAATAATTTTCTTTATTCCTGAAAAATTTTTCTTCGGAAGAAAATATTAACGCCCCGCCTTTTTGGTTTGAAATATGATTTTGAGCTTCTTGCAATATTAAATATCTTGCATTTTGCGGTATATCAATTTTATCTGTATTTTCTAAATTTGAAAAATTCAGCCAAGTAAGGTAATTTCCATTATTTACCGAATAAAACTTTTTATCGGGCAAATACGCACTTAAAGGTGAAACTGCATAGTCTTTTCCGTTAAAAAGAAATACTTTTTCTTCTTTTAAGTTATTTTTTATAAATTCTGCAGTCTGTTTTGAACAAGAGAAATTGAAATTTATGTCTGCCATAACCGCAGTTATTCCAACCAAAAAACTTATTATAAACAAAATTCCCATAATTTTTTGAGCATAAGTTTTATATTTTTCATTATCGCAGTTCCAAAAACAAAATAATAAAATAAGCCAGAATAGAAATGCTTTTTGGTATTGAATACCTCCAAACCATATATAACAATAAATATACAAAAACCAACCAAAAGAAATCACCATTACAGTAAACATTTTTTTAGAATACTTGTATAAATAAAAAGCAAGCAAACCAATTATTATGTAAAATATTACAGCACCTGTAACATTATTAAATAAAGGAAAGTTATTATAAAACATATCTGAAAAATCAATAATCATATCATAAGGAGTTTTTGCAAAAGAATTGTAATTGTTTACACTGCTGTTTACTTGTGAAGTACTTAAAAAATTAAAAATCAAAAATAAATTATTCATAATAATTAAAACAGGAGGAATTAATAAAAATATTTTTTTTGATTTTTTAAATTCTAAAATCTGCTCAATAATAAATATTAAAGAAACAACGGAACAAAACCCAAACATTAACAAATGAGTATTTGCAAGTAATATTAAAATACAGGTAAAAATATAAGGTTTATCTGACCTTTTAGGATAAATATATGCTAAAGCAAACAAAAATACAGGCACTAAAGCATAATTTCTGGCAATAACAGGCAGATAATACACTAAGCCGGCACTAAATACAACAAAAAATTTAAACCAATTTGAAAAAGAAGATTTGAATAAAAATAAACAGACCGATAAAAAAACTAAAACTAAACTGATAATTTGCATAGAAAAAACAGAAAAATGAAATTTGGCGAAAGGGAAAAGAATTAAATACCACAAAACAGGATGCCCCTCAATACGTGAAGCTTTAAAAATATCCCAAAAATTTAAATCTCTAACCAAACACCACGCTTGAGCTTCATCACGCCATATTTCATGGTGAAACATAGTTATCAGCGTTATAAATAACCATAAAATTAATAGAATAATATTAAATTTAGATTGAAATATTTTTGACATAATTCCATTATAAATAAAAGTTTTAATTAAAGTTATAATGTAACACTTTGTAAGCGTAACGGTTATATTACTTGTATACAAGACTTATTTTTATTATTCTTGAAAAAGAGTTAGAGCCGAAATAAAAGAGAAAAATAAATGGGAATAGATGAATATATAGAGCAGTATTTTGCACCGTTTTCGGATAAATTTTCAACATTTATATTTGCAAATATAAAAATATTCGGAGCGGAAGTACCTGTTCTGATATTACTTATGATAGCGGCCAGCATATTTTGTACATTTTATTTAAGATGTATAGGAATATGGGGGTTCAAACACGCATTAACAAAAATCTTTGGAAAAAGTGAAAGCAATCACGGACACAAAGGAGAAGTAACCTCATTTGGGGCATTAGCTACTGCACTATCAGGCACTATCGGTATCGGCAATATAGCGGGTGTTGCAATAGCAATATCAATAGGAGGCCCGGGGGCAATGTTTTGGATGGCAACCGGTGCTATTTTTGCTATGGCACTTAAATTTTGCGAAGTTACATTATCTTTAAAGTACAGAAACGTTAACGAAGACGGAACAATCTCGGGCGGACCGATGTTTTATATGGAAAAAGGGTTTGCTCAAAAAAATATGCCCAAAACAGGTAAATTATTGGCATATATTTTCACAATAGCCTGCATTCCCGCAACATTCGGGGGCGGATGTATGTTGCAAACAAATCAGGCAGCACAGCAATTTATTGTTATAACGGGCGGTGAAAACAGTTTCTTTGCTCAACATACTTGGCTCTTCGGATTATTCATCGCTTTTATGGTTGCTCTTGTTATTGTCGGAGGTATCAAAAGCATAGCTAACGTTACATCTAAAATAGTTCCTATTATGTGCATAATATATATGCTCGCGTGTATTACAATAATTGTTCTGCATTTTAATCAAATACCGCACGCAATATACACGATTGTTCATGAGGCATTCTTTCCTAAAGCTGTCGCAGGCGGAGTAATCGGGTCTATTATTATAGGTTTAAGACGTTCAATTCAGTCTAATGAGGCAGGTATAGGTTCTTCGCCCATTGCATATGCAGCTGTTAAAACCAATGAACCTGTTTCTCAAGGCTTTGTTTCTATGCTCGAACCGTTTTTTGATACCGTTATTGTATGTTCCATGACAGCATTTGTTATAGTTTTAACCGGTGAATATTTGAACTATACAAATGGTATCACCGGTGTTCAATTAACTTCTTCCGCCTTTGAAAGCGTTATTTCATTTTTCCCGTATATCCTTGCTGTGGTTATTATTTTATTCGCATTCTCAACAATAGTATCTTGGGCTTATTACGGACAAAAGGCTTGGTGCTTTCTTGCAGGAGAAGGATGCAAAAGAGTTATTATTTATCAAATCATATTTTGCTTATTCATCATAATCGGTTCTTGTATGAATATTAAAAGTGTAATAGATTTTACCGATGCAACATATCTTGTTATGGCAGCTCCTAACCTGATTACAATTTTTGTTTTATTAAAAGACGTAAAATCAGAATTAATATCATATTGCAAAAGATACAATTTAATTTTTAAATTAAATAAAGTATGGTTTAAAGATGAGCAGTGATTTAAAAAGGACATTAAATTTAAAAGATTCAATATCTGTTGTTGTCGGGTCAATGGTTGGCTGCGGTATATTTATAGTATCGGCAGATATTGCCCGTCAGGTGGGAAATGCATGGTTCTTGCTTTTAGTGTGGATAATTGCAGGGTTATTTTCGCTCTCCGGAGCTATTGCGTACGCAGAACCGGTCTTAAATATTAAAGAAGACGGCGGACAGTATATGTTTTTAAAAAAAATGTTTAACGATTTAACGGCATTTTTATACGGCTGGTCGCTTTTACTTGTAATACAAACCGCAACTATTGCCGCTGTTTGTATCGCAGTAGGCAAATTCTTAGGAATTATCTTCCCACAAATCAGTTCTAACTTATATCTTATAAATTTACCGTTTTTAAAAGTTTCAACTCAGCAATTAGCTGCTTTGTTAATATGTATTCTGTTAACTTTTATCAACTCAAGAGGAGTTAAATACGGTGTTTTAACTCAAAATATATTTACCGTTACAAAAGTTCTTTCTATCGTAGGAATAATAGTTTTCGGATTGTTTTTAGGCTGCAATTGGGAAGTTGTTTCTTCTAATTTTGTTAATACCTTGGGAAATTTTTCATTCTCAAACATAGAAATTATATCAGCAGCAACCGTCGGAGCAATATTTGCCATGGTTACTTGGAACAATATTACATTTATTTCCGCAGAAGTTAAAGAGCCTGAAAAAAATATCCCGCTTGCTCTGTTTTGGGGTGTTGTAATCGTAATGGTTTTATATCTTTTTATTAACGTACTTTATGTATTTTCTATACCTATAGAACAAATAAAAACCGCTCCTGAGGATATTGTTCCCGTTATACTCATGCGTAATATTACGGGAGCTATAGGAGAAATTATTACTGCCGTTATAATACTTATATCAGCTTGCGGTAGTGCTAACGGTCTTATTATGACAGGAGCAAGAGTATATTATCAAATGGCAAAAGATAATTTATTATTCAGAAGGCTTGCCGTTGTTGATAACAAAACAAATGTCCCCGTAAACTCACTTTTATTACAGTGTTTTTGGTCGGGTGTATTTATAATTTTCTGCGGAAATTACAGTGAATTATTGGATTATGTTATATATGCGGCATTAATTTTTTACGTTCTGACCGCTATCGGAATATTTGTTTACAGAATTAAAAATAAACAAACCGTTCAAAATAAAGTTAACAGTTTATACGGAATATTTTTTATAGTTGTAGGAAGCTTCATTTTGTATTCTTTAACCGTTCATAAATTTGCAAATTCAATGAAAACACTTCTTATTATTGCAACAGGAATACCAATATATATTGTATGGACAAAATATAAATTACAAAAAACTTGTGCAAAGTAAAATAAAAAGGTATCATATTTTTATTGAGTTAGGAATAAAAGAGGGTAGAAAATGATAATTGATGACTTACTAAAAGAAGTTGTACAATATAAAGCAAGCGACTTGCATGTTTCAGCAGGTTTACCGCCTGTTATAAGAGTAGACGGAAATCTTTTAAGAACAAAATATGATCCATTTACTCCCGAAAGTATTGAAGATTTATTATTCCCAATGTTAAATAACGAACAAAGAAGAACATTAGAGCAGAATTGGGAACTTGATATGTCTTACGGCATAAGCAACCTTGGGCGTTTTAGGGTTAATATATACAGAAACAGAGGTACGTACGCAGCAGCATTCAGAACAATTACAAGCGTCATTCCGTCATTTGATACTCTGGGTTTATCAGAGGTTGTAAGAACAGTAACACAACGTCCAAGAGGTTTAGTTCTTGTAACAGGTCCTACGGGTTCGGGTAAATCTACAACTTTAGCATCTATGATAGATTATATAAACGATACAAGAAGTGAACATATTTTAACTATTGAAGATCCTATCGAATTTGTTCATAAATCAAAAAAGAGCGTAATACATCAAAGAGAACTCGGACAAGATACAAGATCATTTGCTAACGCATTAAAATCAGCCTTAAGAGAAGACCCTGATATTATACTGGTAGGCGAAATGCGTGACATAGATACAATAAGTTTAGCACTTACCGCCGCTGAAACAGGACACTTAGTTTTCGGCACACTGCATACCTCTTCTGCCAGCCAAACAATTGACCGTATTATAGATGTATTCCCCGAAGGACAGCAGCAGCAAATTCGTGTACAATTAGGCGGTTGTTTAGAAGCTGTTTTTGCTCAAACACTGCTTCCGAGATTACAGCCTGACGGTACTAAAAAGGGAAGAGTTATGGCACAAGAAATTCTTGTTAAAAATAATGCCGTATCAAATATGATTAGAGAAGGCAAATCTGCTCAAATATACTCAGCTATCCAAACAGGTGCGGGCTTAGGAATGCAATCTCTTGAAATGGCTTTAGCTGAATTATACAGACAAAAACTTGTAACGGCTGAAGATGCTCTTGCTAAATCTCAAAGACCTGATGAATTGAGAAGACTTGCAGGTATTAACGATTAATAAAGATTTATATAAAATAACATAGTAACTATTAAATCTGCCATAAGTAAAAATACGGTAGATTTAATTGCTGCTTGGGTTGTAGAAATACCTACGTTTTTAGCTCCGCCTCTTGTTTCATAACCTTGTGTAGCACATATTAACGGAATTATTATACCGAATATAAAACCTTTTAGCAGACTTATATAAATATCTCTGGTATTGAGCCAAAGCCAAACCGAAGACATATATCTGTTAGGATGAAGTCCGATAGTAAAATACGAAATAATCATACCGCCTAAAACTCCGAATAATTCGGCAAGAACAACAACCATAGGAACAGTAAAAGCTCCGGCTATAATTCTGGGAGCAATATAATATCCGACAGGGTCAATTTTTAATGTTTTTATAGCATCAACCTGAGATGTAACCTGCATATTAGCAATTTCCGCACTAATAGCTGTTCCTGCTCTGGCACTGATAGCAAGTGCAGCGAACCCGGGGGCTAATTCTCTGACCAAAGCCACTGCTAAAAACCCGCCTACATAAGCTTCGGCTCCCGTCATTAAAAATTGTTTTGATACTTGAAGAGCTATAACTACAGCTGCTATAAAAACAATACTTAATGCAATCGGCAGAGAATCATAGCTTATCATTGCAGCACGTGCAAATATTGACGACATTTTAACATTTCCGCCAAAGATGTATTTCAATGTTTTTATCAAATTTTCTATACATAAACCTAAAAAACTAATCATTTCACACTCCTTGCGAAGTAAGAAGCTACTTCTTTTAACGGAATAAAATGTGAAATCGGTCTGCCATGAGGACATGTATAAGGATTTTTAGTTGTTCTCAATTTTTTCACTATTTCTTCCATCTGCCATAATGTCAACTTTTCTCCCGCTTTAACTGAAGCTTTGCAAGAAGTGGTTATTAATATACGCTCTTCTATTGTATCAAGCTCATTTTCAGGTGAAGTTCTAAGATTTGTAAGTAATTCGGTTAATATATCCATGGGTTTTATTTTAGCTAAAATTTGAGGAATTTTTTTAAATATAACTTGATTATCAGAAATTTTTTCTATTTGATATCCGAATTTCAAAAGCTGCTGTTTATTATTTTCTAACAATTCAATATCAGTAGGCTCAACATCCAGAACATCAGATATTATAAGCAATTGAGAAGCGATTTCTTTTTGCTTTTTAAGTGTTTCATATATATATCTTTCTTGAGCAATATGTTGGTCAATAATTTCAAGGTTATCTTCATTTTCAACCAAAATATATGTATTATCATACTGCCCGATTACGTTAACTTGTTTAAGTTTAGATGGAGTTTCAAAATTTATTTCAATGTTTTTTTGTTCAATAATCGGGGTTGAATTAGAAACAGGTGTTTGCGGTTTAAAGTTAAAAGGAACTTCAATATCATCAGAGTCTTCATTTTTTTCGTTATATTTAAGAAACGGAACAACATTAATCGGTTTTGAAGATGTTTTATCATCAAAAGTCAAATTAACAGAAGATAAAGCACCGCTAATGGCACTTTGAACAAAACTGAATATTTGATTGGGGTTTTTATACCTGATTTCACGCTTTGTCGGGTGAGCATTAACATCTATATCATTAGGGCTGATTTCCAAATTAATTACAACAAACGGATATCTTCCCGAGGGCAGCATATTTTTATAAGCCGTATCAATAGCTTTCAATAAAACAGGACATTTAACCGTTCTGGAATTTACAAAAGTGTAAACGGATTTTTTGCTTGAACGCGTATAAGATGGCAGAGAAGTATATCCCGATATTGAAAACCCGCCGAGAACATCAGACTTTTTAACTTCCTTTAGTTCTTTTAATATATCATTTGAGTATATTTCAACAATTCTTGTTAACAAATCGGAATTTTGGTTTGTAACAATAACATCATTGCCGTTATTTTTCAAGTTAAAAGATATTTCACTATGCGAAAGAGCAAGAGCTTGAACAAGTTCCTGAATATATGCAAATTCAGTTTTAGGGTTTTTCAAAAATTTTAAACGTGCCGGTTGGTTATAAAACAGGTCTTTTACCTCCATAATTGTACCAATTGCACAACCGGTTTTTGAAGAGCTAACAACAGAGTTTTCGGAGACAACTTTAGTTCCGTAATCAAAATCTTTAGTTCTTGTAGTACAAGAAACTTTTGCTATGGAAATAATACTGGCTAAAGCTTCACCTCTAAAACCGAGAGTTTCAATATTAAATAAATCTTTTTCATCAGAAATTTTACTTGTGGCATGCTTTGTAAAAGCGAGTTGAATATCGTCAGGATAAATACCCGAACCGTTATCTGCAATACGGACGTTTCTGCAATCATTAGAAACAGCGATTTCAATCTTTGAAGCACCCGCATCAATAGAATTTTCAACAAGTTCTTTAACAACGCTGCAGGGCCGTTCAATAACTTCTCCTGCGGCAATTTGATTTATTAAATTTACGGATAATTGTTTTATTCTTGCCATAATAATATTCTAATACATATAAAATTTTAAAATTATTTTTAAGTAAAAATGTTACAAAAAAGTTTTTTTAAAATATAATATAGGAATAGTGCGGGTGTAATTCAGTGGTAGAATGCAACCTTCCCAAGGTTGACGTCGCGAGTTCGAGTCTCGTCGCCCGCTGTTTTATTTTGAAAAAAAATAAACTCGAACGAGCGAAAGCGATACTTTAGCCGTTGTTGAGCTTTAGTGAAACTTACGGATAAAGTATGCGAAAAATGCGTAGAAAATCAAGTTTGAAAAACTTAGATTTTCAAGCAGTTATAGCTTACAAAGCGAACCTCCACAACGAAGTGAGGAAGTGTGAGCCTGTATGCGAAGTGAAACGAAGCTGTTCGAGTCTCGTCGCCCGCT
>CANRMD010000044.1 GCA_947631645.1 Candidatus Gastranaerophilales bacterium
ATTTATCACTGCGTCAACAGGAATTATAATATAATCAGGTTTATAGGGCTCATTGAGTATCTCTTCCCAGCCTTCTTTTGCATTATAAAACTTATCCAGAAGTTCTTTTCCCTTATTAAAATATACTTCTTCATAGCGTCCATCCATATATATTAAGTTATTCGGGAACAATTTATAAGCAATATAGCTTCCTAAATCCAAAGGTGCAAGAACTCTGCCTTTTAAATCATTGATTTTTAAGAACTCAACCTCTTGAACGGGCTGTTCATGTAAATAATACAAATCAGGTTTAATCATAAAAAATACTATTAATGAACCGGCAAAAAATAAAGGCATAAGTCCATAAGGAAGTATATTTTCTGTTTTTCTTACACAGTCTTGCGTTTTTTGTTTTTTTGTAGGTTCTTTTATATGCCCGTAAATAAAATTAAAGTAATTATTGTATCCAGTGCAAATATCTTTATACAAAAATATAATTGAAGTTATTATAAAAAACGGAGTGTTTTTTATGTATTTATAAGATAGATACGCACACACAAATAGCAGAATATACTTTGTAAAATCATTTTTATAATCTTTAATTTTAAAAAGCAGAACAATAAAAAATATTGAATACAATATTTTAAACCAAGTAAATAAACCGCTTTGGCTTAAAAACGGGCTTATCCATTCGGTTATATTGGGCCGGGGCATAGTTGATGCCATAAAAATAAATTTAACGTAGTCAATGCCGTAAGGATTAATAAATATTGCAGCTAAGCACACAAAGAGAATAAATAAATATTTTTTAAACGGTTTTTTATTAAGTGCTTCGCCAAGTGAATATATTGCCAAGACTCCGAGACCTGCAACGCAGCCGCCGTGGCAGTTGGCCCAAATTAACATTAAAAGAGGCAATATAAATAAAAGCTTATTTTCTCCATTTTTTCGGACTCTTTCCAGTATATATATAAATATTGTAAAAAATAAAAATGTTAAGAAATGACACCTTAAAGCAGAACTAAATAATGTTGGCAGAGATATTAAAGAAAAACTAAATAAAAATACATCAATCGGTTTTACATCTTTATTAATTCCTAATTTTGCCGTCTTAAAAACAAAATAAAAAATTAAAAATACTATAAGTATCCTTGCCGAAAATATTCCCCAATAACCGAAATGATTTAGTATAAAAGAAAATAAAACACTTGCTCCCCACTCATGGTCAAACCATATATGAGTCGGTGTATAAGAGAATATATCCGTTTTAAAAATTTCCCCCAATTGCCAAAAAGCGTCACCCTGCAATATCCTTGCCCAAAAGTCAGGGTCAAGGTTATTAGACATAAATGCCCATATAGTTATCATCAATAAAACATATATATAAAAAGAAATATTATATTTTAATTCTTTATTTTCCATAAGTACATGTTAATAATAAAACAATATGTAATCAAAGAGTAAAGTTTTGTAAAGTTCTAAAAAGCAATAACGATAATATTTTTTTACTTTTTTCAAAAAAACATTAAAAAAGTACTAAAGTTTTGAAAAATAAATTCGATATACATGGTGTCAAGGGATAAAACCCGAGACTAACCTCCCTCCCCAAAGTCTAGTAGCCGCCCTGAAAGGTCGGCTTTTTTTTATATTTTGTTACAAAAAGGGCAATTTTATAAATTCACTTGCTTTATAAAATGCAAGGTTTGCTATGAATATTCAAAGTATAAAATCAGATATAAGAATACCAAAACAAAAAAATGCGGAAGTTAAATCAAACTCCCCTGATTTGCGTGATTATAGATTAGTAACAAATAATTCATTAAATATACAAGGAAATTATAATGTTGCATTTACGGGATTATTCAATTTTAATAAACCTATAAATGCTCTCAATGTGTTTAACCCTATTCAAATGGAGCCTAAAAAAGAATATCTTGTTGAACCTGATGCAATATTGATGATGGACAGATATCCTCTAAATTTGGCAGCACCTAACGTAAAATCAGTGCTTGATTCATTAAAAGAAAACCAATCGCTAATATTCGGCAGAGAAGGCGTAAGTTTTCAAGATATGCCGTTATCTGTTTCAAGATATCATCTTAAAATAAAAAAAACAAAAGGCGGAAAATACACTGCTGAAGATATCGGCTCAAAATACGGCACAAAAATTACGCCAAATATTCAAATTCCTGATTTAGAAAGCGGAGAATTTTATTTGTTTCCGTCTAAAAAATATGTGATGCCTATAAACAGTGAATTGTTGCTGGGTAAATATAAATTAAAATTGACGGATATAAGAAAGAAATTATCTTCTCTTCAAGACGGGCAAAGTTTTATAATTGGCAGAAGCAGTTCTTGTGATTTACAAATTGATGATAATTCCGTATCAAGAAGACATATACAGATTGAAAAAATGGGTAAAAATCTTCTTGTTAAAGATTTAGGGTCTTTAAACGGGACCAAATTTGCCGGTATTTCAAATATTGCGGAAGAGGATTATTCGGATATAACCGAGAAAACTGTCTTGAAAAAAGAAGTTCCGACAATAATTCCTAATGATTGCCAATTGTATCTCGGGAATAATTATGCAATAGATATGAGAAATAAAAATATAACCGATTTACTAAATACAAAACCATCTGTCGTAATAGGACGTTCTGCTGATTGTGATGTAATTGTGGATAACTTTTATTCAAAGGTTTCACGTACTCATTTAAAACTGAGAAAATATAAAGATAAAATAATAGCAACAGATTTAGGGGCAATGAATGATACGGTTGTAATCCCTAAAAATAAAATAAAAGCATTTTATGATGGTATTGAAAATATACAAATGAGCCAAAAAAATATAGGTGACTGCTTCTTATTAGCACCGATATATGCTTTATCCAGAAATAAAAAAGGACAAGAAATTCTTAATAAAATGGTTAAAGTAATGCCTGACGGCTCATATCTTGTACAGTTTTATGAATGTAAGCCTATAATTGTTGCTCCTGACGAACTTGACGGACAATCTAAAAGTGACGGCAGCAAAAAATATTGTGTATCAGGAGAACTCGGACTGAGAGCTATAGAAAGAGCTTATGCAAAATTATTAAAATATATTAGTGTGTCAAATAGTGGCAAAACAATGTTTGCCGATATAGATTCAGGCGGATATCCTGATAAAACTTTATTTAAAATATCCGGAATTACGAGTGACAGATATAAAATAACACAAGATTGCAATATTGATGCAGTTTTAAATAAAATAGGCAATGATAATCCGCGAAATCATGTTTTACTTTGCACAACCCCTAATTTAAAAGAAGATTATTCGGATCCGCAAAAAAGATTCTGTACCAGTCATGCATATGCCGTTAAATATATAAACCCGCAAAAAAGGATAATGTGTATTATTAATCCCCATAATACAAAGCGTGATTATATTGTAAGTTGGGATGAGTTTAAATTGTACTTTAGCAATCTGTATGACGGTAAAGTTAATTAATGTTCTTTATTTACGGGAACAGTTATTTTAACGGGTTTTAAAAAGTTAAAAAATTTGTTTTTAAAACTGATTGTTTTCTCTGTTTTTTCAACCTTTTCTGTGTTTTGAATTTCAACAGCAAGTTTAATTAATCTTGGATTCATACTCGTAGTCCTATCTATCACTAACCTTATATTTATATAAAGTATTTTTGTAATTAAAAATTGCGTGAATATTAAAATTATTAAACATAATATGAAATTTATGATAAAATATAGGGTATGTTAGCTGTAAAACTGGTAAAAAATAAACAATATCCTTTAGATATCCCCGACGGAATGACAGTTAAGCATGGGGATATGGTAATTGTTATTACCGAAAAAGGAGAAGAAGTTGCACAGGCTTATTTAGTTCCGAGTGCTGTTGAAAGTACTTTAAAAAGGAAAAAAGTACCATCTGTTCCTCTAATCAGAGTTATGAGTCAGGATGATTTAAGAGAATATGATGAAATTAAAAAAATGGAAGTACAAGGTTATAAAGACTGTCTTGAACTTATTAAACAGCATAATCTGCAAATGAACCTTATTCAGTGCTCGTATACGTTTGACAAAAGAAAAGTTACGTTTTATTATACTGCACCTGAGAGAGTTGATTTTAGAGAGCTTTTAAAAGACTTAACAAAGGTATTTAAAAGGGTCAGAATAGATTTAAAACATATAGGAGTAAGGGATGAAACTTCTCTGTGCTGCGGAAACGGCTTGTGCGGTCGTCCGTTTTGCTGTTGTACATTTAAAAGACAGTTTGATTCAATTAACATAAAACTTGCACATGACCAAAGTATGCCGATTACTCCGAGTAAAATATCGGGTACTTGCGGTAGACTCTTATGCTGTTTAAATTACGAGCATAAAAATTATATAGAAACAGCTAAAGAGATGGTTCCTATAGGTTCGGGTGTTATGACACAAGACGGTGTCGGCAGAGTCTGCGGTCTTAATATTTTGCTTAATAAGGTATCCGTTAAGTTATCTGACGGTAAAATTAAGGAATTTCCAAGCTCTGAAGTTGAAATGATTGATACTGATGTTAATATTGAAATTGATGTAAATAATACCGGTTATAAATTTGCATCAATGCAGCAAACTGATGAAAATATTGATATAAGACAGTTTGAAGATGACCCAAACAGTTCAACGGGAAATATTTAATTCGATAGTTCTATATCAAAAACAGTTTTATTATTAATGCTCTTTACTTTTATTTCTCCTTTGTGTGCATCAATAATTTTCCCCGCCAAATAAAGTCCCAGCCCGTTGCCTGCTTTTTTGAATTTTGAATGTCCTCTGTAATATTTTTGAAATATAAGCTCTATATCTTCAGGATTAATAACTGAACCGTTGTTTGTTACGGAAATAATCAGTTTATTTTCATTAATCTTTGTTGATAACAATATATCAGAATTATTAGGGCTGAAAGTTAATGCATTTTGTATAATATTTTTTATAACCCTTTTTAGTTGAAAAGTATCAAAACACCATTGTTTATTATCGGTATTTACAATATCCGAAATTATGTTATGAGCGGAAGATATACAAAGAGGCTTCATCTCTTCAATTAATGATATTAAAAACTCATTAATCAAATTGTTTGTTTTATTTAATATAATTTCTTTCTGTTCTAATCTGTATGTTTCAAGCATATTTTCTATTAATTCTTTAAGCTCTTGGTTAGATGCTTTCATTAGTTTTAATATTTCCGTTTGTTTGTCATTAAGTCCGCCAAATCTGCCTTCTAATAAAAAATTTAAAGAATTTAATTCTGCAATAACAGGTACCTTCATATCATGAGTTAAAGTTGCTGCAAATTCTTCTTTAAATTGCTGCAGTTGTTTTTCTTGTTTTATAATTTCTTCCAAAGAAATATTTTTGTCAAAAAGAGTTGATTGATATTCTTTTATCATCATTTCTCTGTCATACATTGTTTCAAACAATCTGTTTGTAATGTTTTCAAGATCTTTGTTGTTTAAATTTTCAACTCTTACATTAATATCTCCGAAACGAGTTCTTTTTACGGCTAAATATATCTTGTTAACATCGTTTTTAAGCTTATAGTATTTCTTTTTTGAAATAAATAAGCAAACACTTAAAAATATAATAATAAATGAAAGAATATAAACCATAGAAAAATTTTAGCATAAAAAAAGACGCCTTTTGTCTGGCGTCTTTTTTTAATAAAGTTGATTAATGAACCATTTGATTCATAACTTCTTCAGCAAAGTTATCTTGTCTTTTTTCAAGACCTTCACCTAAAGTCCAGCGTATAAAAGAATTGATTTGAAGCTTTCCGCCTAAATGTTGTTCAACTGTTTGATCGGGGTTTTTAACAAATGGCTGTTCCAATAAGCATTTTTGAGCCATAAGCTTGTTAACACGTCCTTCAACAATTTTAGCTCTGATGTTTTCGGGTTTTTTAGCCAAATCTTCTTTACCCATTTCAATTCTTGTTTCTTCATCAATAACGCTTTGAGGAATTTGACTTCTTGAAACAAATTCAGGTGCTGAAGATGCTATATGAAGAGCTATATCTTTTAATAAAGTTTCATCTTGTGCTGTAGCTGATATTAAAACACCAATTTTGCCGTTGTGAACATAAGTAGCTAAATCGCCTGTAAGTATTTCAAATCTTCTTATGCTGATTTTTTCACCGATTGTAGCTATTTTATCTTTAACCGCATCTTCTATTTTCATATTGCAAACTGAGCAAACGGAGTTATTTAAAGCATCCATATCTTTAGGTTGAGTTGTTGCAATATGTTTAGCTATACCGTTAACAAAAGTCTTAAAATCTTCATTTTTAGCAACGAAGTCTGTTTCACAGTTAACTTCAACAATAGAGCCGACACCGTTTTCAATATAAGTAGCAACTAAACCTTCAGCGGCAATACGATTTTGTTTCTTTTCAGCGGAAGCAATACCTTTTTGTCTTAAAAATTCCATTGCTTTTTCAATATCGCCGTCGCATTGTTCAAGTGCTTTTTTAGAGTCCATAAACCCTGCACCTGTTTTTTCTCTGAGGTCTTTAACCATTGCAGCTGTTATTTCCATAATTTGATTATCCTTTCAATATTATTCTGTAACTACTGTTTCTTGAGCAGGTTCTTCTTGAACTTCAGCTTGAACTTCTTCCGTTACACCTGCATCTTCAGCTTTTACAGCTTGAATTTTTGACATTTGATTAGCTTTATTCTCTCTTAATTGTTTACCTTCCAAAACAGCATCAGCTAATTTTGAGCAAACTAATTTGATTGATCTTATAGCATCATCGTTACCGGGAACGATATAGTCAATTCCGTCAGGGTCTGCGTTTGTGTCAGCAAGACATATAACGGGTATATTTAATTTGTTAGCTTCAGCAATTGCTATAGCTTCTTTTTTCTGGTCAATAACTACCAATAAATCAGGCATGCCTCTCATTTCTTTGATACCGCCTAAAGTTTTTGTTAATTTAGAAAGTTTTCTCATCATTTGAGAGATTTCTTTTTTAGGTAATTTTTCTAACTGACCCGAATTAGAGAATTCTTCAATTTCTCTTAATTTATTAACTCTGCCTCTGATAGTTTCAAAGTTAGTAAGCATACCGCCTAACCATCTTCTGTTAACGTAATATGCACCTGCTCTTGTTGCTTCTTCAGCTACAACGTCAACTGCTTGTTTTTTTGTACCTACAAAAACAACATTTTTGCCTCTTGCTGCACAATCTCTAACTGCTGCGTATGCTTCATCAAGTTTTTCAGATGTTTTTCTTAAATCTAAAACGTAAATTCCGTTTCTTGCACCGTAAATATACGGTTTCATCTTTGGGTTCCATCTTTGTGTTTGGTGTCCGAAATGTACACCTGCGTCCAGTAATTCAATCATTGATGCTACCGGCATCTTGTTCTCCTTTTTTTATTCTTGTACCTCGTGAATTGCTTTCCCATCTTAACTAAGACTAAGTCGTTACTAATGTAATCTAACCTATCGGATTCACAACTCAACAACATATTAATACAAACAAAAAAAAATTTATACAAGACTTTACATAAGTTTAGGTTTTACCCTTTTAACGGAGTTTTATCATATAATGATTTCATGGTAGAAAAGGGTAGAAAATGAAGAAATTTTTAAAAATTACGGGAATAACCATTATATCCGTTTTAGTTTTATTGTATTTGGCTTTTTTATTTGTTTTGCCTAATGCTCTTGATTTAAATAAATTTAAACCTGACTTGCAGAAGATAGTTCAGGAACAAACAAACTTAAAGCTTGAATTTGATAATCCTAAGATATCTGTTACACCTCTGTTAGGTGCTGGTATAAGTGCGGATAATATAAGAATAAAGCTTCCCGATGAGTCGGAACTTTTGGCGGCGGATAACCTGTTAACAAGAATTTCGCTCCCTCATCTTTTATTTTTGACAGTTAAAGTTTCAAAGGCAGATATAGTTAATCCTGTGTTAAACGTTGATATTGTTGATGGTAAAGCGTTTAAGGCGGTTAGTGCTTTTGAAGAAATTCTTAATAAAAAAGAAGAAAATATTGAAGAAAATCTTCAATCTACGGAAAAACCTTTCATAGATCCGGCTTCTGTAAAAATTGTAGTTCCCGCGGTTAAATTAATTAATTATGCTATTTTTGTGAATGATTTAAAAACTTCTGAATTCCTTAAATTATGCGGTGATGAATTCGTTTTCGGTTATAATAACGGCAAATCGATATCTGTTAAAACTTTAGCAGAATTATATTTAAATCAAAACAAGAATATAACTGCTAATATAGATATTGATACTTTTATTCCTCAGCAAAGCAAACTTGATGAAGAAGATGATAAAGCACAAAGGGTTGAAATTCCTTTTGTCAACCCTGTTGCAATGTATAAAGCATACGATTTAAAAACTAATATTGATTCTAAAATTAAAGTCAGAAATAAAAACGGCTTGATTGTTTCAAAGGGATACTTAAATGTTGATAACTTTACTCTTAATTTAGCGGGTATGCAATTGCCTGAAAGTAAATTATATTTGAAAACAAGAGGTACTAAAGCAGAAATTGATTCTGATTTGTTTATTACAAAGGAAGAAAAAATTTCACTTCTGGGCAGCCTCAGGTACGGTAAAAAACCAAATGCTGATTTATCAATTAAGTCAAATCAAATTCATCTTGATAATGTTATTAATTTAGTAAGAGCAACGTTAGATTCTTTACATATTAAACATGAGCTTGCTCCGATAAAAGGGGAAGGTTATTTTATTGCTGATACTTATCTAAAAACTGATTTTAAAAAGTTAAAATCTTCGGGAAAAATTACAATTAAAGATTGTATAGTTAAGAATACAAAACAAAAATTAACTCTTGCTAAAGTTAATTCAATAATTTCATTGGAAAACAGTATATTGGAGTTTGTTGATACATCGGTCGAAATAGCAAAAACATTGTTTACAATAAAAGGTACGATTGATGATAAATCGGTTGCGGATATTAACGTTAATATGGAAAAAATGCCGTTGCAAAATGTATTTACAATGTTTCTTCCCTCTGATATAAGCAATTCATACAGTGTAAATTCAGGCTTTATAAATATGAGTGCTTTTATAAAAGGTGAATTAAAAAATGCGGCAGGAAATGTTAATTTGACATTAAATAATCTGTCTTTAACAGATAAAGTTAATAAAATTCATTACTTGAATAATATTCTTACGGCTGACTTTAAAAGTGATTTTAAAACTTTTACCGGAGATATAAATAATTCTGATTTTAAATTAACTATGAACGGAGCAACTCTCGGTTGTGAAAAATTTGCACTTTCAATCGGGGAAAAAGATATTACAATTCCTTCCACTGTTTTGAAAATAAATAATGCTACTGATGTAAACATTTCAGGATACATAAAAAATTATATAAAAAATCCCGATTTTAAGTTTGATGCATCCGGAAAATTGAGGACAAAAGATTTAAAACAGTTCTTGGGAAAAGATTTAGCGGTATTTATCAGCGAAAAAGGTAATATCCCCGTAGCGGTAAATATAAACGGAGACAGCAAGAAACAAACTTTAACCGCTTCAATTGAAGCAAATAAGGATAATTATATTACTCCCGTTAATTTAAACAATGTATTAAATAAAGATACGATATTACAGGCTGTTATTGATTTTAAAGGTGACAGACTAAAAATTAAAGATACAGGCTTCTTTATAAAAACTTTGACTCAAGATCCGGATAATCCTGAAAAAACTATTGTAAAACTTGATGAAATTGTCGGGGTTGAAGGTACTATAACTAAATTAAATACCTCAATGCCGAATATAAACTTAATTAAAGTACAAATGCCTAATGACTTGTCAGGTAAAATATGTGCATTCCCTCAATCAAGCTTTAAAGCAAAAGGTAATATGTTTATATTCGGAGATTTGGCAGCACCAAGGATAAGAGGTGAATTTAATATATGGGATGCACTAATTCCCGAATTAATGCTTACAATGGATAGATTATCTTCTAAATTTGAAAGTAAGAATCTTGATGTAAATATAAATGAATTGACCGCTAACGGTTCTGATTACAATATTTCTTTGAATGCAGATTTAACTCCGTCGGCAAATTTTGTTATAAAAAATTTAAATGTAATATCACAACTGACAGATGCGGATAAATTGATGAAAGTATCGGATGCCGCTATGAAATATATGGCTCCTTCTTCAGCCGGTTCTTCTTCATCAGCTGCTCAAGCTGCTGATATTCCGGTTATTATTCAAAACGGAAGTATTGATATTAAAACAATAAAAACCGGTAATATTGTGTTGAATGATACAACAGGTAAAATATCATTACTGAAAAATATATTTTACGTAAATAACCTTTTAACTTCAGCATTTAAAGGAAAAGTTAGAGGTGATGTATCAATGAACCTCGTAACAAGTGAAATTAAAGCTAAATTAAAAGGTACGGGGCTTGATGTTGAAAAGACTCTTCTTGATGCTGCAGCAATGAAAGATACTTTAACAGGTACGATGGATTTTGATACTGATATTTCTTTAAAAGGTTCTACGTATGAACAGCAAATGAAATCTTTAAAGGGAAATGTTAATTTTATAATGAAAAACGGTCAATTAGGCCCGTTCGGTAAATTAGAAAATCTTATAATGGCAGAAAATATAAGAGAAAATGACTTCTTTAAATCAACAATCGGCGGTGTTTTAAATTCACTGTTGTCATTTGATACAAGTCATTATAATGCGTTAACGGGTCATTTATCTTTTAATAACGGAATATGTGAAATTAATCCTATCGATTCAACCGGAGATATAATGGCAACATATATCTTTGGTAACTTTGATTTACTAAAGAATAATATTGATATTAAACTTAGAGGGAGATTGGGTTCTCAAGTATCTGATTCCTTAGGCCCTGTCGCACTGTTAAACCCTATAAATTTGATGAAAGCAACGCCGGGTATGAGTTTTGTAATGGGTAAATTATTCTTCTTATTTACGGAAGTTGTAACTCAGGCAGAAATGGATCAAATACCTTCTTTAGGGAAAAATATATCGGATACAAATGCTACAAAATTCCAAGTTGTGATAAGAGGAGATGTAGCAAAACCATTGACTTTAATTAAATCATTTAAGTGGCTTGCATTGGAAGCTGATATGGAAAAAGCTCAAGAATACTTAAAGACTCTGCCTGCAGATACTCAAATTCCGCCCGAACTTCAAAATCTTCAGGGTTTAACTTCTATGAGTAAAGAAGAAGTAAAAGAAAAGGCAAAAGAAGCTGCGGTTAAAAAATTAAAAGAAACAGCAGAAGCCTCAATGACGGAAGAAACAAAGGAGAGTATTAAACAGGGAAAAGAAACGGCAAATAAATTAAAAAATTTATTTAAGGATAAAGATAAACTCAAAGAATCACTGAAAGAAACACTTAAAGAACAAGCTGTTCAAGCTTTAACAGTTCCGACGGAAGAATAAATGAAAGGGAAAAATATATGGATATTTGGATGATTTTTGTAATTTTGGCAATAATTGCAGTTGTTATTGAATTATTTGCCCCGACTATGTTTTGTATTAATTTTGCCATAGCCGGTGTTATTACTGCTGTAATTTCACTTTTTTATAGCAATATTGGAATTTTATTGATTATATTTGCTGCGTTATCTTTGTTCTCAATATTGTTTATAAAACCTTTATTTTTAAAGATGTTGAAAAGGAATACAAATGCTGATTTTGCATCTCAATATATAGGTAAAGTAGTTAAATGTATTGAACCTATTAATAAAGTATCGGGTGCTGTTACAATCTATGATGAAAGATGGGAAGCAAGATTAAGTGATGATTCCGAAGAAATTCCGGCAGGTTCTGATGTAAAAATAGTTAGCAATGTTAGTTTAATGTTGTATGTAGAAAAAGTTTAAGGAGGTAAATCGATGACAGCATTATTAGTCAGTATAATTGTAGTAATATTTATAGTTTTGTTGTGCAAAAGTTTCTTAATTATTGTGCAGCAGCAAGAAGCTGTAATTATTCAAAACTTAGGTCAATATTCAAGAACACTTACTCCGGGGCCTCATCTTATTATTCCTATTTTTGAATCACCAAGACCTATGTTAAAATTACAAAAGCAAAAAGGTTTGGACGGAAGAACATATTCTGTTTTAACTTATTCTCCAAGAATAGATTTAAGAGAAACTGTTTATGATTTCCCGCGTCAAAACGTTATTACAAAAGATAACGTAACAATCAGTATCAATGCTTTATTGTATTTCCAAATTGTTGATGCAAGAAAAGCTTTGTATTCAATTGAAAATTTACCTGAAGCTATTGAAAAACTTACTCAAACAAACTTAAGAAACTTAGTAGGTCAATTGGCTTTAGATGAAACATTGGTATCTCGTGATATTATCAATGACAAATTAAGAGAAATACTTGATAAAGCAACGGATAAATGGGGTGTTAAAGTAAACCGTGTAGAACTTCAAGATATCGTACCCCCTGCATCAATCCAACAGGCAATGGAAAAAGAAAAGAAAGCAGAACAGGATAGACGTGCTACAATACTTGAAGCTGAAGGTATTAAAAAGTCTGCAATATTAACAGCAGAAGGTGAAAAGATGGCTGCAATTAATAAAGCGGAAGGTGAAAAACAATCTGAAATCCTTAAAGCTGAAGGTATTGCTCAGGCAAGAATTATTGAAGCAGATGCTGAAAAAGAAGCTATCGCAAGAATTATAGGTGCTTTAGCTGATAAAGGTAAACCGGATCAATACTTAATTGCTATGAAATACTTAGAAACAATGACAGCTATTACAAACGGTGCTAATAACAAAGTTGTTTATATGCCTTATGAAGCAACAGGTATATTAAGCTCTGTTGACGGTATCAAACAAATGTTTGATAAAAACCCTTAATTGTTGACTTATAAATATGAAAAAAGCAGATGAATAATCATCTGCTTTTTTTACATTGAATCATGAATAAAAATGCTGCTGATTAAATATAAACGTATAATAAAAAAGGAACGATATTATATCGTTCCTTTTTAGTTGTTTCCCCAAAACTTATGCTTGCGGTTGGTTCCACAAAGCATCTCTTATAAATTTGCTTTTTTGTGATTCTGCAGACAATGCAACGTTAACAGGAGTGAAGATAAATACAGAATCGCCGATTTTTTGCTGACTGCCTGATAATGCGTGAGTTGCACCGCATAAAAAGTCAACTATTCTTAATGACTGTTCTCTATCAAGCAATTGTAAGTTTAAAACAACTGTTTTTCTTTCTTTTAAATGTTTAACAATTGAAATAGAATCTTCATAAGAACGAGGCTCGCAAACCATAACTTCATAACCTCTGTAATTAGAGATTTGAGCTACTTTGTTGTTTGGAGTTTTCGTTGTTTCTTGTGTGTAATTTGGTTCAAGAGCTAAATTATCTCTAACGGGATAATTTTGTTCATCATCCATAAATTCGTCGTAGATAGAGTCTTCTCTATCAAATCCTGATGTTAGAAAATCAATGATTCCTTTAAATTTGTCTGCAACTGCCAATTTTTCTTCCTCCTAGTATTATTCAAATAGTATTCTTCCAAGTCTTAT
>CANRMD010000045.1 GCA_947631645.1 Candidatus Gastranaerophilales bacterium
CATCATGAATTTCTCCTTTTTTAGTAACGTTATTAACATTCCAAACATGTTATGTATAATTAAAGTATAGTACAGATTAAAAAGGATGTAAAGAAAAAAATGGCTTCGGGAAAAGTATGGAAATATTGTGATAATGTAGATACAGACGTAATTATACCCGCGAGATATTTAAACACTTCTTCACATGAAGAGCTCGCTAAACATTGCATGGAAGATATTGATAAAACTTTTGCAAAAGAAGTTAAACCGACGGATATAATAGTTGCAGGCGAAAATTTCGGATGTGGCTCATCAAGAGAACACGCACCAATTGCAATTAAAGCATCAGGAATAAGTTTAGTTATTGCAAAAAGTTTTGCAAGAATTTTTTACAGAAACTCAATAAATATAGGATTGCCTATTTTAGAACACCCTACATTAAGCGATGAGTGTGATAAAAATGATATTTTAGAATATGACTTATCTACAGGCAGTATAACAAACAAAACAAAAAATAAAACTTATACTTGCACAAAATTTCCGCCTGAAATACAAAATCTTATCAACTCGGGTGGATTAATAAATTATACAAAAAAGAAATTAAACAAATAAAAAGAGCCTTATTTGGCTCTTTTTATTTCTATTCTGCAACGGTTTCTTCTTTAGGAGCATCTGTTCTGATTGATGCGGTTTTTGAACCCGTGATTTGTTTTTCTTTAAACTTTTTAACTTGTCTGTTTAAAATATCTGCAACAAGGTCAATACTTGCATACATAGATTCAGCTTTTTCTTCTGCTTTAACAGAACCTGATACAAATTTACAAATAACTTCTGCCGTATGACTTTGAGCTACGGAAGGATTTTTTATTACACTTAAAACAACGTCAATAGATTGAATTTGATCGTAATGATTCATAACCTTTCCGATTTTTTCTTCCGCATAATTGCGGATTGCATCTGTAATTTCAATGTTACGCCCTTTTACCGTTATGCGCATTTATTCTGCCTCCATAAAATGTGTACTTTGTTATTATACCCTATTTATTGCATGTTTTAAACCCGTTATTTTATAAAAAATAAAAATAATGATATAATTTATTTGTAATAAGGAAAAATCAGTTTATGGGTAAATATTCTATCGGAATAGATTTGGGCGGTACAAAAATCTTAACCGCCATTGTCGATAAAACATCGGGAGAAGTTATTTCTTTTATTAAAAAAAAGACTAAAAAAGATAAAGGTATTGATAAAATAGTTCAAAAAATTATTAATTCCGTAAATGATGTTCTTTCTGAAACAAATATTGATTTTAAAGATATAGATGATATCGGTATAGGTGCAGCAGGTCAAATCAACAGAGAAAAAGGAATAATAATAAATGCCCCTAATATAGAATGTGCGAACTTAAATATAAAAGATATTTTGGAAAAAGAATTTAATAAACCCGTAATACTCGGTAATGATGTTGAAATAGCAACTATAGGAGAAATGTATTTTGGTGCGGGGAAAGGTGAAACGGATTACGTTTGTATATTCGTAGGCACTGGGATAGGTTCAGGTATAGTTCAAAACGGCAATATTCGATACGGGACAACAGGTACTGCAGGAGAAATCGGACACATTATTGTTGATATAGGCGGACGTTCATGCGGCTGCGGCGGATGCGGATGTTTAGAAGCTTATGCTTCACGCCTTGCCATCGAAAAAAGAATAATAGGTGCACTTAAAAAAGGCAGACATTCCGATATTGAAAATTATCTTGTTGAAGATAAACCCATTAAAACAAGTATGATTAGAAAAGCTTTAGAGAATAAAGATGAACTTATTACGCAGATACTTAATGAAGCTTCAGAATATTTAGCATCAGGTTTAGCGAGTGTTATTAACTTTTATAATCCTTCTTTGATAATACTTGGCGGCGGTTTAATGAATGCAATTGATTATTTTTACGAACGTTCAATACAAATTGCAAAAATCAAATCACTGCCGACACCTTCTGCATCAATAAGATTTGAACGTGCAAAATTAGGCGATTTTTCAGGAGTAATCGGTGCTGCATTATTATCAAAATACAGAAACTTAAAATAAATTTAGATTACAAAATTCTTTATACGCACAATATTTGCACTTTTCATCACATTTTTCCGCTGCATCAAAATTCATTGCATCTATGTTATCGTATACAAATTTTATTTTATTTTTTATTATTTCGTTATCTTCATCCGCCAGAGTAATATAGTAACTTTTGTCTGATTCTTCGGCGAATATAATACCCGCTCTTGTTACTTTTGCTCCTTTATATAAACTTTCAAATGCAAATTTATAGAACCTTAATTGGTTTAAATAGTGTTCGTATTCTCCTCCGTCCGATATTTTGCTTTTTGATTTTGCAGAGCCTGTTTTATAGTCATAAAGTTCATATGTCCCATCCGAATTTTTTTCAATTCTGTCTACAAAGCCTTTTAAAAATTTATTTTCAAACGGAACATGGTTTAGATAAAATTCTGTCGCATATATTCTTGAAGATGGAACTTGAATAAAATTTTTATAAAAACTTTCAAGTGATTTTATACCGCGAGCGGTCAATTCATCTCGTTTCTTTTGAGAGTCAAATTTTTGTTTTCCCAAATTATGCTTAAAGTCTTCAAAAATTTCAGCTTTATCAGGATATAGCCCCGCTTCTTTTGCTCTTTTAACAGCATTTTCCAAAGTTTTATGTATTGCACTTCCGTAACTTGCACTATCTGAATTTGCATCATAAACAGGAATTTTCAATATTTCCGAATATAAAAAACTCCTCGGACAATTCAAATATGAAGTCATTGAACTGGGGCTCAATATAAATTCTTTTGTTCTTGCATTAATTTCGGATACAAATGCTGTTTTATAATCGTATTCACATTTACTTATTGATGCTGCAATTTCTTCAAGTATATTATCTTTTGTAAGTTCATGGTTAATTGTTTGGACGATATCATCATCAGCATTTATAGCTTGAGAAATATATTTTGTTAACTCTTGAGGACTGCCATCTATTGAATTTGAACAAGATAAAAATAAAGAATGCTTCGCTCTTGTTATTCCTACAAATAATAATCTTAACTGCTCGGAAGTTTTTGCCTGTTCTATATCAACACCTATGGTATCTTTTTCTATCGGAAGAGACATTGTTTTTGAAATCCTTTTACTCTCCCACTTTTTGGAAATTAAGTTGGGGATAAATACATAATCAAATTCTCTCCCTTTTGAAGAGTGGATTGTCAAAAGTTGTATTGCGTTTTGGGTATATTCTTCCTTATCTATCAATATCGGTATATTACTTGAGAAAGAATTATCAATATGTTCCAAAAAGTCTTTTAACGAGACAGAGGGGTTTCTGCTCAATAATCCCTGAGCTTCATCAATTATCTTTTTTATTGCGTAAATATTTTCCGTTCTGTTTACTTCACAGTCTAAAAAATACTCCAATATGCCCGTTCTGTTTACGGTTTCAATAATAAGATTTTTTATATTTTCATTTGCTTTAATTTTATTTAAATATTCAAACGTATCAATAAATTTTTTAATTGATTGTTTATTTTTCCAAGTGTGAGATTTAATTTTTTCGTATATATTTGTAATTAAATCATTATGGTTTAGTCTGTTTTGTTCAATAAGATAGTTATAATCTTCTAAATCAAATTTAAAAGGCTCTGATAACAATAAAGCGAACAATTTATCAGAGTACATTTTATAATTTTCCAAAGTTTGAAGATAAAAATAAACAAGAATGGATGAACGTATTTCAAATATACTTTTGTTTGATTTAACTTGATACTGAATATTTTTTGCTTCTAAAAGTTTTGCAAAAGTTGTTAATTCAATATTATCTCTTGTTAAAACAGCAATTTTTGATAAATCTTTTTCGCCGACTGTTTTAGGACAATCATCAGAATTTATAATATTTTCAATTTGAGAAACAATAAAATTATTTTCTTGTTTTAAGTCTGCAAAAGTATGAATTTGAATTTTTTTATTCAAAGGAATAATATCAGGATTTTTTGCCAAAAGACGTTTAGAAATATTATAAGATTTAAATTTAGGATTATTTTCGAGTCTTGATTTATCCTGAGAAATTACCTTATAACTAAAGTCAAGAATATTTTGTGTTGAACGGTTATTTTCATTAAGACAAATAACGTGTGTATCGGGAAATCTTAATAAAAATTTTTCCAATGTATCTGTTTTTGCCCCTTGAAATTCATAAATTATCTGATCATCATCACCAACAACAAATATATTATTACTTTTTGCACCTTCTGCCAATTTAAAGACAATACTGTTTTGTGAATAATTTGTATCCTGATACTCATCAACAAGAAAATATTCATACTGTGACGCTACTTGATTTAATAATTCATTATTGTAATCAAAAACATCAAGTACCATAGAAATCATATCGTTAAAATCAATAAGATTATTTTTCTTTAGTTTTATATCATATGCTTCATAAATATCCCACGCTTCTTTAGCCTTGCCCATTTTCCTTTTATGGTCTTCAAAAGATTTTAAAAACGTTGCAACAAGCTTGCCTTTTTCTTCCCTTTGTTTATATTCGGCAATTAAATCATTTAACTTGCCTTGCCATTGAGGATGAGTATTCAATGTATTAAAATATTCATCTTTTGAAATTCTGTTTGATTTTATTTCGTCAACAGCATCTATGAGTTCAGGTATATAATAATAAGAATCACCCCATTTTGTTTTATAAAAAACGGGTTTAAGCTCGTCAATAACTTCTTTCATAAAAGCACTTTTTGTAATATCATCAACAAGATTAACTCCGTCTAAAAGTTCAAAAGCATAAGGATTTTGTTTTATAATTTCATTACAAAAAGCGTGATATGTGTTCACGGTAACGCCGGAAGCCAAAGAACCAATCTCTTTAACAATTCTTGCTTTCATTTCATTAGCGGCTGCTTCTGAGTATGTAAGACAAAGAATAGAAATTGGATTGATTGCCTTTTCTTCTATCATATATTTAATTCTTTGAATAATGGTAAATGTTTTACCGGTTCCGGGCCCTGCCAATACCATAACGGGACCTTCTAAAGTTTTTATACACTCTGATTGTTTCTCGTTGGGTGTTATTTTATTCTTCAATTCCGTCATTTTTAAGTTTCTTTTTATAAAAATATACAGCAAATGCTATTGTAAATACAATTGAAATTGCAACAGAAACTAAGTAGTTTATCCT
Organism: Candidatus Gastranaerophilales bacterium; assembly: GCA_947631645.1. Classification (GTDB taxonomy): domain Bacteria; phylum Cyanobacteriota; class Vampirovibrionia; order Gastranaerophilales; family Gastranaerophilaceae; genus Avigastranaerophilus. The sequence continues at coordinate 5,216 of CANRMD010000045.1, forward strand.
AAGGGCAATATCAGCATTCAAAATGAATAAAGTATTTACAAATACATAAAATAATCCGGGAATTAAAGTTATTAAATAATTCTTTTTATTATTATATAAATAAATAGTTGCATACAAAAATGTCGGTATAGCAATTAATTGATTAACAAAATTAAAATACTGCCATATTAAAGCAAAGCTGTTGCTGTTTAATTTAGCCCAAAGAATAATTGATATAATTAAAAGCAGAATAGGCATTAAAATAACCAATCTGTTTTTTATTTTAGATTGTTCCAAATTGAAAGCATCGGCAATAATCATTCTTAATCCTCTAAGAGCCGTATCACCGGAAGTTATAGGCAAAATAACAACTGCAATTGTAACAAGAAAAGTAAAAAGCGGAAAAACGAACACATCTGCGATTGAGTTTATAACATGAACACTCCCAACCAATTCTTGAGGAATTATACCCGTATTATAAACATGCATAGCAGCTGCCGCCCAAATCATTGCAATTAATGATTCAATGCACATCATTCCGTAAAAAACTCTTTTGCCCTCTTTTTGAGTTTTTAACGTTCTTGAAACAATCGTACATTGGGTTGAGTGGAAACCTGATAACAAGCCGCAGCTTACAGTTAAAAAGAACATAGGCAATAAATGCAGTTTTAGAGGATGTTCATTAATATTATTAAAACTTATATTTTCAATATTTATTCCGTTTATAAAAAAACCTGCAAAAATAAATGCTGTTCCTAATAAAAGCAGTATTGCAAAAACAGGGTAAAATCTTCCTATTATTTTATCAATTGAGAATAAAGAAGCAATTATGTAATATAATGCAATTGTGCAGTAAATAATAATAACCATAGGATTTTTTAAAGAAAAATCAGTTTGATTAAAAATACTCTCGAGCAAAATATCTCCCGAAGAATATATAAAAACAGAAGTTAAAAGAATTAATAAAATGCTGACAACAACAATAAAAAATTTATAATAATTATTGCCTAAATACTGTTTTATCAGACCTGTAATTTGTGCTCCACCGTTTTTAACGGAAAGCATTCCCGCAAAATAGTCATGAACACACCCCATAAAAATACATCCTACAGGAATTAATATAAAAGCAACAGGACCGAATAATATTCCCTGAATAGCACCAAGAATAGGTCCTAATCCTGCAATATTAAGTAAATGCACCAACATATTTTTATTATCGTTCATCGGAACATAATCAACCGCATCCGATTTTAAAAAAGCAGGTGTTTTTTCTTCTGTTACACAAAATTGATTTTCTACATACTTTGAATAAAAAACATACCCAAGAACTAAAATTAGTATTCCAAAAACAAACGTAAACATAAATAAATTATATCATAAATTACCGAACAAAAATTATATTAAATTTTGTAATAATTTAAATATTTTTACTAAAGTTTTTCAGAATTCTAACGAAATTATAATTTGTATATTTATAATTAAGGAGTATAAGTATTATGAATCCCAACATTCAAAAACTTGGTTTAACAGAAAATGTAAAAACTCAAACACATGTAACCCCAAAACAAAATCAAAACGTAAAAAATGACTATGATACATCTATTTTTTCATCATTAGTAAGTGAAGATAAAAATGATGATGTAATGACTTTTAATGAAGATTCAAATTATCTTATTACCGAAAATGATGACGGAACCACTACAACATTCTTATATGATGAAGACGGTAAACTTGACTATTCAAGAACAACAGGTTTAAAAGATAATTTAGGAAATAAACAGCAGCTAATAACAAATTATGATGATGACGGAAATAAAACAACATCAGAAACAACAACATTTGTTGGAGATACAAACAGAATAGCTTATAGAGCGACATTCGATTACAAAAAAGGTTCTACAAAATACGATGAAGTAAACCCTGTACAACATTCTATTGATAACCCGCCTTTAAAATCTCCTGACGGAAGTAATGCTTTTATTATAAACAATAAGGACGGATCAACAACTACCTTTATGTATGATGATGACGGTAATCTTTTAAAAGCAAGGACAAGCGGTGTTAAAGACAAAGACGGTAATAAACAACAAACAATTACAAATTATGATGCCGACGGCAATAAAACTACAGCTGAAACAACTTACTTTGTTGGAGATACCAATAGAATAGCATATATAGGAAAAGAAGATTTCAAAAAACATACAAAAGAATATACTGAAGTAAACCCTAAAACAAATATACTTGACAATCCGCCGCTTAAAGCTCCTAACGGAGAGAATGCAATAAACATTAATGCTAAAGACGGGTCAAAAATAACCCTGTTATATGATAAAAACGGCGACCTTATGTATGCAAGAACCTCAGGTCTAAAAGACAAAAACGGTAACAAAATGCAAACAATTACCAATTATAATGACAATGGTAAAAAGCTAACCGAAGAAACTACTGTATTTAGCGGGAATTCAGGAAAGATTGATCATACTGAAACTACAACCTATATATACAAAAACAACAGACTTGATTATACAAGAACAACAGGTATTTCCGATAAAAACGGTAATAAACAACAATTAATTACCAATTATGATGCTGCGGGTAAAAAGGCTGTAGAATCAACTACAACATTTGTAGGTAATACAGGAAGAATTGCATACATTGATACTCTTGATTTAAAAGACGGATCAAAAAAACACGTTAACGTAAATCCCGTAAAAAATAAATAAAACTTTAAAAAACTAAAAATAATAAAGGAACAGTTTAAAAAGCTGTTCCTTTATTTTAATTTTAATTTTAATTTCAATTTATTAACTATTGTAACAAAAATAACATTATAATTAAAGTTTTTTCAAAAATTATCCGAAATATAAAATATATATTTAAAAATAATAGGAGAAAAAAATATGATTCAAGGTCTCAATCCAAATGCTAGGTTTGTTGCAATAACAGATAACAATTCAGGCGGCGGAAAAACAAAAGAAACTACGGGAACCACACCTGAAACTAATTCTCCAAAAACTGAAGACCCAAATAGCTATGCTGCACAAGCAGAAAGAGGAAGAGACTTCAAAACATGGTCAAACAATCCAACTGATAATTTTGAATTTGTATCATATAATAAAGATACTTATAACAATGATATTGTAAACTTTGCAGCAACCTTTATCGAAAAATCGGGATATGACAAAGATTATGACGGTTCGCTTAATTTTGATGAATTTGCCAATTATATAACCGGCGGAAAAGGTTATGCTCCGGAAGACGAAGCATCACTTAGAGAATTGTTTGAGGAACTTCAACTAGATAAGGGTAATACCGAAATTAGTAAAGAAGAATTTGCTGTATATTTGGCTACACTTGATGCAAATGACGGTACATTAGACGGCAAAATAAGTGCCGACCAAATGAATTATGTAAAAAGTGCAGGCGGTGCAGGAAATTCTTTACCTTTAAGAGCTGGTTCCAATGCACAAACTGATGAAAATGGCACTTATGTTGTAGCTGATGCTTGGAGCAACGTTGAAAGTGAGAATAATTGTCTTTCCAGAATTATTAATAATAACTATGACTTAGCTGCTATGGGGATAAAATTATACAGCCCTGAATATTATGAACTGGAACAAATGGTTAAAGATGCAAACCAAGATATATATGGCAACGGTGGTACTCTCCATCCTGGCGATAGAGTAAATCTACCGGGAGTAGGTAACGTTGAATTTGAAGGGTTTGAAATCCAAAAACCTGATGGTTTTGAGGTTCCCGAAACACCTCAAAACGGAGTTGTAACACACGATAACGGGGACGGAACACAAACTGTTACAAGATATTTTAATGGCGAGCCCCAGTCTGTAGTAACAAAAGACGCATCTACTGGACAAATTATTAATTTAGATAATCCTCCTTTAAAATCGCCTAACGGTGGAAATGCTTTAAATATAGATAATCCGGATGGTTCAATTACAACATATATATATGATGAAAACGGTAATCTTTCATATGCCAGAACATCAGGTCTGAAAGATGAAGACGGTAATAAAATGCAAACAATTACCAATTATGATGAAAACGGTAATAAAGCAACATCAGAAACTACAACTTTTGTGGGAGATTCAGGAAGAATTGCGAACAGAACAACTATAACTTACGATGAAAACGGTAATCAAGATGGAGATGCTGACGTAACCTATGTTAATCCGGTAGACGGTACACCAACAGCACCCTCTGCAGCTCCGACAACAACAGCACCGGCAGCAACCGCCCCAGAGCAAACTTCTCCTGAAATTCCTTCAGCGGCTCCGGAATATGGCACTGTTCCTGGTGCAGATTTAACAGATGATACATTTATAGATTTTATTAATGAACCTGTTCCACCATCAGGTATTAATGATGAAAAGTATTTATTGGAATTTGTACCTTTTAAAAATAAAGTAGATAGTATGGATGCAGAAACAAGAATAAACTATTTGAAATCCGTTTATGAGCAAAATCCTGAACTTTTTAATCTATATACAAATACAACATTCACTGGAGATGAAAATAGCATATACGATACTAATGCTTATGCATCAGATTACGGTCTAGATTTTAGTAAAACCGTTGCGGAAGATCTTGCAGCTCTCGGGCAAGAAGACCCCATGGCGGCCGCTGCATATTGGACAACTATGGAAAATATGTATGATCAAATTAATGGCGAAGGAAGATTTCAACAGTATATAAACAATTTTGACACAACTGAATTATTAAATGCTCTTGAAATAATAGGGTGTAATTCAACTGCCGAACAAATTGCAGTCATGAAAGAAAATGGTTTTGATATAAATGCAATTTTAGCAGACCTACCAAATGTTACCGATTCTGCAAAAAATGTATATGCAAGAATGTTAGAACAAGGAATTCTCGGTGGTAATACAGACTTATTGAATCCCAGCAAATATGATGATAACCCCGTGTTAAATGCACAATATGAATCATACAGGGATATTACAGAGTTTCTTGATGACATGGATAATATGGATCCCGACGCTGCTTATTATATACTTGCCAAGTTTGCGAATGGAAGTACTGATAATTTAGTTGAGGCACTTACCGGAGGCCGATATACATTCGCTGAACGTAAAGACTATTTTGATAAAATTAATGATTTCTATACAAACAATGAATTTAACAATTCCTTACCAAGTAGTACTTCTACCGAAAGTGTTACTGGAAATGATGCTGCCGATCTAGTACTACAACAAATACTTGATGGTGTTAATAGCCTTGGTGACGCATATAATTATGATATTAACACGTTATATGCAAAAATATCAGATTTAAATATTGACACAACATTTAGTCTATTGGAAGAATTAGAAAAGCAAGGCGGTACTTGTAGCGAAATAGCACAACAATTATTTAACAAATATTCTAATGATCATGATTTTAATGAAGTCAAAGCTAACTTAAAATCATATCCGGTTGAACGACAAGCTCAAATTGCTGATCAATATTATACATATAAATTCGGTAGTAAAACACCAGAAGAAGTACTTGGAAATAAAAAGAATAGTGAATATTTAAGTTACGTTTTAGAAATTTATAAAAACGCCGAAAACGATCCTGAAGCATTAAAAGCATTAACTCAATTACAATTCTTTGCTCCGGAAAATGTTATATATGGCATTGAACAAAATTTTAAAGATGGTGACGAAACTACCGTAATCAAAAATTTCTTTGCAAAATTAGAAAAAACAGTTACTAATGGAACTATTTCAGATGGCTTTAAAGAATTAGTCTGCTTCGATAAACTACCTGCGGATTATAAAGGACTAATAGCAATTTTGAATAATATGGGTGGTGCATACTCTGACGATGAAATACGTGCAGCTCTTATTGAAAAATTTGGCGATTTAAATACTGCAATAAATGCACTTAGAACAATTCATGACTCATATCCATATAAAGATTCAGATGAAGAACATTATGCAAGTTTATTAGCTCAATTATATACTAATTTATAAACAGAAAATAAAAAAAGAGGCAAATGCCTCTTTTTTTTTATTATAAAACGGAGAAGGGGGATTGTCTTGAGTTGTTCGCGTTAAACGGCGTTTCGTGTCGAATGCTCTTCGCATACGCCACTTCAGCCTCTGCTCACAACTCGCTCGAACCTATATAAAGCTTCGCTTTATGGGTTCTCATCCCTCCGTTCCAACAACTCTAATAAAAAAATAAAACGGAGAAGGGGGGATTCGAACCCCCGGCAGAGTTGCCCCTGCACAAACGTTCCAGGTTTGCACCTTAAACCACTCGGACACCTCTCCATTTTGCATAATTTTTGTCCTTGCTATATTTATAACAAAGATAAATCGCTGCGTCAAACCCTTTTATTATTTATTCTTAAAGATATTTTCCAAATGTCTTATAAAAATTAAATATTGTTTTAATTCTTCTGTATTGGCTTTAAATAGTATTTTATTTATGTTCTTTACTATAACATTTGTCTCATTAGAGGCATCTCCGTCAAAATCACGCATGCTTATACCAAGAACTTCCAATATCTTTATAAAGTTTTGAAATTTAGGATAGTGAACACCTGTTTCTATTTTTGAAATTTGTTTTTCGGTTAAACCTACTTTTTCGGCCAAATCATGCTGGGTTATTCCTCGAAGCATTCTTACTTTCTTTATCTTTTCTCCGATTTTTTCTTTTGAATTACACATTTAACATCTTCCTGTAAAACACTCTATGCCTATATTATTGCATCTTATATATAATTAAAACATTGTTAAACACTCTTTTTTTATTTTTTATTATCCTTTTAACGCAACATAGCACTCAAATAGGGAAATACTGATTATAATTTTAATTTATATTTCGGTTATAATAAGTTCTATGAAAAAAATTTTTTTGCTTATCATACCTTTTATTTTAGCTCTTTTTATTTTTTGCAATTCGCAATTTAACACGTATTATAAGGTGATTAAAGTAATTTCACCGGTGGAAATATATATTGACCTGAATAATAACTTTATTTTCGACGAACAAAAACCTGTAACTATTAAAAATGTATACTATCTTGACAAATTCATAAATCTTTATAAATCACCACTTTTTAATGATTTATCTGACAATGAGCTATTTTTTATTTCTTATATGTCTAAAGATTTTGCATCTAAAACTTTATCCGATAAATTCGTTAAGGTTATTGATGATGAAATTTATATAAATAATCAAAAATATTCCGATATTTTATTAAATTCTCATTTGTTTTTTGATGATAGTGAAACTTCTAAAAAGAATTTTTTGAAAAAACTTAAATCTTATAACTTGGACGACTATGTTATCTATAATACTAAGAGCAAAAAATATCACAAATTATCTTGCGAAAAAGGCAGAATGAGTAAAAATTTTGTAATTATAAAAAAATCAGAACTCCCCGCAGCTGCTACAAATTGCAGTTATTGTTACGTTCAAACAACTAAAGGCAAAAATAAATCTGAGATTAAAATTAAAAATACATTTTCTTCTGACAATATAAAAATATTCTTTTTAGACCTAAATACAATCTTTAAACCTAATAACAAATGTAATACCGATGCTTGTATCAGCTTAAAAAATGAAATTAATTCCGCAGAAAAATCTATAGATTTTGCGGTATACGGAATAAATAATCAGGATGAAATAATAAATGCACTTGTTAAAGCTTATAAAAGAGGAGTTAAAATCAGATGGGTATGTGATTATGATAAAAAAAATATTAACTACTACCCCGATACTATTAAACTTCAAAAACTTATTCCCAATTTTAAAACCGATGAAATATATGATAAAAATAACACTAATGCAATTATGCACAACAAGTTTTTCATATTTGATAATGAAAAAGTTTGGACAGGCTCCAGCAATATTACAGGAACAGATTTAACCGGTTTTAATGCAAATTACTCCGTATTAATTATTTCTAAACAAATTGCAAATATTTATACTAAAGAATTTAATCAAATGTTTGACGGAAATTTTCACACTGATAAAACTGCATTAAAGTCAACTCCGGTTAATATTAATCAAAAACTAAAAATACAACCTTTATTTTCGCCCCGGGGAAAAATTATAAATAATAATATTATTCCGTTAATTAATAATTCAAAAAATTATATTTATATCCCAATATTTTTTCTGACCCATAAAGATATAGCCCAAGCACTTATTAATGCTCATAAAAGAGGTGTGGAAATAAAAATTATAAATGATGCAACAAACGCTCATACTAAGCATTCCGTTCATAAGATTTTAAGAGATTCGGGAATAAAGGTTAAAACGGAAAATTA
>CANRMD010000046.1 GCA_947631645.1 Candidatus Gastranaerophilales bacterium
TAAAAAAGAGGACTATTAATTGTGGGTTTAACGTTTCAAGAATTAATATTGAATTTATCGAAGTTTTGGAGTGATTACGGTTGTATAATACAACAGCCTTATGATATAGAAAAGGGTGCAAGCACAATGAACCCTGCAACGTTTTTGCGTTCATTGGGCCCTGAACCTTGGAATACTGCAATGGTAGAACCTTGCAGAAGACCCACCGACGCAAGATACGGCGAAAACCCTAACAGATTAGGGCATTATTTTCAGTATCAGGTTATACTTAAACCTTCGCCCGAAAACTCTCAAGAGCTTTATTTAAAGAGCTTAGAGGCTATGGGGATAGATTTATCAAAGCATGATGTAAGATTTGTTGAAGATAACTGGGAATCACCAACATTAGGTGCAGCAGGTGTCGGCTGGGAAGTTTGGCTTGACGGTATGGAAATAACTCAGTTTACATATTTTCAGCAAGTAGGCGGGCTTGAGATAAGACCTGTTGCACTTGAAATTACATATGGTTTAGAGCGTATCGCTATGTATCTGCAAAATGTTGATTCCGTTTACGATGTTATGTGGAATAAAGAATTAAAATACGGCGAAATATATCTGCAAAATGAAATAGAACAGTCAAAATACAATTTTGAATATTCAAATGCCGAAAGATTATTTAAAATGTTTGATTTGTTTCAAGCTGAGGTTGAGTCTTGTGTAGAAGCAAAAATAGTGCTTCCTGCGTATGATTATGTTTTAAAATGTTCTCATACATTTAACTTGCTTGATGCAAGAGGTGTAATCAGCAGAGATGAAAGAATAAATTATATAAATAGAGTTAGGAAAATGGCTGCGATGGTTGCTCAACTTTATGTTGAACAAAGAAAGGAACTCGGGTTCCCTCTTTTGAAAAAACAGCCGTTAAATGTTTAGTAAAGGAAATTAAGAATGCAAAGTCCGAAAGAAAGTTTATTGGGTAAATTTGTTGCAAATTTGTTGAGAAAAAAGAACCCTGATGAGTTCTTGGAACAATCTGCAAAAGGCGGTTTGAGAAAGAGTTTAAACGCTTTTGACCTGATAATACTTGGTATAAGTGCAATAATCGGTGCAGGCATATTTGTAATGATAGGTTCTGCGGTAATAGGTACGGCAGAACGCGTAGGAGCCGGCCCCGCTTTAGTTATTTCAATTATACTTGTAACGATTGCGTGTATATTTCCGGCTTTATGTTATGCGGAATTTGCTTCTATGATACCCGTATCGGGGAGTGCGTATATATATACATTTGCAACTATGGGTGAATTTCCCGCTTGGATGATGGGCTGGGTTTTGATGCTTGAATATGCAATCGGAACTATTGCCGTTGCCTCAAGCTGGACAGGATATTTAATAAAACTATTGGAGGGGTTTCCGTTCTTGCCCGAGTGCATTAAACATCCCCCGATATGGCTTATAAATGATTACCAAACGGCGGTTGCCATGAACCCTGATGCACATATACCTCATTTCTTGGGTATTCCTATCTGTGTTAATCTGCCCGCTATGTTTATAATACTTGTTATTGCGGGAGTATTATTTAAAGGTATACAAGAATCGGCTAACTTTGCTAAAATAATGGTATTTGTTAAAGTTGCTGTTATTGCACTATTTATAGGTGTAGGAGCATTTTACGTAAGACCTGAAAATTGGACTCCTTTTGCTCCTTCTGGTATAAAAGGTATATTAATGGGTGCTTTTGCAATATTTTATGCATATATAGGTTTTGATGCTATTTCAACAGCCGCTGAAGAAACAAAAGACCCGCAAAAAAACTTACCTATCGGATTAATAGGTTCACTTGTTATCTGCTCAATTATATACGGACTTGTTACTATCGTTTTAACAGGTATGATGCCTATGGGGCAGATTGATTTGAAAGCTCCTATAGCCGCGGCTATGAGTTTTGTAGGTCAGGATTGGTTTGCAGGTGCTATTGCTATAGGTGCATTGGCGGGTTTAACATCTGTTCTTCTTGTACTTCAATACGGAACTACCAGAATTTTATTCGCAATGGCTCGTGACGGTTTTTTACCTCCAATAATGAAAAAAGTTCACCCTAAATTTAATACACCTTGGGTTATTACTGTTTTATCAACCGTATTGATTTTAATAGGTTCATTATTTATTAATATGCAAGTTGCTGCAGAACTCGCCATTTTCGGTACTTTCTCATCGTTCGTTATAGTTTGTATCGGTATATTAATTCTTAGAAAAACAGACCCTGATAGAAAACGTTCTTTTACGGTTCCTTGCTGTCCATGGTTCCCTTTAATCGGCGTAGTATTTTGCTCGGGGTTAATGATTGTAGCTTTAAGAGAAGTTAAAACTTCCGCTATGTTATTCCCGCTGTGGCTTGTACTTGGAATTATAATTTATTTCATGTACGGTTACCAGAGCAACAGAAAACAAGTTGCTTTGAAACTTCAGCATGTTGAAGAAATAAAATCTGAAGAAGTAAAAAAAGTTTAAAATCTAATTAATACGAGATATAATCGGTTGCCGATATTCAACGGAGTTGATTGAATGTATATCCACAACAACAGATGGCGGAAGTATATGCCATTTGTATACCGCAAATTGTGATTTGCGGAAAAATTTATTTATCCATTCGGTTTTTTCTTTAATTGACAGTGTGTTATTTTTTTCATAATAAAATTTATGATTTAATAATTCATCAAAGCCAAAGCCTTTATTTTCAACAAACCAGATAATTTCATCAAGGAATTCATAAGGCATATTTTCTTCTTCGGCACAGACTGTTTTGCCTGTTTTTGGGTTAATTTTTAATTCTGCACCCGGTGGTTTTTCTAAAATTGCTTGGGGAATTGCATTTTTTTGTGCTCGATTTTCATTTAAAAATCTGCCAAGAGCAAACAATTTAGTTTTTGTAACATCTGCAATGGGTGCAAAGCCTCCCGACATATCCCCGTTAACGGTAGCATATCCTATATAAGCTTCTGATTTATCGCTAGTAGCTATCGGAAGCATTTGTTTATGCTCGTTTGATATACTCCATAAAAGAGTTGCTCTTAAACGTGCCTGAAGATTTTCTATGGTAGTGGATTTTTCGTATTTATCGGTTTTAATAATTTCAAAAGCCGAATTAAGCATATTTTTTAATGGGTCTATAGCATCGGCCAAAGGTATTTCAAGAAAATTAATCCCGAGGTTTTCGGCTAAAATTTTAGCATCGTCTTTAGATTCTTTTGAGGTTATTCTGCTCGGCATAGAAATTCCCCAAACATTGTCTTTACCGAGAGCATCGGCTAACAGCACCGCACATATTGAAGAATCAAGCCCGCCTGATAAGCCTAAAACCGCTTTTTTGAAACCGTTTTTTTTGAAATATTCTTTTATTCCGAAAACAATGCTTTTATAGGTTCTGTCTAAATCATTTGTATATTCGGGGGTAAATTCATTAATATTTATTTCTTTTTCCATACCGACAGGCAAAGTATTTATTTTACCTTTTAAATCGGAAGTTATAACAAAATCTTCTTCAAAAGTTTTTGCTCTGAAAATAAGCTCACCTGATTTATCATAGATTCTTGAGGTGCCGTCAAAAGAAAGATTATCGGCGTATCCCGATTGGTTAACGTAGATATAATTTACACTATATTTTTTTGCTATAGAGGAAAAAAGCGAGTGTTTAATATATTCTTTACCGCATCTTGATGGTGAGCAGGAGCAGTTAATGAGGGTGTCAGGTTTTTGCTTCATTAATTCTTCAACGGGGTCAACTCCGTATAATGCATCACTTTTAAAAAATGATTTATCGTTAAAGCTGTCTTCACAGACTAAAATACCGTATTTTTCGCCGTTTAATTCAAATATTTTTGACGGTTCTTTTGACGGTTCAAAATATCTGTAGTCATTAAATTCAGAGTAATTCGGAAGCAGTCTTTTTCTTGCTATATTGATAATTTTACCGTTTTGCATAACGGCCACCGAGTTATAAAAAGGTTTTTTATTTGCGTCACAAGTGGGTTCAGCGAAACCTACAAGAGCTGTAATACCTTTTGTGTCGGAAGTTATTTCTTCAAGTGCTTTAAGTTGTTTTGTTATTATTGACTTATGTCTTATAAATATATCACCAAAAGGGTATCCCATTAAAGCAAGTTCGGGGAAAATTATTAAATCAACATTATTTTTTTTGGCATTATTTATGCAGTCAATAATTTTTTGACTGTTAGAACTAATGTTTCCGGCTATAGTATTAATTTGTGCAATTGCAATTTTGTTCATATTTTTATTATCCGATATGAAAAAAAATAGTCAAAGTTTTTAGAAAATTAAAAAATTACATTTTTTGTAAAAACACAAGTTTTAAGAAAATTTACATTAAAAATAAGAGCACTTGCATTAAAAAAACTGCATTTTTGTTAATTTTTTAATGCAATTTTGATAAAAATCAATTTTTTACTTGCAAAATTGCAAGAGCATAACTATAATAAAAAACAATAAAGGTTATGAAAAAGAAAGGTTAAAACCATGACGGCAAAAAAAGAATACACGGCTGAAGAAATTAAAAAAGTTATTAAAGACAAAAAAGTTGAATTTATTAAACTTCAATTTTGTGACATTAACGGAACTGTAAAAAATATGTCGGTTCCTGTCGGGCAAATTGATAAAATTTTGAATAATGAAATGATGCTTGATGGTTCTTCTATCAAAGGATTTAGAAATATTGAAACATCTGATATGTATTTTTATCCTGATTTATCAACATTTACCTTGCTTCCGTTCAGAGAAGATAAAGTAACAGGAACAAATGTTGCAAGAGTTATTTGTGATATACATAATCCTGACGGAACACCGTTCGAGGGTTGTCCCAGAGCAAATCTTAAAAGAATTATGAAAAAAGCAAAAGATATGGGTTTTGAAATGAATGTCGGGCCTGAAGCTGAGTTTTTCATTTTCAAAAAAGATGCAGACGGACACCCGATTATGGAAACACACGACAGAGCCGGTTATTATGATGCGGCACCTGAGGATATGGGTGAAAATATAAGAAAAGAGATTGTAAGAACGATTACTGCAATGGGTTTTGAAGTTGAGGCAAGCCACCACGAAGTAGCCGACGGTCAGCATGAGATTGACTTTAAATATGAAAATGCACTGACAACTGCAGATAACATTATGACATTCAGATATGCGGTAAAAGCTGTAGCTAATAAATTCGGAGTTCATGCAACATTTATGCCAAAACCCATTTTTGGTATAAACGGTTCGGGCATGCATTGTAATTTATCTTTATTTAAAAACGGTAAAAATACATTCTATGATGCAAGAAGAGCACATGAACTTTCAGAAACAGCATTATATGCAATCGGAGGATTGTTAGACCATGTAAGAAGCTTTACAGCCGTAACAAACCCGACTGTAAACAGTTATAAAAGAATAGTCCCCGGATATGAAGCACCTGTATACCTGGCATGGTCACTTGCAAACCGTTCGGCACTGATAAGAGTTCCGGCAAAAAGAGGTAATGCAACAAGAGTAGAACTTCGTTCTCCTGACCCATCTTGCAACCCGTACTTAGCTTTAGCTGTTATCTTAGAATCAATTCTTGACGGCGTTCAAAAGAAAACTCAACCACCGTTAGATGTTGATAAAAATATATTTAAAATGGACGATAAAGAACGTAAACGTGCTAAAATTGAAACACTTCCCGGCAGTTTGCATGAAGCTTTAATGCTTATGAAGAAAAGTGCAATAGTTAAATCGGCACTCGGAGAACATATTTTTAAAGAGTTTATGCAGTCAAAATTGAAAGAGTGGGAAGGATATAGAACTGCAGTTACTCAGTATGAGCTTGATAATTATCTGATTAAATATTAAAATTGACGCCCTCTTTAGAGGGCGTCTTTAGTTTACAAAGCTTATAAAACGGTAAATTTTTATCTCAAAAAATTTTTTATATATTTATAGTATTAAGAGAGATAATAATGCAAGTATCAAATACGTTTAATTTTAAAATATATAATTCAATTCAAAGCCCGTTTGAAATTCATCCTAAAACAATAGGAGATGATGATACTTCAATATCTTTTAATCAAGATGCAGAAAAAAATAATACTGATGATGATATAAATGTTATAGCTCATAGAGGCTATAGCTCAATTGCACCTGAAAATACAATTCCTGCATTTATAGCAGCAGCAAAAAACGGTTATAATACGGTAGAATGTGATATAGAATGGACAAAAGATTCAGTCCCGGTATTATTGCATGATTCAACAATAAACAGAACTGCAAGAAAATCAAATGGAAAAAAACTGTTTTTCCCCAGAAAATGTTCAAATATGACATATAAACAGTTATTGCAATATGATTTTGGTTCTTGGAAAGATAAAAAATATAAAGGAACAAAAATTCCGACTTTTCAGGAATTACTGGATTGCAGTAAAGACAATAACCTTAATGTCTATGTTGAATTAAAAGAAAGTAGCGGTTTTGATGAAAAAAAAGCTAAAATTCTTGTGGACGCGGTAAAAGAAGCCGGACTTGAAGATAAAATTACTTGGATTAGTTTTGAAGACGATTATCTTCAAGAAATAAAAAATCTTATGCCTGATGCAAGATTGGGGTATTTAACAAAGAAAACGCCGAATGCCAAAACTATTGATACTTTAGAAAGTTTGAAAACTAACGAAAATGAAGTATTTTTAGATGTAAAAGCTTCAAAAATGACAGATAAAGCAAGCGATTTATTGGACAAATCAGGTTTTGATTTTGAATCTTGGACTGTTAATGATTGCAGTGAATTAGATGATTTATTTTCATATGATTGCAAAGGTATAACAACGGATACTATTACAGAAGACCATTTTAATAAACATTTTGATGAATATAAAGAATCACAAACCAAAAAATAAAAAAATGAATAAATAATAAAAACAGTTGAAAAAAAGCTATGTTTATTTTATATTGCTAACAGATGGCGGGCATCGCCAAGTGGTTAAGGCCTCGGATTGTGGTTCCGATATACGTGGGTTCGAATCCCACTGTCCGCCCCATTATAATAAGAGTCAAAAGACTCTTTTTTTGTGGGAAGAGAACCCCGCAAGGCGAAGCCTTGTATATGGTTCGAGCGAAATTTTTGCAGAGGCTGAAGCAGTTTTGTCGAGGGGTAGTGCAAGAAAACTATTTTAATAAGTGGAAGCGAAAAAAGCCGCGAAGACAAAATGCGAAATGCCGTTTAAAGCAAAAATTTCAAGACAATCCCACTGTCCGCCCCATTATAATAAGAGTCAAAAGACTCTTTTTTTGTGGGAAGAGAACCCCGCAAGGCGAAGCCTTGTATATGGTTCGAGCGAAATTTTTGCAGAGGCTGAAGCAGTTTTGTCGAGGGGTAGTGCAAGAAAACTATTTTAATAAGTGGAAGCGAAAAAAGCCGCGAAGACAAAATGCGAAATGCCGTTTAAAGCAAAAATTTCAAGACAATCCCACTGTCCGCCCCATTTCTAACTTTTTTTCAATATTTTAGCTTATAAAATATCGGAAATAGTTCTATTTTAAGGGTTTAGCCATTATAAGACAGGGTTCGGATGCCCATTGTCGATTTAACTTGATTAGGGAGATTTTATTTTATAATTAATAAAAAAAGAAAGTAATAATATGGAAAAAAAAGAAAAAAATTTACAAGAAACAAAACAAGAAATTAAAAGGCTTTTAGAAGAAAAAAATGAAAAAGATTTAATAAAATTATTAAATTTCTGTGTAAACGATGAAAAACTTACAAAAGAATTTACAAGTATGAAATACGAAATGTGCCTTAAGTTGCCGAAAGAAGATTCGGATGAAGAATTTTACGAACTAGGGAAAATCAGAGGAAAAACCCATCGTTATTTGGCAAGTAATTATGGAAGAATGGCAATAGAAGATATTGAAGGCAAAAATAGAAAAATTATTCCCCAATGGCAAGATAATAATGATTGGAACTGGTATTTAAATGTTGAAAAATTTAAAGAAGATAACTCCGAGTTTAGAGATAAAACTTTAACAAAAACAAAAAAAGTGTATAATTTTATGAAAGAAACCAAATGGCTAGAAGAAGAATATAAAGAAATAGAAAATTGGTATCCTGATTGTAAATTACAATTGCATCATATCTGCAAAAATGGTAATAACAGAATAGATAACTTGGTTTACTTGCCAAAATGCATACACAATAAAGTTAATCATAATTACAAAGCATAATTCTAAATGTGCGTTGTTCTTTATCAAATTTACTATTATATAAAATAGTGCATAAACTTTTTATTTTTCTATATTTTTCATAAAATAATCTTCCTTACAACCTTCAAATTTACCTATTGCCGAGGGATTTTGAAGTGTGCAATAATAAATACTCTTGACAATAAAAAAATAAGAAAATATACTAAAACCATAAGCAGGGAAACTCCGTATAAAACGGGACTATGCCGTAGCTGTGTAAGTCAGAATACCTGTTTATAATGTATTACTTGCGAGCACAAGGTGGAATTAATGAAGAAGTTTTTTTTATTTGTTGGAATTATGGCTGCGTTTGCTGCCGTAAATTATGCTGAAGCGATTGAAGAAATAAATCTTGATTTATCGGATGAAAAAAATACCGTTGAAAATGAAACAACAGAACAACAACCAATGGTATTGTTTGGTGAAGTAAAAGAAAAAGAGATATATTCATACAGTAATTATGCTGAGTCGCTTTCAAGTGTTGGGGCAAGCATAGATGTTGTTGCGAGAAAAGATATCGAAAGACAGGGTACTCCGACATTATCCGAATTATTAACCCAACAGGGGAGTTTATTTGTACAGAATGCAAACGGTTCATTAGGTTCACCGTCTACAGTAAGATTAAGAGGTACAGACCGTGTCAGAATGACAGTAGATGGTATTCGTACAGACAGACCCTCTATGACTTCAGCCGGAATAGAACCGCAATTTATTTTAGCTGATGATATTGAAAGAATAGAAGTTATAAAAGGAGTAATAGGTAACGTTGGCGGTACAAACGCGTCGGGCGGTTTAATAGCTATGCAGACAAGACGAGGCAGAGGCCCATTTTCTATGGAAATGGGCTCCGAGATGGGCAACCTTGGTACATTTAAAGAACGTTTTGCCGTTATGGGCGGAGATGAAAAAAAAGATTATTATTTAAGTTTAACGTGGTTTAAAACTGATGGAGGTATGCGTACAACAGACCTTGGTAAAATTCGTAATGATGATTACAATAACTTGAGTTTGGTTTCTAATACAGGCATGAGAGTGCTTGATAATAAAGCAGACTTAAGAAATATATTTAGATTTGCCCGTGCCAGAAAAGATATCGGTATAGGATATGATAATGTAACGTATGGTACTTATCAATCTCCTAACAATTATTCTACAAACTATGACATTATGGATATAGTGTCTTTTGAACATAATCCGAATGAAAGATATAATTATAATGCGAAATTCGGAGTATATCATAATAGTGCAAACAATTATATTTTACCTGACGGAATAAATAATGACCCTGTTTATGAATCAATATCAGAAATTGCTTCAACAAGGTTGAATTTAATGTCCCAGCATAATGTAAAGCTTGCAGATTGGAATACATTATCTCTGGGTTATAATTTTGAAACGGAATTTATAGATGCGATGTCGCATGATGTATCAACTCAATATGGCGGTGCAATTCAATCTATAGACGGAAATTATTCGGGCAATACAATACAAAATGATGTATTTTTACATGATTCAATAAATATAAAAGATAAATTGTTCTTAAGGGGCGGTGCAAGATTAATAAATAATTCTGATTTCGGAACTTATGTTACCCCGAATGCATCCGCGGCATTAGTGTTACCTACATTTAAACTAAAAACGGCAAAGACGAAGTTTAGAGGTTCTTGGGGTCAGAGTGTAAATAATCCTACTTTATATCAAAGATTTGCTACGGCAGATTTCGGGTGGTTAAAAACAGTTGCAAACCCAAATCTTGATGCGGAAAAGATGACAGGTTGGGACGCAGGAGTTACTCAATCTTTCTTTGATGAAAAATTATCATTTGATTTCGGCTATTTCAATAATAAATATAAAGATTATTTAAGCTATCAGTATAATGATGATTTTACTATCGGGCAGTATCAAAATATAGATTCGGCAAGGATTCAAGGGTATGAAGGAAAAATTACTTTTGAACCTACTACTTGGATTAAAGCTATAGTTAGTTATACTTATACTGACTCAGAAGATTTAATAACTCATAATGATTTGCCCGGATGCCCGAGAAATTCAGTAAAAAGCACAATTTATTGGACTCCGTGCGACAGGTTTAATATGTATGCTACAGTTGAGTCAGCATCAGGAAGAAGTATGTCAAGTACATCAATGAACCCCAGAACCGATACTTACGTTGATGTAAGAGTAGGTGCGAATGTTAAGTTATTTAACTTTAAAGGAGCGGATGTTTATTTAAGAGGCTCGATATATAACCTTCTTGATCAGGATATTTCAATGTATAAAACGGCAAACAACATATCTTATTATGCTCCGGGAATAAACTTTAGAACAGGTATTTTTGTTAAATACAATTTACCCGAAAAAGAAAAATTATGATATAGTTAGCTTATGATTAAAAATAAAAAATTAATAATCATAACTATTTTATTTATAATTATGCTTTTGTCTTTATATTTGGCAATATATGCGGGGTATAAAGATTTAGGGCTTAATCTTTTAAAAAAAGCATTTAATATCGGTAATGACCCTGACAGTTTAATTTTAAATCTTTTAAGATATCCAAGGGCGTTTAAAGCACTGGTTGCCGGCTCGTGTTTAGCATTGGCGGGCATGTTTATGCAGGCAGTATCAAAAAACCCCTTGGCAGAACCTTATATAACGGGTATTTCCTCGGGTGCGGGGCTTGGTATCGTACTTTCGGTACTTTTATTTAACAGCGTAAATTATTCGTTATTCGGATTTTTCGGTGCTCTTATTTCTTCGGCATTGGTTATTATTTTTGCGGGTTTTAGCAGATTTTCAATTACAAAATTAATTTTGATAGGGCTATCCGTTAATATATTTTTCAGTTCTTTAATCTCGTTAATAATACTTGTTAACCCTTTAAAATCATATACCATGATGTTAATTCTATCAGGCGGAATTACGACAAATGAAGTTATTTCAGACAAAATACTCTTGTTAATGTTTATAATCGGACTGATATTATCAGGAATATTTATACCGAAACTAAATTATTTGCGGTTAGATTCAGAACTATTAGAATCAAATAAAGGCAGAAAATATTTATATACTGTAGCAGTTATAATAGCAGCGGCATTTTTAACTTCTTTGAGTGTATTTTCCGCGGGAATTTTAGGTTTTATAGGTATTATAGCTCCTCAGATATCAAGAATGCTCTTTGGACAAGATTATAGATGGTTATTTGTTTCAAATATATTATTGGGAAGCAGTTTAATTTTATTTTCTGATTATATTGCAAGAACGGTTATATTCCCTTTACAAATACCGTTAGGACTTGTTGTTGCTTTTATAGGAGCTCCTGTTTTTGTTTATTTCCTTACAAGAAAAGGAGATATGTTCCGTGATTAAGATAAGAGATTTGTATTATAGTGTTGAAAACCTTACTTTATTTGAAAATGCCGATTTAGAAATACCTACAGGTAAATTAACGATTGTTGCAGGGCCTAACGGAGCGGGAAAAACCACGATGTTAAAACTTATTTCGGGAATTGTTAAACCGCAAAAAGGTGAAATAATTTCCGAGGCTAAAGAGTTATTTTATCTCCCTCAAAGAATTAAATATCCTCAAGGAATTACTTTAACGGAATATATTGAATCTTATTTTTATAAAAATAACTGGACGTGGTTTTTATCAAAACAAGAAAAGAATAAAATAAATGATGCAATTTCACTAATGGAATTAAGTGATAAAAAAGATGTTTTGATTGATAATTTAAGTTCGGGCGAACTTCAAAAAGCAAATATAGCATTGGGAATAGTATCTGATGCCGATTTAATTTTACTTGATGAGCCGACTGCAAATATGGACTTGGTTAACAGAATTAAAGTTTTAGAGTTTATTAAAAAACTTACTCAAAAAGGGATATCTATTGTTGCTATTTTACATGATATAAATCTGAGTGTAGCTTATGGGGATTGGTTTTTGGGGTTTACTAAAAATCATAAAATTATATCAGATGAAAAAGAAAAATTCTTTACGGCAGAAAATTTAAAAGAAATATTCGGAATAGATTTTAAGGTGATAAAAGATAATGAAGATATACATATTCAAGTGCTTAATTAGTTTTTTTATCATTATTTTTTGTATTAATAGTGCTATGGCATCTACTTGGGCAAGCTTATCGCCTGTTTTTACTGAGATAGTATATGCCCTTGATGCTCAAAATAACCTTGTAGGTGTGTCTTCAGTATGTAATTATCCGAAAGAAGCCCGACAAAAGCCGATTATAGGTGATACCTATTATGTTAATGCAGAAGTGCTTGTTAAGTTAAAGCCTGATTATTTATTCGCAACGGAATCTAATAAACCAAAACTGGGTGAATTGTATTTGACAAAAACAAAACCGATTTATTTTGATTTTTTTAATATCAATGACATATATAAATCGGTTGAGAAAATAGGTGAAATAACTCAAAGACAAGATAATGCAGAAATATTAATAAAAGATATTAAAAATAAGATAGAAAAATATAAAACTTCAAACCCCAAAAGAATATTGTTTTTGGTACAGACTAACCCTGAAATTACAATAGGTAAAGACAGTTTTATAACGGATATAATAAAAAAATCGGGGCATAAATCAATTACTGAAAATATTAAATTTTCATATCCTGAAATATCAATGGAATATGCATTGAAAAATAATCCTGATGTAATAATAATGGCGTTTCCGTCTGATGTAAGCAATTTAAAAAAATTGTTTCCCGATACAAAGATTTTATATTTAAATCAAGAGCAGTTGGATATTATTATGCGGCCTGGACCAAGAGTTTATGAGGCTGTAAAAATAATGAGTGAATTAAATATAAGTGAAAAACCGAATTGAAATAAAATTATTATAAGATAGAATAGAGATAAGGAGAGGTGTCCGAGCGGTTTAAGGTGCAAATCTCGAAAATTTGTGTAGGGGTGACTCTACCGCGGGTTCGAATCCCGCCCTCTCCGATTTAAAAGTTTTGGTTATTATTGTAATAAAGCGGGAAGAGAACCCATAAAGCGAAGCTTTATAAAGGTTCGAGCGGCTTGTGAGCAGAGGCTGAAGTGGC
>CANRMD010000047.1 GCA_947631645.1 Candidatus Gastranaerophilales bacterium
CCGACGAGGCTCGAACTCGCGACCTTCTGCGTGACAGGCAGACACTCTAACCAAACTGAGCTACGATCCCAACGCAACTTATTATATTCTAAGCAAAAAAAAATTGCAACATCATTATTATATAATTATTTTACTAATATTTTTTTTACAATATAATTTTATATATATTATTTTTACGAGGCGATTATGAATAAATATCTTTTAGAAATTGGTACCGAAGAACTTGCTTATAAATTTATTCCATCTGCTATGGAACAATTAAAAACAGAATTTTCAAAATATTTAGAAGAAAACAAAATTAAATATAATGAAATAAAAGTATATGCAACTCCAAGACGACTTGCGGTTATTATAGAAAATATACAAGATAAGCAAGACGATGTAACCAAAACAATAAAAGGACCTATAGCCACAATTGCCTACGATGAAAACGGAAATTTAACAAAGGCTGCTTTGGGTTTCGCTAATAAAAATAATATTTCATCAGATAAACTTTATAAAGAAGACAACTATATTTGGGCAAAAGTTGAACAAAAAGGACTTGATACAAAAGAAGTTTTAAAAACAATCGTTCCTGAAATTATACTTAAACTAAAAGGAACCCATTTTATGAGATGGGCAGATTTAGATATTAAATTTCAACGCCCGATAAGATGGATTGTTTCTTTATTTAATGATGATATCGTTGAATTTGAAATAGCAAATATTAAAGCCTCTAATATATCAAGAGGACACAGATTCTCTCAAACGGAAGTAGAAATTAAATCACCTGATGAATATCTATCCAAATTAGAAAAAGCCAATGTAATTGCAGATCCGGTTATCCGAAAAGGCACTATTGTTAAACTTGCAACAGAAAAAGCCCAAGAAATAGGTGCAGATATTGTTATTGATAAAAATTTGCTTGATGAAGTAACTTTTATAACCGAATGGCCGATACCTGTTATATGTTCTTTTGAAGAAAAATATCTTCAAATACCAGAAAAAGTTGCAGTAACGGTGATGGCTGTTCATCAAAGATATTTTCCGCTATATAAAGACGGGAAATTACTTAACAAATTTATTACCATGAGCAACTACACAGGTGACTTTTTCGATAATATAAAAGCCGGAAACGAAAGAGTAGTAAAAGCAAGGCTGGAAGATGCCATATTCTTTGTAGAAGAAGACACTCAAAAACCTTTAATTGCTTACCTTGATGATTTAAAAGGAGTAACATTCCAAAAAGGGTTTGGTTCCGTTTATGATAAAACTCAAAGAATTTGTACATTATCTAAAAATATTGCCAAAAATCTAAATGCTCCTATGGATTCGGTTGAAAGAACAGCATTATTATGCAAAACTGATTTAGTAACAAAACTTGTATTTGAATTTACAGAGCTTCAAGGTTATATCGGTGCAGATTACGCTCAAAGAAGCGGAGAAATAGAAGAGGTTTGTAAAGGTATTATGGAACATTATTTCCCACTAAATGCAGATTCGGATATCGCTCAAGGCATTGAAGGACAAATCGTAGGGATTGCCGATAAAATTGATACTATTGTTACTGTATTCGCTGACGGTAAAAAAATATCAGGGTCTCAAGACCCGTTAGGTGTTAGAAGGGCCACTTTAGGTATACTTAAAACAGTTATTAACAATAACTTGGATGTTAATATTACTGAACTTATTAAACAAGCTATCAATTTAATGCCTGTTCAAATTGAAGATAAAAATAAACTTTTTGATAACATTAAAGAATTTTTTGAACAAAGATTAATTGTCTTTTTGAATGATAAATATAAGCACGATGTGTTAGAATCTTGTATTAGTGATAAAGATGTTTTAGCAGATTTAAAAGATTTTATTACAAGATTAAATATTGTTTCAGGTATTATAAGAAAAGCCAATTATCCTCAATTCCACGAAGGTATTAACAGAATAATACGAATTATAAAAAATGAAAAAGATTTTTCGCAAGTTAATCCCGATATATTTAATACTTCAGAAGAAAAAGAGCTTTGGATTTGCACTAAAAATATTGATGAAAACAATTTAACTTATATACAATTGGAAGAAAAACTTACAAATTTAACACCTTTTATTTCAGAATTTTTTGAAAAGGTTCTTGTTATGGATAAAGATGAAAAAATTAAGCAAAACAGAATTAATCTGCTTAATTTTGTTAAATCTAAATTCGCTAAAATAGCTGATTTCAGTAAAATTGTTTGCTAATTTTTCATATTTTCTATAACGGCTTTAATATTAGAATTTTGAACTTTTTCTAAATATATGTTTAAATCAATTCCGTCAAGAGCATCTAAAGATTTTAATGTACCTAAAATTTCACATATTAAAATTTCATTGCTTGCAGAAGGAAGTATTTTCTTAAGTTCAGGAACTGCCTCTACCTGTTTATATTCAACCAGAACAGGTAATACGGATAATATAATATTATCATTCTTACTATCTAATTCAGTCAATACCAATTGTTTTTGTTTATTCCAAAAATCATTTCCTTTACTTTGTAATAATCTTAATATTGAATTAACTTCGTGTTTTGTATCTTTATTTTCATCAAAAATATACTCCTGATTTTCACAAAACATTTGAAACTTAGAAAAAGTTTTAAGCAAAATTTCAGCAATTTTACCTGAATTTTTATCATTATTTGAAACCAAATAATTAATAACATCAAAAAGTTCAAATTGAAAAATGTCAGAAAGCGGCAATATTTCTCCTAAACCAAGAATTATATTATCAATTGTAAGCAGAGCTTCATTTTTAAATTCAGAATTCAATAACTGTATAATGCTGACCATATAAGGTATTTGTCCCGCAATATTTTCGGGCATTTTAGATTCTTGCATTGCAATAAATATTTCCTTTAAAGGATAATTATTTCCATATGCAACAAAAAATCTTACCGCTTTCAATTTTTCAAAATCATCTTTTGATGTTAATAAATTTAAAGCTATATCAAAAGAAACATCATCTTGCATTTGACCTAAAGCTTCAGCAGAATTATAAGCAAGATTTTCATTCTCATCAAAAGCATATTTACTTAACGGTTCAAGTGCAACAGTATCGGGAATATACGTAAAATATTTTGCCGCGTAAGATTTTTGAGATATATTTCCTTTGTCTAAAAGTTCAAATATTTCATCTGTTAAATCTTGATTGGCATGTTCGGCTAATATTTCCGCAAATAAGTCATCATAATAATTTGAATAACAAGAAAAAAATTTAACTATATTTTTAAAGTTATTAGTATTTACAGCTTTTTTAATACGTTTTTCAATATTATTACGAACAAAATCAAATAAAAAATCAGATTTATCAACAAGTTTTTTAAATAAATCAACATCTGCACTGTTAATTAAATAATCAGCAGCGGCTTGGGCTTGATTTTCTTCTTTACCCGTTAAATTTTTCAAATAAGATTCTGAATTAACCATAAAGATATTATAAATGTAAAGTTAACGATTTACAATAAAACCCCCGAATAATTTTCGGGGGTTTTATAGAATATAAGAAAATTATTATTCTTGTTCTTGCGGTTCTTGTTGTTCTTGTTGTTGAGGTTGCTGTTCAACAATATGTCTTGTTGTAGAAGTATATTGTTTTGTGTAATCATTATATAAACTGCAATCAACTTTAAGTTCAACTAAAACATCTTCATCAGCATGTGCTTTGAAGTTAACACCGGGGGTTAAGAAACCGGCTAACAAACCAACACCGGCACCGGTTGGGAAACCGATTGCCATACCGTCACCGGAACGATGGTTAGCTTCTCCAACAGGAAGACCGATTGCAGCACCGCCGATTGCAGCACCTGCAATAGTATATTCTAATGGTTTTAACCATTTATTTTCACTTAAAACACCTTCTTGGTTATTAAGTACTCTTGCAATAAACGGATATTCATGTCCGTTCGGGAATACCATTTTATCAAAGTGTAAATAAACTTCAGTATTTTTGTTAACCCATTTTTTATCTCTTAACTCTTCAATTGTTGCATACAATTTAGTATTTGCAGGTATTAACAAAGTACCTTCTTTTGTAACAACATCTTTTTTGAAGTAGAAAGGAATAACATCACCGATTTTGTGTTGAGTCGAATTAAACGGTTCTAAGAAAGAAACTCTAAAAATGTTTTTAGCCAAAATAATTCTTCTTAAATTAGTAATTTGAACTCTGTCAACAACAGCTCTTCCGCCGAAATCATCCAAATGTTCGGTAGCTAAAATATATTCTTTAGGTTCTTCCGGAACTACTTCCTGCGGTTCTTCAGCTTTATAAGCATCTTCAACTTTATCTAAAGCTCTCATTAATCTTGCAAGTAGAACAGCGGCTTCAGCTCTGTTTAATTCTCTGTTCGGGTTTAATTCTGTTTCTAAAGGCCAGTTAATATACAAACCATATTTTATAGCTTTTGAGAACGGGAAAACACCCCAATCAGGAATTTGATTAGAGTCTGCGAACTGACTTAAAATAGATGTATCAACTTCAGTATCTTTAGTAATATGACTCATAATAGAAGCTGTTTCTGTTTTAGTAATAAATCTTTGAGGTTTAAATTCACCGTCGGTATAACCATAAATTAAACCGAATTGGTCAGATCTTGCAATAGATGGATATCCATAGGTTGTCGGGAATACATCCGAATAATTAGGCTCTGACGTAATAGGAGCCTGAGCCAACCCTAAAGCTCTCAATAACCATTCTGTCCAGTCAACCCTGGTAACTCTCTCTAACGGTTTATAGGTATTATCTCCATATATAGGGACAATATTTTTTGTAACTACATCTTCAATTTCTTCTGCTGCCCAATAATCATCTGGAATATCGGTATAGCTTTTTGCTAATGCGGAAGAAACACCTGTTAACAACAAGGTCATACTCAAGAAAACCGTTGCTAATTTCTTTCTAATGTTCATCTTTACCTCACTTAAACTATATTAATTTAATAATACTATTCTTCAATCTAAAAAAATTATAGTTTAAAATCATATTTTAGGCAACAAAACTACTATTGTTAATGTAGAAAAATTAAATCTTTATATACTTTTTTATATATTGATATTGACTAAACAAAGAAAAAACACAATAATATTAATAAAGATTAAATAAATAAATTTACAAATACTTTTTCTTGCGTTTTGATAATTTAATATTGTGGAAATTAATTAAATATTAATAAATAGTGTTTTTAAGTTAGGAGAGTATTAAATGAAAAAGAACAAAACCATTTTAAAATATGCAATATGTGCAGGTGCTTTATGTTGCATACTTGTTTCTAATGTTACATTTGCAGCAAATGATTTTACTATTGGGCAAAAAGCTATACTTACTACAAAACAGAATGAATTAGCAAAACTTAATATAAAGGAAAACTACACTGATAATTATATTGAATTAAATCAACAAATTGCTGAAATTCAAAGGAATTTAAATGAGAATAAGGATGCCCTTAAGTCATTAAATAAGGCTTTAAAGGCTGCCGAAGAACTTCATGGAGTTAATTCTCCGGAAGCCGGTCATGTACATTTTAAATTAACGGAATTATATGGAAATTTATTTAATCCGACAGCTCAACAAGAACATTTAGAAGCCTTACATAAAGCAGTCAAAGCAAATCCGACTTCAAATCACTTAAAAAATCTGTATTACAGAATGAAAGCCCAATACTATAATCAATATGATCAAGGATATGATGCTTTAGCTGCTACAAAAGAATTTAGCAACTACATAGAATCATGGAATGAATTTGACAAAGTATTCGTATCTGATCAATTAGGTATAACAAAAGCAGCTTTAAAACAATTCAAAAATGCACAATTGGATTTCAATAATTCTTATAACTTATTGCTAAAAAATAAAAACAGCAATGAAAACAACTACATTAATTATTACAACATGATAATGTGTTATAATCTGGACCAAAATAATTACGCAGTCATTCCGAATCTTTATAATAAAGCCAACAGTATTATAAAAGGCAATGATAATAATTCTAAAATAAATAAAATTATTATTAATTCTACCTATGCCAGATATTTTAGAGATTTAAAATATTTAGATGAAGCTTTAAAATTAGCACAAGAAAATGAAAATCTTGCAAGAGAACTAAATGATACAAATATAGATTATCAAATATATAATGACTATTATTTATATTATAAACAAGCAAAAGATTTTGATAAAGCAAAAGAATATTTAAATAAAAAGTATGCATTATTTAAAAAGCTAAATGCAAACAGTACAAAATTAGCTTATAAAGATGAATATTCCGACTTTTTTAATCTTAATAAAGATATAAAGAATATAAACAAAGCTGAAAAATATATAAATAAAAGCCATAATATAATAAGTAATTATAAAGATTTAATACCTGTTGTTTATGCTAATTCATTAAAAGATTATGCCGATTTCATGTTAAATTTTAAAGATAAAAAAGTCGGATTAGATTATGCTCTAAAGGCAAAAGCTGAATATGACAAATATATGCCGGCTACAAGTTATAAAGAATATGAAATTAATTTCTTAATTGGAAAAGCATACTCAAGATTTGGAGAATTTGATAAATCTTTAACTTATTATAAAGCGGCTGAAAATATCTTAATAAATCTTCAATTAGTTAATACAAAAGATGCAATAGATTTAAATGAAGATTATGCGAACTTATACTTTAATAAAGGCGATATAAAAACCTGCATGTCAAAACTGGACAAAGCAATAAATATTGCAAAAACAATTTATGGGCCAAATAACATAAAAGTATATAAATTAACATTAGAAAAAGCAAAGAAATATTATTACGCAAATCAACAAGACAACGCAGCTACTTATCTTGATAAAATTTCAAAAGCAATAAAAGAATCGAAAATAAAAGGTCAAGATAGTGAATTTTATTTTAACTACTACATGTTTACATCACAAAAAGTTCTTAATTTAGGAAACCCTCATGAAGCTCTTAAATATACTGATTTAGCATCAAAATACTGTATAAAATCAGATGATAAAAAGAGTTTAGATAAACTAAATTCAGACATACAAAAGAATTTAAAAAATAAAATTTAATATCAGTAAAAATATTTTTGACTGTTGAAAATTCGATAGTTTATATTGCTCAAAAAAGATAGGTGTTTTACCTATCTTTTTTAATGGTGGGCATGAAGAGACTGTCTTGCTCGCTCGCATTAAACGGCGTTCCGTGACGAATGCTCCTCGCATACGTCACTACAGCCTCTGCTCACTCGCGTTCGAACTATACAGAGCTTTGCTCTGTGGGAGTCCTCGTCTCTTTTTTGAACAAAAAAAGATAGGTATTAACCTATCTTTTTTAATGGTGGGCATGAAGAGACTCGAACTCCCACGCTTACGCACCAGTTCCTAAGACTGGCGTGTCTACCATTCCACCACATGCCCATAGAATTATTTTTAATTAAATATATTAAATTGTCAATTAATAAAAATGAACTTGGGGGGATTCGAACCCCCGACCAATTGATTAAGAGTCAACTGCTCTACCAGCTGAGCTACAAGTCCTTTTATATTTTTGATTATAATATAAACAAAAAAATATTCTACAATTTTAAATATTATTGCAATATATATTTTTATATTATATAATCGGAGTTGTTTAGTGATAGTTTAAATCAAATGGAGAGAAAAAATGAAAAAGATTTTAGCTATGTTTGCTGTTTTCTTCATGATGCTAGCTTTCAATAATTCTGCAAATGCTGATGTATACAGTGATGTACCTGCAGATTATTGGGCAAATACTGAAATTACGGCAGTTGTAAATGATGGTATATTACCGTTAAAAGGTAAAGCATTTTTACCTGAATCAGATGTTTCAAGATCAGATTTCAACTCTGCTTTATTAAGAACTTTAGGTCACAGAACCGGTTCTTTATCAGAAAATAATCCATTCTCTGATGTTGTTTCATCAAGAGCTGATTATGGAGATATTTTATTATCTTCTAAATTAGGTTTAATTTACGGTTATAATGACGGTACATTTAAACCCGACAGAATCATGACTAAAACAGAAGCAGCTTCTGTAATTAGCCATATTACAAAAGATTTCAAAGGCAATTTAAAATCTTTAAATTCATTTACAGATAAAAACGAAATTCCTTCTTGGGGTACACATCAATATGCAAAAACTATCGATTTAGGTGTTTATGTAAATTACCCTGATGCAAATGAATTATTACCTAATAAAAACTTAAACAGAGCTGAAGCAGCTGTTTTATTATACAAATTAAAACAACAAATCGGTGCTGTTAAAGAACAATACAAGAGCGATGAAACACTTCTTTCTACTGAACACTTAAATGAAACTAAAAAAGCTGAAGTAGATGAAGTACAAATTACAAGTACAAGAAAAATTGTTTTAGCTAAAAATATTATTAAAGGTTACTTCTATACATACTTTACATCAAAAGATGCTAATGTAGGTGACCCTGTAACATTTACTGCAAAACATGATATCTATACTGAAGAAGGTACACTAGTAATTCCTGCTTCAACAACAATGCAAGCAAAAATTACAAGCATAGAACCTAAAAAATGGTGGAATAAAAACGACAAAGTTACTGTTGAATTTGAAACAATGACACTTCCATCAGGTGCTTGCGTTCCGTTTAGTGCAGATGTAATCAATCATAACGGTGTATTGACAGAAAACAGATGGGCTAAACCTGTAGGCTACACTGTTGGTGGTGCTGTTTTAGGCGGCGGTGTTGGTGTTGGTGCCGGCTCATTCAGACATAACGGTCATCGTCACTATGGTGAAGGTGTTGCAATCGGTACTCCGGTTGGTGCAGGTATTGGTTTATTAACAGGTTTAACTACACCGGGTAGAACATACAAAGCTAATGATGGCGACTATGTTTGGTTAGAATTAACTCAAGACTTATCAATTCCTAACTAGTAATGTAGTTTATATAAAAAACCCTTTGAAATAAATCAAAGGGTTTTTTTATGTGTACTTGAAATAAAAATTTGTTCTTGTTAGTATCTAATTATAGTTAATTAATATAAAGGTGGTGACAACAGATGCCTGAAGTACGAGTTGGCGATAACGAAAGTATCGAAAGTGCTTTAAAAAGATTTAAGAAAAAAATTCAAAAAGCCGGAATTCTTTCAGAAATTAAACGTCGCGAAAGATATGAAAAGCCAAGCATAAAGAAAAAACGTAAATCTGAAGCAGCACGTAAAAGACGCGTTTAAATATAAAAGAAAAGGAACTGGAAATAGTTCCTTTTTAATTTACCTTACTATACCTAATTTTTTAAAAACCAAATATTCTAAATAGTCGCCTAAAAAAACTTTTTATAGAAAAATGTTTTGGAGCCGGAGTTGAAATTGGAGTTTCTTGCACAGGAGTTTGAACTTGCGGTTGAATGTCAGAAACTGACTCACCCGGAGCCGGTAATGCTAATCTTTCTTTCGGTGCAGGTAATGCATATTGATTATTTTGATTAATTACAGGTTCTGGACCTTGTTGTACTTCTGAATAAATAACATTACCTTGGTTATCTAAAACATCTATCATCTGTTCTGGTTGAGCACCATTAGAAGTTCTTATAGGTTTATCAACCAATTCGGCATCTGTATGGGGAATGTTGTTATCTCCTGCTTCCAATAACGGAACGTTATTATTAGGCTGTTGATTTGTAGGAACATTTTGAGTATCGGGTTTTATCGTTTGAGCTGCCGTCCTAATACGTCCCACTATGGAACCAATATTAGTTGAAGCATTCTTAAATGAATTTGAAATATTTTTAGGAATATCTTTAAAGCATCTAGCAATAGCACCAAAGAAAGACATACCTTTAGTATCAACTTTAGCAGCTTTTAAAGATGCTTTAGCTGAAATAGCAGAAGCAGCCGTTGTAAATGTACCTGATCCCATTTGCTGCCATGCTTTTTGTGCTTGTTCATCAGTTTTAGCGGTAGCTTGATTATAAATACCTCTTCCTATTTGAACAACACCGCCAACAATACCTGCTGCGGCCATTATAGGAGCAGCCGCTCCGCCGGTTAATGCAATGAGTGCAGCACCACCGGCAATTGATAATGCTGTTATTGCAATATTTTTTGGCGATGAGAACATCGTTTTTATTGGAGCTATTATGCCCTTTCCAAAATTAGACAACTTTTCTTTAAATGAGATTTTACCGTCATCTTTCCCGTCTTTACATGCAACATTTTTTTGTTTTTTTTCTAACACATCTCGTTTTAATCTGCGAGATAATGAAGGATCAGCATAGCCATACCTTCTTTGCGGTGTCTTACCTGCCATTATTGCACGTATTTCACTTGTAAAATCACATAAATTTGTATCTACAAAATTATAGTTCATAATAACCCGGTTTTTAGTTAGTTATTATTATAAAAAATTTTTGTATATTAAAATTGCCTTTTATGTAAATTTAGATTAAAAATTATTAATTAAACATTATGATTAACCGTAAATTGAAGGAAATTTCCGATTAAATTTTCATTCCAAACTTGTACACTATTCGGAACATCAAGAACACAGGGGGTAAAATTCCATATGTATTTAATACCCGATTTAACTAAAAAATCTGTAACTTCTTGAGCAAATTGTCTCGGAACCGTCAAAATA
Organism: Candidatus Gastranaerophilales bacterium; assembly: GCA_947631645.1. GTDB lineage: Bacteria > Cyanobacteriota > Vampirovibrionia > Gastranaerophilales > Gastranaerophilaceae > Avigastranaerophilus. The sequence goes on from CANRMD010000047.1 coordinate 10,625, forward strand.
ACAATTTTAACATCTTGTCTTTCGGCCATTTCAGGTAATTTATCAATATCATAAACTTTTTTACCGTTAATAATAGTCCCGATTTTTAAGTAACTGTTATCAAACAAAGCAGAAATATAAAATCCGTATGCTTCAAAATTATCATACTTAGCAAGTGCCATGGCAAGATTACCCGCCCCTACTATATAAGCATTTTTTATAGTTTTAAACTTTAAAGTTTCTTCTATTAAGATTTTTAACTCATCGACCTTATATCCGACTTTGCACTTTCCTTTATATTTTAAAAGTGCTATATCTTTTCTTACCTGAGTATTATCAATATGCAATAAATCAGCTATTTGCGGACTTGATATATATTCAATATTTCTTTCTATATAATCAGTCAAAATACTATGATATAAAGTTAATCTGTTAATAACTTTATCAGTAATTATTTTTTTCACCGGAAAATACCTCAAAAAAAGAGAGGAACATTACTGTCCCTCCCTTTTATAAATAATTAAACAATACCTTTATAAGCATCAAGGTAGATTTTCTTAATGTCAGACATTAACGGATAAACAGGGTTTGCACCCGTGCATTGATCATCAAATGCGAGTTCAACAAGTTCATCCAAATTAGCCATAAATGTCTTTTCATCAACACCAAAGTCTTTGATAGAATTAGGAAGATTAATTTTTTTCATTAAGTTATCAACGGCTTTAATTAAGAGTTCAACCTTTTCATCATCATTTTTACCGCCAAGACCTAGTTCATCAGCAACTTGACCATATCTGGTTTTTGCACATGGGAACTTGTATTGCGGGAATGTAGCTTGTTTTTTAGGTGCATCCGAAGCATTATATTTAATAACCTGTCTGATTAATAAAGCATTAGCTACACCGTGAGGTACATGATACATTGCACCTAATTTATGAGCCATAGAGTGGCAAACACCTAAGAACGAGTTAGCAAATGCCATACCTGCAATAGTAGCGGCATAGTGCATTTTTTCTCTTGCTATAGGATCATTAGCTCCTTCATTGTATGAACGTTCTAAGTATCTGAATACCAATTTTGTTGCTTCTAAAGCATTTGAATTAGTAAAGTTTGTTGCCATATTTGAAACATAAGCTTCAAGTGCGTGAACCAAAGCATCAATACCTGATGCTGATGTTAAACCTTTGGGCATTCCGTCAACAAAGTTCGGGTCTACGATTGCCATATTAGGAGTCAATGCGTAATCAGCTATTGCATATTTTACGTGTGTTTCATCATCCGTAATAATAGCAAAAGGAGTAACTTCACTGCCCGTACCTGATGTTGTAGGAATTGCAACCATTGTAGCTTTTTTGCCAAGCTCCGGTATTGAGCAAATTCTCTTTCTGATATCCATAAATCTCATGGAGATATCAGAGAAATTAGTTTCAGGCTGTTCATACATTAACCATAATATCTTAGCGGCATCCATAGGAGAACCTCCGCCTAATGCAATAATAACATCAGGTTCAAAAGGTCTTAAAATAGATATTGCCTGATTAATTGTAGATAATGTCGGATCAGGTTTTACATCAAAGAATACTTCATGTTCAATGCCGATTTCATCAAGAACTTTAGTAATAGTATCAACGGCACCCGAGTTAAATAAAAATCTATCCGTAACAATAAATGCCCGTTTTTTGCCTGCGAGTTCTCTTAATGCTAAATCGGTAGCACCTCTTTTGAAGTAAATTTTAGCAGGAACCTTAAACCACAACATATTTTCTCTCCTTTCAGCGACGGTTTTGTAGTTAAGTAAGTTTTCGACACCAACGTTACCCGAAACGGCATTGCCGCCCCAAGAACCGCAGCCGAGTGTTAAAGACGGTTCTAATTTAAAGTTATATAAGTCGCCGATACCACCTTGAGAAGATGGAGAGTTAACCAAAACTCTGCATGTTGGCATTTTTTCGGCATATTGGTCAATTCTTTCTTTATGACGGTCATCTGTATAAATAACCGAAGTATGACCTGCCCCGCCTTTTGAAACAAGTTCGTATGCCATTTCTGCCGCTTCTTCAAAATTCTTTGCTTTATACATTGATAAAACAGGTGATAATTTTTCACGGCTGAA
>CANRMD010000048.1 GCA_947631645.1 Candidatus Gastranaerophilales bacterium
TTTATTTATTAAATATTGTTTCATATATAATCCTTTAATTTATTATTACAATTTTTATGACGTTGTCAAGGTTATTTATAAATATCAATAATTCGTTTGTAAAACAATTATTTTATAAATTTTTCTTTATCGAGATATTTTATCACTCTTGCAGGGTTTCCGACAACAACAGCGTTATCGGGGACATCTTTTGTTACGACCGCACCGGCTCCTACTACTGCATTTTCTCCTATTGTAACACCGGGGAGTATCGTAACATTTACCCCAATCCAAACGTTTTTCTTAATGTGAACGGGTTTACAAGTAATAATATGCCTTTCATACATATCATGGTTATTTGTCGCAATTGTGCAGTTTAAAGAAATCATAGTATTATCTTCAATTGTAAGTCCGCCTGCCGACATACATTGAAAACCGTTTAATATAACAACATTTTTTCCGATTTTAACTTTATCGGCTAAGATTGTAAAAATCGGAGGATGAATAACCGTGTTTTCTCCTAATGTATGGTTAAAAAGTTCGTCGATTAATTCTTTACATTCAGGAGTTGTAGGATTTGTTTGATTTATTCTGAAGCATAAATCAGAGCTTCTTCTTGCTTCTTCAATTCTTTCGGGTGCTTGGTTTCTTACATCAATTCTTATTTCTTCCATTTTTTACCTTATTTAATTTTGTTATTTTTACTCTTGAAAAATTTATATTGACACAATGTCAACATAATAGTATATTTAATTTGATTTTATGTCAATAGATTTTAAAAAGGAAAAATCATGCCAAAAAGCTCAATTGAACTGATTAATTCAAGAAAAGAAGAAATTTTAAACGCAGCGGAAGAACTTTATCAAACAAAAAATTTTAAAGATATTACTTTAAACGATATAGCAGAGCTTACAACGTTTAAAAGAACCTCGATTTATAACTATTTTGAAACAAAAGAAGAAATTTTTCTAATGCTCAATAAAAGGCAATATGAGGCTTGGATAAGCGATTTAGAAAATATTATTAAAAATAATAAAACTTTATCAAAAGACGAATTAGCAAAAATCATAGCTCACTCTTTAGAAAAAAGAAAAGATATGTTAAAGCTTATGATGAACCATTTTGATATGGAAGAAAACAGCCGTCTTGAAATACTGTCGGAGTTTAAAACAGCATTCGGAAATTCTATGAAAACATTAAATAAATTGCTTGAAAAATTTTGCCCTGATATGAATGATGGTGACAGAACAGAATTTATTTATGCTATGTTTCCTTTTATATACGGAATTTACCCATATACAACCGTAAGCGATAAACAAAAAGAAGCAATGAAAATGGCAGATGTCGGGTTCATTCATCATAGTATTTATGAAATAACTTATAACTCTATAAAACTGCTTTTAAAATAAGAGGTAAAAATGAAATACACAAATTTAGGAAAGTCAGATTTAAAAGTATCAAGAATATGTATGGGCTGTATGGGGTTTGGCGATAATTCAAACGGTCAGCACTCTTGGACTGTTGATGAAAATACTTCAAGAGAAATTATAAAAGCCGGGCTTGATAAGGGTATTAATTTTTTTGATACAGCTGTAGTTTATCAGGGCGGAACAAGCGAGCAATATGTAGGTAGAGCCTTACGAGATTTTGTAAAAAGGGAAGATTATATAATAGCTACAAAATTTACCCCAAGAACTCCTGAAGAGATTGCAAACAATGTATCAGGGCAAAAACATATTGAAAACTACTTAAATAAAAGCCTCCAAAACTTAGGTATGGACTATGTTGATTTATATATCTATCACATGTGGGATTATAATACCCCGATAGAAGATATTATGCAGGGTTTAAATGAAGTTGTAAAGCAGGGAAAAGTCAGATACATAGGTATTTCAAACTGCTTTGCGTGGCAGTTAGCTAAAGCGAATAACTATGCAAAAAATAACGGACTTGCTGAATTTATATCAGTTCAAGGGCATTATAATTTAATCCATAGGGAAGAAGAAAGAGAAATGATTCCATACTGCAAAGAAGAAAATATTGCGCTGACTCCTTATAGCGCCTTAGCTTCAGGCAGATTGTCAAGAAAAACAGGTGAAACAACAAAAAGATTTGAGGAAGATTCTTATGCAAAATTTAAGTATGATAAAACGGCTGAAGCCGATAACAAAATTATAGAAAGAGTAGAAGAAATTGCCTTAAAAAGAGGTGTTTCAATGACGGAAGTGTCATTGTCGTGGCTTTTAACAAAAGTAACCTCGCCTGTTGTCGGGGCTACAAAACTATCTCATATAGAAGGTGCCGTAAAATCGATTGAACTTGAACTTACGCAGGATGAAATAAATTACTTGGAAGAACTCTACGTTCCTCACGCACTTGCGGGGGTAATGGCTCAAAACAAACCTCAAAGCAAAGACGAAAACCACGTTTGGATTAAAAATGCAAAAAATATACAATAATTTTACAAAACTGTCAGATAAATAATATATAAAACAATTTATATCTATTTATTAAATTTAAAAATGTTAAATATTGTAAATTATTTTTTAATGAATGACAATAATTATAATGTATAATGTTTATTAATGTAAACAAATAGTAAAACAGAAAGGTGTAAGTATGGAAAATAGAGTTAATGTAGCAAAAACAGCAGCTATTGCCGGGACGATAGGAACTGGTATAGGTGCTGTGGCAGATGCAGTTATACAAAAATCTATATTAAATAAGCCTGATGAATTTCTCACTCAAATCAAAGGACAAATAGAAAGCAAAAAGGCCTTTAATACTCCATTTTTTAAAGGAACAAAAGAAGCAGCTGATTTAGCAAATAAGAAATTAGATGAGGCTTTCAAAAAAATAGAAGAATATGTTAAAGTAGGAAAAATTAATTTTAAAGCAGTTGCAAAAAATGCGGCAATAGTTGGTGCAATCGGTGCAGCTGTGGTAGGAACTTTTGCTTTAATGTATAATATCGGTAAAAAAGAAACAAGAGATGGTGCAAAAATTGTTGCTGAAGAATTTAAAAAAGCAAAAGTAGGCGAATAATTATAGCAGTTATTTAAATTTCTCAGTAATTTTATATATAAGTGTGAGGAATGGCAAGTGATATAAAAACTAATTTTATATCACTTGCCATTCCTTGTATATTCTTAGATAATTTTTCTTCTTTTTATTTTATTATAGACATCATGTCAATATAATGATATATTAACTTTGACATTGTGTCAATATAGAAATTAAGGAGTATAGAATATGAATAAAATAGCACTCGGTGCTTGGGCTTGGGGAAATGATGGAACATTCGGGAACAATTTTTCGCCCGCTGATTTAAAACCGATTTTTGATACGGCAATGAAAAACGGATTAAATTTATGGGATAGTGCTTATGTTTACGGAATGGGAACAAGCGAGAAAGTATTAGGAAGTTTTTTAAAAACCGTAGAAAGAGATAAATTTGAAATAAGTGCTAAATTCACTCCGCAATGTGCATCAATGTTTCAGGGAAACCCTGTAACATCAATGTTTGAAAAAAGTGCCCAGTTGTTGGGAGTAGATTTTATAGATTATTATTGGATTCATAATCCGACTGATGCTCCAAAATGGGTAAAAGAATTAATACCATTAGCAAAAAGCGGAAAAATAGGTAAAATAGGGCTATCTAATCACAATTTGGCTGAAATAAAAGAAGCTCAAGAGATATTAGCAAGTGAGGGATTAAAAATATCAGCCATTCAAAATCACTTTAGTATTTTAAATCGTTCAAGCGAAAATTCAGGCATTCTTGATTATTGCAAACAAAACGGAATAACATTTTTTGCTTATATGGTTTTAGAGCAAGGTGTGCTATCAGGGAAATATGATACAAAACATCCGTTCCCGGAAAACTCGGATAGGGGAAAAACATATAATCCTGTTTTAAGCAAACTTGAAAAACTTAACGCACTTTTAAAAGAAATTGCTGATAAATATAATGTCCAAACTGCACAAATACCTATTGCTTGGGCAATAGCAAAAGGAACTCTGCCAATAGTAGGTGTTACAAAAGTATATCAGGTTGAAGATATAATTAAAGCGATTAACGTAAAATTATCCTCAGATGATATTGAAAAAATTGAAAATTTGTCTAAAATTTTAGATATAAACATAATTCGCTATTGGGAAAAAGAAATGAAATAAGGAGAAACAAATGAAAAATATATTTTTGATAATTTTAGGATTAATTATAATAGCTTCAGTGTATGTTTTTAACGGTAAATCAATGGCAAAGGAGGATACAAATATGGATAAAAAAGTGTTGGTAGCATATTTTAGTGCAACGGGAACTACAAAACAAGTTGCTCAAAATTTGGCAGCTGCAATAAATGCGGATATTTATGAAATAAAGCCGAAAGTTCCTTATACGAATGCTGATTTAGATTGGACTAATAAAAATTCAAGAAGCACTGTTGAGATGGACGACCATAACTCACGTCCTGAAATAGTGGACGATGGCTTTTCAACAGATAGTTATGACACAATATTTTTAGGTTTTCCTATCTGGTGGTATATAGCACCGACCGTTGTTAATACATTTTTGGAAGCACACGACTTTACGAATAAAAAAATTATTCTTTTTGCTACATCAGGCGGAAGCGGGTTTGGCACAACGGTAGAAAACCTGAAAAAAAGTGTTTCTGCTTCAACTCAAATAAAAGAAGGGAAGTTATTTAACAATCATCCTACTAAAGAAGAACTTAAAAAATGGACAGAAGGAGTTTTATAAAAAATACTGCAATTGTGGCAGGTGTTATAGCAAGCGGGGCAGTGCTTTCAAAATCAGTACTGCCCTCATTAAGCGAGGAGAATAAAAAAATGAAAATATTGGTAATAACGGGAAGTCCGAGAAAAAACGGCAACTCAAATATCTTAGCGGATAATTTTATAAAAGGTGCAAAAGAAAACGGTCACAATGTTGTTCGTTTTGACAGTGCATTTAAAAATGTTCATCCCTGCATAGCTTGCAATAAATGCGGGATGAACGGCGATTGCGTATTTAATGATGATTTTAATTTCATAAAAGAAAATATAGTTGATTCAGATATGGTAGTATTTGCAACACCAATGTACTATTTTGGAATATCTGCTCAATTAAAAGCTGTTATAGACAGATTCTATTCAATTAACGGAAAAATTCATACTCCTAAAAAATCAGCTTTGATTTTAACTTATGCTGATACCTCGGCTAAAGAAGCGGAACCTATTAAAAACCACTATGAAGTGCTTTTAAATTATTTGGGCTGGCAAGATGTTGGGCAGATTATTGCATCAGGAGTTTGGACGGAAGGCTCGGTAAATAATACAAATTACCCAAAACAAGCCTATGAACTTGGGAAAAGTTTATAAAACATTAAATATGTCCGTAAATTAATACATACAGCTTTTAAAATTTAACCGTTAATGCTTTGAATCATATTTTTACCTGCTTCAAATGCATTTTGAAGGTCAATTGGGAATTGTTCTTCTTTGTGTTTTAATTTTTTGTTTTTATCAAAAGTTTCTACAACGTATTTGTCATAGTCGCTAAATTGATATGTATCATAGGCAAAAATTCTAACCGGTTTTTCAAATACTGTTGATATCATAAACTCGGTTTTATCAAACATATCTGGGTACATTTGATTAGAAAGTGTTTCAGATACATTCATAGTATAAATCATTGCTGTTTTAAGTTTTTTAGGTGCAATGGATGGATATCCTTCTTTATATTCAAAGAAAGGAAAAGTCAGACGTTCTATAAAACATCTTGTAACCCCTGTTACATCAGAACAGTATATAGGGCTTGCAATGACAATGCCGTCAGCTTTTGAGACTTTTTCCAATATTGGGATTAACCCGTCAGGATATGCACATCTGCCAAAGTTTTTGCCGTCTTTTAATTTACAAGCGAAACAGCTTCTGCAGCCTTTAAAATCGATATCGTATAAATTTATAATTTCAGCTTCTCCGCCTGCTTCTTTAACACCATTTGCAAAACTTTCACACATTTTTGCAGTATTCCGGTTTTTTCTCGGGCTTCCGTTCATGATAATTACATTTTTCATTTTTGCTCCTTTAATATTTACAAATTACTAAAGAATTCAGCTGGTTTTAAAATAAAACAACTTTTTATCTAATTATTAATATAACCCATTAAACTTTATAGGTTAATAATAACATAAAATATCAAGGCGGATTTAGAGTTAAATTTTTATAACATGCATAAAATAATTATGTGATTTTACTTACAAATACATTGTGATAATATTTCTTATTCCTTCATCTTCAATGGAATCAACACCTGAGGTTTTTAATCTTTCAAGAATTTCGTCTGCTTTTTTAAAGCCTTCTTTTAATTCATCGGTGCCTGCTGCAAGCCATAAATTTTTTCTGTATGAATTAATTTTTATTTTTTCACGTTGTGTTAATTCTTCATCGTTAGTATCTTTTTTAAGCAGTTTACATAAATAACCGTCTTGTGAGGCCATTTGAGATGCTATTTGTTTTGTTTTAGGGCAGAAATACCATACAAGTTTCATTCTTAAAGAAGCATATTTTTCTCTTAAATCTTTGTTATTTATTCTTTCTAATTCTTTTTCTTGTCTTTCTTGTTGTTCTTGTTCCCTTTTTAAATGTTGCTCAAGTTCTTTTTCAAATAAAAATTGACGGTTTTTTTCAATATTTAAATCAATATATATATGGTTTAAATCCATACCAAATATAACTTCTTTAATAATATCGACGGTTCCGTCTTTAATATTTTCCATAAGATTTTTTTGCGAGATGCCGGATGCTTTTGCAAATTCGTTTAAAGAAAGAGTGGTTTTATTTTTATCTCTTAATTTTGTTAATATTTGTATATTTCCGGGGGCACTCAAATCTATATATGCTTGAGTTCTTGGACCTTGATTTGTTTCAATTTGTTTGATATAACCTTGTAATTTCCTGTTTTTTACGAGTTGTATAAGCCCGTTTGCGGAGAAAAAGCCTAACTTCTTTAATAATGTTGCGGGAATATACCTTTCTTTCGGTGGAGTATCTTCTGAGCAATAAAATTTATCCAAAGGAACGGGTTTTGTTCTTTGATATCTTGTTACTTGTTCTTCCAGGGCTTTTATTGCATCTTCATTTAACTCTATTAAACTTAAGTATTGATTATAGTTTGGATTGGTTGATTTAAATATTACTTTAGGCAGAGATGCATTCTGCATATAACTATCGGGTAACTTGTATTCTTTTTGTACCTGTTGATATGTTCTTAATCTGCCTTTTTTCGACATAAGTGTTTGTACTGTTTGTTTAGATGTTTCATCCGTTATATCAATTAAGGTAAATGACTTTCCTTGCGGTTTAAATAATTGCGAAATCGGAGTACCGGTTTTTTTGGCTAAATTAACTATTCTTCTGGGAGGTCTATCATAGTAGCACGAATGACTTAATGTTTTTAATAACCCCATTTGTTCTAAAGTATATATAATACTTTGTAAATCACTATCAATTACATCCGAAGCATCAATACAGCCTCCTAAATCAAGTAATTCTTTATATATTTCATTGCTGTCTTGGTATGGTTTATAAAAAGGAGCAATCTGAGGATTAGATATGAGGTATTTTCTGTATGTTAAAAGGTCTTCTTTTGTTCTGTTAATTTTTTCGTTATTGTATGAAATTCTTCTTTCGGTATAATCGATTATTTCTGTACAATCTTCTATTTCTTTTTCTAAAGAATTAATATTTTTGGTTTGAAAAAGAGTTGAGCTTACATAATCAATCAATGAAGAAGAATCATCTTGTTTATCATTATCGGTAAAATATGGAGTTAAAATTTGTGTACAACTCTGTTTAAATCTTGATAATTCGGCATTTCTTTGATTATTGTAATCATTATCAAGACTATGTAGTATTTCTTCAACTAAAACTGTCAAAAACTTTTTAGATGTATCGTTTGAGTCTTTTGAATTTTGATAATCAGGTCTGTACTTTTTTAATACACTGATAATATTTTCCCGCCAATTAGGATCCATAAATGCTTTATATGTTATACAATCGTGAACTTCTTGTCTTTTGGCTTTGTATTCTTCTTCCTGTTCCTCAAACGGTTTCAGAGTTTGAATTAAATCACATAATTGTTGAAAATAGGGTTTATCCGGATTAATTATACTTTCGTAAAAATCTTTTTTTTCTTGATATGTTGATAATTTTTCTTCGTCTTTTTTTAATTCATCCTGATAATCTTTTATTTCCGCATCTGTTTGTGCTTTTTGTTCTTGATATTGAGCTTCATCATCGGGGGTTAATTTTTGTAATTCAAGGCAGTCTTGTTCTCTGCCGCCTTTAAAATTTATCGGATTGGTGCAGAATTTATTTACAATTTTGGGAATTTGAATAGATTTTGAAAAATTTATATTCATACTTTTTGTTCCGTTTAGATTAAAACGGAACTAAAGTATAAATTGTTAAAATTATTACGAATTATAAAGACTGTCTATAAGATATTAAACAACTTCGTATGGGTTTTTTGTACTGTTCATGAAGAAATTTAACGACTGAAAAGTTTTTTCTATCATATTTTGTACGGTTGTATCGGTATAAAAAGCGGTATGAGGCGTAAGAATAACATTAGGAAAACTTCTTAGCATAGAAAGTTCATAGTTATCTATTACTTCACTTGTTCTGTTATGGTAATAAAGCCCGTTTTCATCTTCTATAACATCAAGAGCGGCAGCAGAAATTTTACCTGATTGAATATTATTAATAAGAGCTTTTGAATCAATCAATGTGCCTCTGGCTGTATTGATTATAATTACCCCGTTTTTCATTTTATTAATGGTATTTTCATTAATCATGTGGTAAGTATCTGTATTTGATGCTACATGCAAAGTTATAATGTCACTTTCTTTGTATAAAGTGTCAAGATCGGTATATGTTGCATATTTTTTTAATTCTTCCACTTCAAAAAGGTTATAAGCTAATATTTTACAGCCAAAACCTGACAAGTGCTTTATAACGGTCGAGCCTATATTGCCTGTGCCGATTACTCCGATTGTACAATTGCTTATGTCTTTGCCCATTTTGCCTCTTAAAGAGTAGTCTTGAGCGTACGAACGTATCATTATTTGGTTCATTTTTCTTGTTGACATTAATATAAGCATAATTGCATAATTGGCAACACATTCGGGCGGATAAGTTACGGTTGAAAACTTCATGTTCTTAGATTTTAAGTATTCAACCGGCAGATGGTCATAACCTATACTTCTGCATAAAATATACTTAACTCCCATAGAGTTAACTATATCTATATACTTATTATTAAAACAGCAAGGAACAATACTAACCGCATCACAATCTTTTGCTATATTTAGGTTGCTTTCGCAAGGATATTCGTTAGTCCAAGTAAAATCAATATTATATTGTTTCCCGTATTTTTCACACAGCTCCAATTCATCAAATTTTCTTAGTGAAAAAAATGCTATTTTCAAGATTTACTTCTCCATTTTTATATTTCTTTAATAACAAAGTCATTTCCCGTAAGAAGTTTTTCGCAGCAATCTCTCATATATTGTAAATGAGCTTTATTTGGGCATAAAGATATCGCTTGTGAATAATCTTCTTTTGCACTTTGGTAATTCTTTTTTTCAAATTGATAAAAGCCTCTTTGGGCATATAATTTGCTTTCTTTTTTGTTATTTAATATTGCCCCGTTCATATCATTAATTGCCCCTTGAATATCGTTTGTAAGGTATTTGATTTTAGCTCTTTGGGTATAATATTCGCTGTTTGATGAGTCAAGTTCTATTGCTTTATTGTATGAATTAATGGCATTATTATATTCTTTAATCCGTCTGTAAATATCGGCTCTTATTGCATAAAGCTGAGCTTTTTTAGGAAATCTGTTGATTGCTTTTGTACAAAAATCTATAGCGTTAAGAAAAGTTTTATTTTTTCGGTTAACTCTTGTTATTGCAATATATGTTTTTAATGAATTGGCATTTAGTGATAAAGCAAGAAATAAAAGGTTTAGGGCTTTTGGGTATTCTCCTAAATTTTCTCTGGTAATACCTTTTTGATACAAAGAATGGAATAAAAAAAATCTTCTGACTTTTGCAAAACCGAAGTAAAACAAATAAAATCTCCTTAGTTATTAAGACTGTGAATAGGAGCCGGAATTCTTCCGCCTCTGTTTATAAATGTTTCAGATGAAAGCTTATTAACACTCATAATCGGAGCTTCACCTAAAAGTCCGCCGTATACGGCATAGTCGCCGACATTTTTGTTAGGAACGGGGATAATTCTAACGGCAGTAGTTTTTTTATTAATCATACCTATTGCCATTTCATCGGCAATAACGGCAGAAATTGTAGTATCGGGTGTATCCCCGGGTATTGCAATCATATCAAGTCCGACGGAACATACACAAGTCATAGCTTCAAGTTTATCAAAAGTAAGTACACCTTGTTTTGCAGCTTCAATCATTCCCGCATCTTCACTAACGGGTATGAATGCACCCGATAAACCGCCTACATAAGAACTTGCCATAATACCGCCTTTTTTAACAGCATCGTTAAGCATCGCAAGAGCGGCTGTTGTGCCGTGGGCCCCTGCGTGCTCTAAGCCCATTGCTTGAAAAATCCCTGCAACCGAATCGCCGATAGCGGGGGTCGGAGCAAGTGAAAGGTCTATTATTCCAAAGGGAATATTCATTTTTTCAGCCATTCTGCGGCCGACGAGTTCACCTGTTGAGGTTATTTTAAAAGCTATTTGTTTAATTTTATTTGCAAGTTCACCAAAATCAGCGTCTTTTGGAAGATTTTCCACTGCGGCTCTTACTACTCCGGGGCCTGATACTCCGATATTTAAAGCACATTCACTCTCCCCAAAGCCGTGGAAAGCTCCTGCCATAAAAGGGTTATCCCCCGGAACATTGCAAAAACATACTAGTTTTGCCGCCCCTATTCCGTCTTTATCGGCAGTTAAGTTTGCGGTTTCTTTAATTATTTTGCCCATCTTTTTTACGGCATCCATATTAATACCGGCTTTAGTAGAAGCCAAATTAATTGAAGAACATACTCTTTCTGTTTGTTTTAAAGTCTGGGGGATACTTTCTATTAATGCATTATCGCCTCTTGTGCAGCCTTTTTCTACAAGTGCGGAAAACCCGCCTATAAAGTTTACATTAACTTCTTTTGCCGCTTCATCCAATACTTTTGCCAAGTATACATAATCATATTCTTTACAAGATTCTCCGACTATAGAAATAGGAGTTACAGCTATTCTTTTGTTTATTATGGGTATTGAATATTCTTCTTCTATTTCAGATGCGTAAGAATAAAGATTTTTAGCATATTTTGTGATTTTATTATAAATTTTATCTCCTACTTCTTTAACGTTTTCTCCGCAGCAATCTCTAAGGCTCAGGGCAAGTGTTACGGTTCTTATATCTAGGTTATGAACCTTTATCATATTTATTGTCTCAATAATTGATTTTTCGTTAAAAAAAGTCATTTATAATTCCTTAAATAGTGTGCATTTTATCAAAAATTTCTTTTTTCTGAACCCAAATTTCCATTCCGAGTTTTTCGCCCGAGCAGCTCAAAGCGTCTTTTATTTCTTTAAAAGAGTATTTTGATTTACTTATATCTGCCAGTAAAAACATCATAAAACATCCTTGCATAATTGTTTGGCGGATATCTTCAATGTTAACTTCATATTTTGCTAATACCGATGCAATTTCCGCTACTATTCCTACCCCGTCTTTACCCGATATGGTAACGATTATTTTATTTTCGTCCATTTATACTCCAATCATATTTATAAAATTATTGTATAAATAAATGTTCTTAAAATCAATTGTTAAACTAAAACTTAAAGTTGCGTTCACCTGAATTTATTTTATTAAGGTATGATATAACAAGTTGTTTTCGTTCTTCATCATTTATTTTTTCAAGTTCTTTTAAAATAAGTTTTTCGCCTGTTTGTTTAGTTTTATCGGAAGCGTAATCAATTAAGTATTCTTTTAAAGTCATTATTGCGTTAGGCAGACAGAAATTGTGAATTTGAAGACTTTTGCAGATGCTCATAAATCTGTCGCCTGTTCTGCCTGAACCGTAGCAGGCTGTACAAAAGCTCGGAAGATAATCAAGCTCCATAAGCCAATTTACAACTTCATCTAGAGTTCTGTTATCATTGACTTCAAACTGGCTTGAGTCCTCATCTTCTTTTTCTGGTTTGTAATAACCGCCTACACTGGTTTTTGAACCGCCTGATATTTGTGAAATACCAAGTTCAAGAACGGCCTTTCTGCATTCTTTGTTTTCTCTTGTTGAAACTATCATGCCTGTATATGGTACTGCTATTCTTATCACGGCAACAAGTTTTTTAAATGTTTCATCATCTATTGCATTAGAAAAGGTATTAGGGTCAATATCATCTGCTTTTCTAATTCTTGGTACACTTATAGTATGAGGCCCGACACCATAAACAGCTTCTAAGTGTTCTGCGTGCATTAAAAGCCCTGTAAATTCATATAAATAGTTTTCCAAGCCGAATAAAACCCCTAAACCGACATCATCAATACCGGCTTGCATAGCTCTATCCATGGCTTCAGTGTGGTAAGCATAATTATGTTTAGGCCCTGTAGGATGAAGTTTTTCATAACTTTCTTTATTATAAGTTTCTTGGAATAATATATAAGTGCCTATTCCCGCATCGTGAAG
>CANRMD010000049.1 GCA_947631645.1 Candidatus Gastranaerophilales bacterium
TTCAGCTTCCGTTTTTGGTTTAACTTCAGCTTTTGGCTCAGCTGTTGTTTCAGCTTTAGGTTCAGCTTCCGTTTTTGGTTTAACTTCAGCTTTTGGCTCAGCTGTTGTTTCAGCTTTAGGTTCAGCTTCCGTTTTTGCGTCTGTCTTTACTTCGTCTTGTTTTACCGCAGGTTTCTTTAGTCCTAAATTGGTTATAAATTCTCCGCTCGTAAATGCTTTAAATGATTTACTTATTGCTTTTGGTGCATTTTTTATACATTCTAAAGTAGCTTGTAACGGATTCATTTTTTCAGCACCTTGAATTCCTCCGCCTTTTGCGGCAGCTTTTGCACCTGCTACTGAACCTACAACTGCAGCGGTTCCTGCTCCAATCCCTTGCCAAGCCTGTTTTGCTTCATCGTCGGTTTTTGCAATATGTGCTTTATATGCACTTACTCCAACTTGAATTCCGCCTCCGATAACTCCTGCAGCAACAAGAAATGGTGCAATTGCTCCGCCTGTAGCTACCGTTAGTGCACTAACTAATGCTATTGTTCCTGCTCCGATTGCAAAATTTTTAGGTGATTTAAACATATTTGTTATCGGGCTTATTATACCTTTTGCAAAGTTTTTTAATTTGTCTTTTAATGATATTTTACCGTCATTCTTTGAATAATCAAATGTATCCGCTGATAATTGACCTGTTGTATTTACATTATTAAAAATATTGTATGAATTTGTATTCGGGTTATAATTGAATTTTTTGAATATTTCCGGTGAATTAGTACTATAAAAGTTAACGCTCATAAAATATACCTAGTTTTTTGTGTCCTTGTATTAATATAAAAAAATTTTAATAAAAATAATTACACCAAAATTTCTTCTTTCTGAAAGGATTTTGGACCAAAATTAAGTCATATCTGATAAAAATTAATGTTTACAAATTTTAATATTCTTTGTTTAAAAAAATTGAATATTCTATTCGATAATCCATCGTTCCAGTATATCCTGACCTATTCCGTCTAAAAATCTTGAGGGTTTTGACAGCACCATATTTGTGGAGTAATCAAACATATCAATAGGATACGTTATTGCAAGATGAGTTTTTGCTCTTGTAACGGCTACATACATAAGCCTCAATTCTTCATCAAGTTCTTCAGGTGAATTAAAAGAGTATAGTGACGGGAATCTGCCGTCAACAGCACCGATTATAAATACGGCTTTCCACTCTAAACCCTTTGCACTGTGGATTGTAGAGAGAGTTAAATATTCATCTTTATTTGCACCCTCTTCTATATCAGTTATCGATGTATCAGGCGGTTCAAGTGCTAAGTCGCTTAAAAAGTCCTCTAAACTCGTATATTTTTCGCTCAAAGCAATAAAGTGTTCTAAGTCCTTTTCTCGCTTTGTATAATCATCATACTTGTCTTTTAATATAGGTTCATAATAATTTATTACGCTTTGAACAACTTTTTTAGGATTAAATATATCCTTTTGGTTATTATTTATAAGCTGAGTAAGCCGTATAACAGCATCTGGATTTTTAACGGGAAGTTTTTTTGTTTCAATGTTTCCGTCAGCAAGAACAGGCAATAACTTATTTGCACTCTGAGAACCTATGCCGTCAAGAAGCAAGAGTATTCTCATATAGCTTATTATATCCGACGGATTGAGAATAACCCTTAAATGAGCAATAATATCTTTTATATGAGCAGCCTCGATAAACTTCATTCCTCCAAATTTTTTAAACGGAATATTTCTTTTTGCAAGCTCTATTTCTAAGTTATAAGTCATTCTCGCACTTCTTGCCAAAACACAAATATCATTTAAAGGAATATTTTCTTCTTCTGATAACTCCAAAACTCTTTGGGCTATAAATTCAGCTTCCGTTTTCATATCACTTGCAGATATTAAAGCGGGTTTTACAGGGTTTTGTATAGTTGAAAAAAGAGTTTTTGTGTATTTTTCAACTGCTTTTTTTAATATTTCGTTTGCTAATGCAAGTATATTTTGAGAACTTCTGTAGTTTTGCTCAAGTTTTATTATTTTTGTATTTTCAAAAATTGAGGGAAAGTCCAAAATATTTTTAAAATTAGCACCCCTGAATGAATAAATACTTTGTGAATCATCTCCAACAGCCATAATATTATTGTGCTCTGAAGCTAAAAGCTTTATTATTTGAGCTTGAATTGTATTTGTATCCTGATACTCATCTACCATTATATATTTATACTGATTAGAAAGTGTCTTTCTGACTTGAAAATTAGATTCAAGCAGAGTTCTTAAATATAAAAGCAAATCATCATAGTCTAAAATTGAATTTTTTCTTTTATATTCATTATATTTTTGTATAATTTCGTTTATCTTTTCCGTACAATGTTCAAACTGTTTATATTCTGAGGCAATTACCTCGCATGAGGGAATATCTTTATTAACCGATTTTGAATAGATATCTAAAATTGTACCTTTTTTGGGAAAACGCTTTTCTTGTTTTCCTATTATATTTGAGCGGATATGATTAACAATATCCTCGCTGTCAGGTCTGTCAGCTATTGTAAAGTTATTTTGAAGCTCTAAAAGAGAGGAATATTTTCTCAAAATAACATTTGCAAAAGAGTGGAAAGTACCGCCCGCAACCTGTTCACATCTTGAATCAAGAACAATAGCCGCACGAGAAAGCATCTCTTGAGCAGCTTTTTTAGTAAATGTTAAAAGCAAAATGTTTTTTGGATTAATCCCGTCTTCAATAAGCCTTGCTACTCTGTATGTCAGAGTTTTTGTTTTGCCTGAACCTGCTCCTGCTATAACTAATATAGCTCCCTCTTGTTGTTTTACTGCTTCCAATTGAGAAAGGTTCAGCTCATTTTCATAGTTTATTTTATATATTACTTGTGTTTCAACTTTTTTAAGTTTATATTTTTTTACCGTTAAGTTTTCCATAAAAATATTATACGATGATTTTTATAAAGGTAAAACTATTTCAAAAACCGTTTTATCTTTCGTAGACTCAACTAAATTAACACTTGCACCAATTAATGCCATCTGCTTTTTACATATTCCAAGCCCTAAACCGTTACCTTTTTCTTTTGTGGTAAAGTTTTCTTCAAATATTTTATCTTTAATTTCATCAGAAATCATTTCACCGTTATTTTTAATCAATATTCTTATTGCATCGGCTTCTTTTATAACATTGATTAGAATTTCACATTCCGAATTGCACGCTTCTATTGCATTATAAATTATATTCGTTAAGGTACATTCAAATTTCGTTTTATCCGTTTGAATTATAAATTCGTCAAAATCAGCGATTTTTATATCAACACCCGCATCTTGTGCTTTTTTTTCACACATATTAACAGTATTTTCAACAAGCTTTTTTAAATTAACTTCAACAATATAAGGGGTTGATAAACACCTTAAATCTCCGATTTGCGATGATATATTCTCTGAAGCGTTTGTTATACACTTTAGTGCATTAGTTAATGATGATAAAATTTCATCATCAGCTTTTACATTTTCCAAACGTTTTTGAGCTATTTTAGAATATAAATTAATAACTGAAAGCGAATTTTTTATTTCGTGAGCTATAAATTTAGCCTTTTGTGCAACAATATTTGCCGTTTGAAGAATATCGTCATTAGAATTATTATTTTTTTCATTAAAAAGAGCTTCTTCATTTTTTTCATTCAAAAAAGAAACCAATTGATTTATAGATTGGTTTAACAATATATTTTGACGACGTTCTGAAAGATACTGTTTAAAATCAACGTTTGAGTTATCGCTTATTCTTTTTACAAGGTCAATAATAAGCTTTGAATTATATATAAGACACAGTTTTGCATAACCTTTTTTTTCGGCATTTTCGTAATCCCAAATTAAAGCAGCCGAATACCTTGAGCCTAATACAATTAAAAATTCAACAGATTCCCATATATCAGATTTTTGGTTGTCTATATTGTTAAAACTGAATATTTCAACATTAGAAAATGCCAAACGTTGAAGCTGAGTCTTCTTTTTATCAGAATCTTTTAATCGAAGCAAAACCGTAGATTCATACTTTTGATTATTAAAAAGCGGTTCTAAAATCGCACGAAAGAGACCATCAACGGTCTCTTTTGTACATTCATATTGAGAATTTTCATATAAATATTGAAGCAGTGTGTTATAATTATTTTTCATATTCTGATTATATAGCAATTTTTAATTTTTTTCTATTTAAAAATCCGTTATTAATTGCATACAATACAGCTTGAGTTCTGTCATTAACCTGAAGCTTTTGGAATATATTATTTACGTGAGTTTTTACCGTTGTTTCACTGATAAAGAGTTGTTGTGCAACACCTTTATATGTAACGCCCTGTGTTAACAATTCCAATACTTCTTCTTCTCTTTGAGTTAAATATTGTAATAAATTTTCTTGGTTTGCTGCCGCATTTGTTTCTTCTTTGAAAGTTTTTTGGAAATATTCAAAAAATCTTGAAGATAGGCCTGAAGGCAAGTAAATTTTTCCTTGGAGAACTTCTTCCATTGCAAAAATTAATTGTGCTGACGCCATAGTTTTTAAAATATAGCCTTTAGCACCTATCTTCATAGCCCTGAAAATTAAATCAGGATCATCATATCCCGTTAATGCGATGATTTTAGTATTCAACCCCAATCTTTCTATTTCGCTTATCGCGGTTAATCCGTCTTTATCAGGCATATTTATATCCATTAATACAATATCCGGCTGATATTTTTTTACTAAATTAATGGCAATATTAGCATTCGTTGCAGTTGCCATTACTTCAAAATTTGTTTCAAGGTTTATTAATTCTCTGATGCCGAGCAAATGATCAAAATTGTCATCTGCCAAAATAACCTTAATCTTTTTGTTAAATTCCATTGTTCTTCTCATATACACACTTACGCTCCCTGTAAATACATCGCTTACATTATTCATATTACATGTATAAGCATGGGCACTCATCTACAAAAAGATTTATTTATCTATGCAAAAAGATTTATGTTTTGATCTAGATCTTTAGATTAAGACATAACCATTATCCAATATTTACAAATATTTTAAACATTTAAGTCAGCTGAAAACTTATTCGTATATCTATTGTAGTTCTATACTTTTTGTATGATTTATACTTGTTCTTTTTTTCTTTTGATTTTATCTCTTAATAACTTATATTTATTAACTTTAATTGTTCTTTTATTGTCAACGGTAATAACTTGTTTTTCTTCCTTTAACTCGTTTTCGATTTCAACTTTTTCGCCAATTATATTTTCTTCCTGACTCAGAGGAGTTTCACTATTTTGAACCGTTTCAATATTTTCTGCGGAATTATCTTCTTGGGAAACACTTTCATCAGAAGACAAAACAAATGCAGAATCTGTATCAAATATTTTTTCTAATATTATTTCTCCCTCAATATTATGCATTTCTTCAATTTTAGAAATAATATACAGCCCGTCATCATTTTTAGAAAAATATACAATCACACACTCTGATGAATTTATTAATACATCAATACTGTCTTGAGACATATTTGGATAGTTAACACTAATCAAAGCTCTTAATTTGCTTAAAATATTATCGTAAGTTTTAATTTTTAAACCGAATATATATGATTTATCAGATAAAATAATATTTTCAAATATTTTAACAATATCCTTAACTGTAGGCTCCGGAATAATATTAATTTGAACCTCTTTTAAAGATACAGAGTTCGTAATTTTAACCTTTTCTCCTTTTATTGTAAAAGATTTAAAATATTCGCAGATAAAAGAACTGTCAAAAGAAGAATTATTTAAAAAAATGATATTTTTATAGTCTTTAATATAATTTCTAACTAATGTTTGAACATATTTTCCGTCGGCAAATATATCTGCAATACTAGTTTTCTTAGGGTTTTCTTTTTTTAAAACTATATTTTCTTCGGAATTTTTAGTACTTTTTAATCTGTCTTTTATATTCATATATATCTTTAACCAACAATTCTTCTAGCCAACTCCATATAAGATTTTACAATATCCATATCGGGATTTAACTCTTTAAGAGTTTTACCGTTCTGCATAGACATAGAAGCCGACATTGCAGCTTGAGGAATTTTTGCATATACTTGTTTTTCCAATATTGTCTCGATATCGTTAACTTTGTCTTTATCTCTTTCTCTGTATTTATTTATAATAAATTTAACTTTCCCGTATACATTAAGTGCAATAAAGTTCTTTTGAGCTTTTTCCGCCAATTCTTTTCTTGTATTTAACAAACAAAAGATTGTATCAACATTATTAGTTATTATTCGGTTTAAACCAGTTGATTGCGGATTTAAATCAAGAAAAATATATTTATACATTTTTTTAGCTTCTTCTAAAAACAATTCGAATTTTGTCTTATCAACACTTAAAGTATTTGAATACAGTCCGTTTGCCATAATATATAAAGAAGAGTCTTTATAACGCTGTATATTGGATAATAAAGACCTTGCATTCTCTTTTGTAAACGAATTCAACACAAATGCAGTATTATATTTTGAATTTATATCCAACATTATGGAAATATCATTAACATTATTATTAAAATCAACAATTAATACTTTTTCTTTTTTTATATCCGCAATTTCTTTTGCAATATTTACGAGGAAAAATGTTTTCCCTGTGCCGTTTTCAGGAGATACAACCGTATAAATATCAGACATACTATCACCCACCTTTTTAGTTATTTCATTATTGTATATTTTGTTTATTAATGATATAAAATCCGCTTTAATTAAGGGTTTCAAAAGAAAATCTTTAGCACCTGTTCTTAATGCTTTAACGTGAAAATCCGTTGAATTATCCGTAGAGATTATTATAAAGTTGTTTTTTTTATTACCGGAAAATTTTAAAATTGAGTTTAATATATTTATATTTGTATTATTTGCATTTACAAAAATAATCTTAGAACTGTTATCGTTCGGAATTAAATTTTCACTGAATAAATTATAATGAATGAACTCGAAAGTAAACGACACTTCCTTTAAATAACTTTCTACCATCGCCTTTGTAAGTTCATCATCATCAAATAATATTATATTTACTATTCCCATAATAATTATTTTACAACAATATTGTAACTTATGTAAATAATAATTTCATGAGATAATCAGAATATGGAAGAAAAAAAATTAGTAATAATAGGAGCAGGATTAGCGGGAAGTGAAGCTGCACTTCAAGCGGCGAAAAGAGGCATAAAGGTAACCCTTTACGAAATGCGTCCGAATAAAAATACACCCGCACACAAAACCGAATATTTTGCGGAATTTGTATGTTCTAACAGTCTTGGTTCTTACGATATAACAAATGCTTCGGGATTATTAAAACATGAAATGGAAATTTTAGGTTCCGAGCTGATGCCGATTATTATGAAATCAAAAGTTCCGTCAGGAGGAGCTTTGGCTGTTGACAGAGAGTTATTCTCCAAAAATGTCACGGAACTCATTTTAAATAATCCTTTAATTACGGTTATAAGAGAAGAAGTTAAACAAATTCCCCAAAACGTACCTGTAATTATTGCATCAGGGCCGTTAACTTCTGATGAATTGAGCAATAATATACAAAAAATACTGGGTGAAGATTATTTACACTTTTTCGATGCCATTGCTCCGATTGTAGAAAAAGATTCTATAAATTTTGATAAAGCATTTTATATGAACCGCTACAATAAAGGGAGCAAAGACTATATAAACTGTCCAATGAATAAAGAAGAATACGAAAATTTCTATAATATTCTTATAAATGCACCAAGAATTGAACTAAAATCTTTTGAAAAAGATGCAAAATTCTTTGAATCTTGTCTGCCTGTTGAAGTAATTGCATCAAGAGGGATTGATACATTAAGGTTCGGGCCTTTAAAACCTGTCGGGTTGATTGATGAAAGAACGGGAAAAGAAAATTATGCCGTAGTTCAACTAAGACAAGATAATATGACAGCAAGCCTGTATAATATTGTTGGGTTTCAGACTAACTTAAAATGGGGGAGTCAAAAAGAATTAATCCACTCAATCCCGGGGCTTGAAAACGCTTCAATTGTAAGATACGGTGTTATGCACCGAAATACTTTTATAAACAGTCCAAAGTTATTAAAACCGTCTCTTCAAATGAGAAAGAACCCTGATATTTTCTTCGCCGGACAAATCACAGGTACGGAGGGTTATACAGAGTCAATTGCATCAGGTCTTTTTGCGGGGATTAATGCTTCAAAATATATTTTAGGTGAAAAACTTTTGGAACTTCCTACTGAAACAGTTTTAGGAGCTCTCACTCATTATATTTCTTTTGAAGGACACACCTCTTTTCAACCGATTAACTCAAACTGGGGAATTCTTGCACCTGTTGAACTTGATAAAAAAATAAGAAAAAATAAAAAACTTAAAAACGAAATACTTGCAAAAAGAGCTCTTGATACAATTAAATCAGTTACAGAAAAGATTTAAATTCCTTATCTGTTTCAAAATAATATCCGCATCCGTCAAGAGGTTTACCGCCGTTTATCAAAAATTTTGTATTGACTTTCGGGTATTGCCTGCAGCCTAACCCCCTAAAAAAATATACTTTACAATTATTATTTTCATCAATTTCTTTGCACGTAAATAATAAGGCTCCAGATTCATTTTTACCCGAAATATAGAAATTATTATAATGTTTTTCCCACTCTTTTACTTTTTCAAATTGCTCTTTAGTTTTAATAGGGTCATCTTCTACATATAAAAGTATATTTCTGCAGCACTTTCCGCAGTGATTACACTTTCCTTTTCGAATATATTTCGCTGATAATATTTTTTGAATATAAAATTTTATATACTTAAACATTACCTTACCAAAAATTCTTTATGTGCAAACGGATAATTCTTTTTATTCAAATAGAAAAATTGTATTATATAATGTCCGGGAGTTTGAATATAAATATAATCTTTATAATATTTATCAGCTTTTGCCAAGTATAAATCTTTTGAACTTATAACAGAAAACCCCCAGTTTGATGTTTTATCATCCTGCTTTGAAATCTGCATTCTTACTCCCGAGTATTTTAAACCGTCAGGAAAGATTAAAGCATAATTAATACGTTGTTTCACCATAAATGCCCGCTCTATCAAATTCGCAGATTGCGACGTTATTGTACCAGACGACAGAACTATATATGGTTTTTGTTCTTTTTTAAACGAAAAACAAAAAATTAATAAAGGCATTAATATTAATACAATTATTTTTTTCATTATTGCCCTTTAGATAATTTTTTCTTTAAATTATTAATTTTATTTTGAATATTACGGCTTAAATTTTTATCTTGCGAATAAGAAACAAAAGCTTCATAATTTTTTATAGCTTGTTCAACATTATTTTCTTTTTCATAAGCAAGACCTAAAGCGTAATAAGCATAGGCATAGTCATTTTGAAGTTCAATAACCTTTGAAAAATCTTTTTTAGCCTCTGTTAAATTATTATCTTCAGCCTGACATAAACCTCTGTTAAAATAAGCATCAGAACATTTAGGATTGATTTTTATCGAATTTCCGTAATATTCAATAGCTGCCTCTAAATTTCCAAGCCCTTTGTATGTATTTCCGATTTTTAAGTTTAAATATTCATCATCAGGATTAAGAGCATAAGCTTTCAAATACTCAGCTAAAGCCTCTGTATAATTATTTGACTTATAATACGTATCCGCTAAATTCAAATAATAATCTGTTTTCTCTTCTTTTGATGTATCATTAACTTCCATAGCTTTTTCATAAACAACTTTTGCATCATCTGTTTTATCATATTTTGTCAAAGTTTTAGCATATGAAGATAATACCTCAGGGTTTTCGGGAGCTATTTCCATAGCTTTTTCATAGTATTCAATTACTTTTGATTTAGAGCCCAATTTTTCATAAGCATTTGCAATATTTATATATAAAAGCGGATTATCACCATCTAACGCCAATGCAGACTCATAAGCATTGACAGCTTTTCTGTAATTACCGTCATTACAGAATGCTTCACCCTGTGAAATATATGCTTTAAGTAAATATTCTTTTGCTGTTTTATTATTTGCATCTTTTGCAAGCACCTGTTTATAAATATCAACAGCTTCTTGATATTTCTTTAATGCATGCAGTGCTATAGCTTTATTTAAAGCCCAATCAACATTGTTAGGTTCCGTCTCCAACAAGTTGTTATAAACACTTATTGCATCATCATACCTTTTTGCCAAGTGATATGATTTTGCCAATTCTTTTTTTATTTCAACATCATTAGGAGCTGCCGTTTTTCCCTCTTCCAATATTTTTATTGCATTATCATAATCACCTTTTTTTGAATATATTATCCCTGAATTTAAATAAGCAACAGGATTATCTTTATTGGTTTTTAGATATTCAGAATATTGAATCAATGCTTCATCATATTTTTCATTATCAGCAAGCAGATTTGCATAATCAAATCTTATAGAAGATAAATCGGGCTGTAATTCCAATACTTTTGCAAATTCCGCAATTGCTTTATCATTTTTAGATTCCGCCATATATACATAAGCTAAGTTTGCTCTTGCTATATAATCATTAGTATCTTTTTTAACAGCCTTTAAAAGAATTTTTTCTGCATTCTCAAAATCTGATATTCGATACAAGGCAAGACCGTAACTTGAATAATCTTTAAATGAATTAGGGTCTTTCAAATAAATATCATTATAAATATCAACCGCATTTTGAGGCTTATCCATTCTTAAATATATAGACGCCATATTTTCTCTCGCATCTAAAGCATCAGGGTATGAAGCCAAAAACAGTTGATAATATTTTATTGCTTCTTCATCTTCTTTTAAATGAGTTTTTACGCTCGCAAGATTTAAGTAGTTATATTTATACTCGGGAAATATTTTCATAGCCTGATTATAAGCATTAAATGCATTTTTATAATCTTGAGTCTGCTCATAAATATTACCTAAGCTTATATAAATAAATGCATCATTCGGTCTGTATTTAAGGGCTTTTTTATAAGCATCAACAGAATTACCCCATTGTCCGAGTTCAGAATACATGCCCGCAAGCTTTGTATATAAAAGTGCATCATCAGGTGAAATTTGTATCGCTTGATTAAGCATTTCAACAGCTTCAGAATATTTTGATTCATCGGCAAGTTTACAAGCCTTATGATAATATTGATTTGCTTCGGGATTCATTGCTAATGCAGAAGAAATCAATGAAAAAGATACAACTGCACCAATTATTATATTCTTAATTTTAATGATACCATCCTCCATATTTTAGATAATTAAATTATCTTATTTACTAACAAAAAAATCAATTAATTATTTTCAAAATTTTTGTAACAAGTCTTTAACATTTAAAATTGATTTGTCATTTTATTTAATAAAAAAACTTTCTATTAATAAGGTAGAATAAAGGAGTTTTGGTATGGAACAAATTAATTACAACAATACAACAATTAAAAATAAACAGCCCTCAACAGGTAAAAAAATAGGAGCAGTCGTAGCCGGTCTTGCAATTAATGGAGCTGCAAAACAAGGAGTGGGTCTAGTCTCTGAAGGCGTTTTACTACCAAATATGCAAAAAATAGGTAAAAGTCTTTCCGAAGAAGAATATGCTCAAATAAAAGATGCAATTAAAAATATAACAACAAAAGCTAACTTAGCTAAAAACGGTGTCGATATAATAACCGTTAATAGTGAAAATGCAAAACAAATTGAAGAAATGGTAAAAGACTCCTTATCAAAAAAAATGAAATTTATTCCGAAAGAAAAATTTTCTATATCTGCAAATATTTTAACAGATATGGTAAAAGACGGAAAAAATGCCTTTTTTGAAAATGGTGCAAATAAAATATTCATAGGAGACAGTAAAGAATTAGCCGCAAGCGTATTCCATGAAGCAGGACACGCGATGAACTACAATTTAAATAAATTTACTAAATTATTACAAAATTGTCGAAATTTAAAATTATTAGCTATACCAATTGCACTTATATCATTGATACATACAGATAAAACAAATGAAAACGGAGAACAAAGCAAATTAAACAAAGCAGGAGGCTTTGTTAAAAAACACGCAGCCGGTTTAACTTTATTAAGCTTTTTACCCATGGTTGCAGAAGAAGGATTAGCATCTTTAAGAGGAGCTAAGCTGGCGAAACAAATGCTTGATCCTAATCTTGTTAAGAAAATCAATAAAACCAATTTATTAGGTTTCGCAAGTTATGCACTTATGGCTGTTGCAGCATCAGCAGGTATTCATCTTGCAGTTAAGGCTGCGGATAAAATTCGTGCACCGAAAGAAAATAACAAAACTCAAGCTTAATTATATATGATAATAAAAAAGAACCTCTTTATAAGAGGTTCTTTTCATTTAATTTATCATACCATTCAA
>CANRMD010000050.1 GCA_947631645.1 Candidatus Gastranaerophilales bacterium
ATAAAATCAGCTTCTATCTTTGAAATAGCTGCCTTATCTTTAGCATTTTCAATAAACATTGCGGCACCTCTGACGTTACCGCCTGTAAAACCCTTTTCATATTCATCTTGGGTTATGGTTAATATACCTTTATTATTTTCAAAAATAGCATTTGTAATTGCACCACCTTCATAGTTTTTATTTATATGCAGTGCAACACCTTCCATAACTTTAGCATTATTTTCTGAATTCTCTCTTGAAGTGGTTCTTGAATTATTCTTTATCCAAAAATGGTTAAAATTCTTATCACCATCTTTTGCTTTTACATCACTTTCTTTGTTTAAAGAGTTAGTACCATCTGTTCCGATTACAACATAGTGCTCTCCTCCATGTTCTGATAAAACATTATCAAAAATCAAATCATCAGTCGGTATTACATATTTACTACCTGTATCTCTTCTTGAATATTCGACAGAAAAGAAACTTCCTTCATAAAATTTATGTTCCTTAGGATAAAACTCTTTACCTGCAGCTGATGCCATAGGAGCAACAAATTTGTATTTTTTATCATAAGCAAGATATTGTCTTATCTCTTCTACTATTTTATATTCTTCATAAAATGATTCACCCTCACTGGGTATTGCTTTTGGATCATCATAATATTTAAAAGGGATATTAAAATCTTCAGCATTTGCTTGAAATTGAGGCAGGGTTAAACAAGATATAACTGATGCTGCGGTTAAAACTTTTAAAACAAAATTAACAGAACCATTTATACGCGGATTTTTGCCACGGGGGGGGGGAATTTACAGGTTTAATTTTCTTCATACTCTTATCCTCAACTAATTTAAGTTACAAGTAAAAAAAATATATAAAATAACTATACTGCCAGACTAACTTTTTTTATGTCTTTTATTATATCATTTTTTACAATATGTAAAGATTTATTTAGTTTTTTATATCTCCGTTAAAAGTTGGATTTTTTTTACTGATATTTTATATATTGCCTCGGTTTGCAAATCTTTAAACGCTATAATTTCACATTTTTTTATTTTTTGTGAAATTAAAGCAGCTATTCCGCCTGTCATAGTAAAATATTTAGCATTTTTTTCTTTCATAATTTTTTTAACCGCTTCAGAGCGTTCACCTTTCCCGATTGTGGCAAGAAGTCCCATCTCATATAATTTAACGGCATATTTATCCATTCTGCCCGCAGTAGTAGGGCCGATTGAACCTATTATTTGACCGTCAGGTGCAGGGCAAGGCCCCGCGTAAAAGATTATTTTATCTTTTATCTCTATCGGCAAAGGTTCATTCTTTTCAATCAATTCTATCAATCTTTTATGTGCCATATCTCGAGCTACATACATTTCACCTGAAAGCAATACCTTTTCACCCTTTTTCAAATTGCGTATCGTTTCAATATCATTGGAAAATACTTCTTTTATTTGGGTTTGCTCATCATCAGTTTTTATAAATTCAGGGGGTTTATGAAAATATTCTATTCCGCTTTTTGTTATTTTACATTGTGAAACCCTTTTAGAATGGCAATTTATCGTAACCGCAACGGGCATAGACGCTATATGCACTGCCGAGGTCTTTATTTTTAAATCAATCACATAGTTTTTAGAATACTTTTCGGGAGCTTTTAAATTAACATAATTCTTAATTTTATCCGATAAAATAACTTCCTCGGAAGTAAAATTTTCGTCAATTAAAGCTTCTTTTGACATAACAAGAGCATTATCAGCACTTGAGCCTATGCCTATACCAACAAATAAAGGAGGACAAGAGCTTTCTCCGGATGACAATATCATATCCGCACAGGTTTTAATTATTTCTTCTTCACTCGAAGTCGGAAGCATCATTGATAATTTTGTTTTGTTTTCAGACCCCGCTCCTTTTATCAGCACTTTTAAGTTTAAATCTTCACCTTTGATTATTTTTGTGTGAATAACAACAGGAGTATTAGTATCGGTATTTGTTCTGTCAAATACCGCATTTTTGACTATAGATTTTCTGAAAAAATTTTCTTTATAACACTTTTCAACAGCTGAATTAACGGCATCTTCTATATATTCGCCTTTTAACTTGACCTCTTGCCCTATTTCAAGAAAAATCGTTACCATGCCTGTATCTTGACATAGGGGGAGCTTTTTTTCATAAGCAATTTTTGCATTTTCTATAATGGAAGCATATTTTTCCCTGTCAGAAACACAACCATTGCAATAGATTTCAGCAATTTTTTTATAAACTTTTTCATCAAGGCAAGTATTAGCCTCAAAACACAAGTTATAAACAGCCTCTTTTATTAATTCCGTTGATATTTCACTCATATTAAAATTTTATAATTTTACACAAATTATGTAAAGCATTATAATTAATATATGCCTCATTTTTTAATAAAATCGGAAAATATTGCGAATAAAACAATAAAGGTTGATAATAATGACCTTTATAAACATATAATAAAAGTTTTACGTACAAAAATTGGCGAAAAGCTGCTGTTTCTGGATGAAAACGAAATACAATACGAAACAAGATTAAGTGAAATAAATAAAGATTTTTTTGTTTGTAATATAGAAAAAAAGTATAAATCAAACAGAAAGCTAAATATACAGCTTTATATTGCACAAAGTGTATTAAATTCTGATGCACAAATAAGTTCAATACAAAAAGCGACGGAACTCGGAGTAAAAGGTATTATTCCTTTATACACGGATAATTGTACGGTTAAAGAAAGTATAATAAAAAATAAAATCGAAAAATGGCAAAAAATAGCGTTTGAATCGGTTAAACAGTGCGAAAGAGCCGACATTCCAAAAGTTTTTGATTGTACAACCATCGATAAGGTTATTAAAGATTTTGAACAGGTAATTGTATTTGCCGAACATTCAACACAATCAGATTTTTTAACATACATAAAAAATAACAAAATTGACAAAACAAAGAAAATTCTTGTTATAATAGGACCTGAGGGCGGTTTTTCAGAGCGTGAGTTTGAATTTTTTACAAAAAATAATCTGCCTCTAATCACTTTAGGCAATCTTATATACAGAGCAGATACCGCACTAACAGCAGCTCTTACAACCGTAATTATCGGAGTCAATTATGGATAAATTTACAAAAAAAATTTTAGATGATGAAATACTTAAACAAATTACACCTTATTTGAAAGATGTTCAAGCATACTTAGTTGGCGGATATGTTCGTGATGTTTTTTTGGAAAAATCAACCTGTGACAGAGATTTAATAATATGTACCAATGATATTGAATTATTTGCTAAAAATCTTGCCGTAAACCTTGATGCACATTTTATTGAACTTGACGGTATTAATAAAATATACAGACTCGTTTTAAATGATAAAATTAATTATTTTGATATAACCTCACCTGTTGAAAATGATTTTGAAAAAGACATAAAAAGACGTGATTTAACAAT
Source organism: Candidatus Gastranaerophilales bacterium (assembly GCA_947631645.1). Lineage (GTDB taxonomy): Bacteria > Cyanobacteriota > Vampirovibrionia > Gastranaerophilales > Gastranaerophilaceae > Avigastranaerophilus. The sequence continues at coordinate 3,423 of CANRMD010000050.1, forward strand.
AAATGCAATAGCATTTCACTTAAACAGCTCAAAATTTATTGATTTAACAGGCGGTATAGAAGATATTAAAAATAAAAAAATAAAAGGAATAAATGATACTAACTTTGAAGATGACCCGCTAAGATTGTTAAGAATATTCCGTTTCCACGCAACAACGGGCTTTGATACAGATGAACACTTAATAACATTAGCAAAAAAATTAAATACACGCATAAATGAACCGGCAAAAGAAAGAGTCAGCGTTGAACTATTAAAAATGTTTGAGGGAAAATATACCGTTTCCGCTTTGCAAAAACTTGATGAAACAGGACTCTTGGAACAATTATTCCCGATTTATAAAGAAGTTAAAAAAATTCCGCCTAACTCGCACCATCATTTAGATTTATTTAATCATTTGACAGAAACCGTTAACCAGCTTCAAATAATTTACGAAAACGCCGACGAAAAGACAAAACTCCATCTTGATAAACACGACTTTGGCGGAGTAAAAAGAATTGCATTTTTAAAACTGGCAGCATTTCTTCACGATATAGGCAAACCCTCATGCTGGACAATAGAAGAAGATACGGGACGACACAGGTTCATTAAACACGATGAAATAGGTTCTAAGCTTGTTGAACCTATACTAAAAAATTTCAAATTTTCAAAAAAGCAAATCGAATACATAAAAACTCTTATAAAATATCATATATATCCGTCAAGTTTGGTATGTGCTCCTGACGTTAACGAAAGAGCATTCCTAAAATATTACAGAAAAATGGATGATTATGTAATAGATAATATACTTTTAGCAATGGCAGACAGACTATCCGCACGGGGCGAAAAAGTTACCGAAGAAATGGTTGAAAATAATATAAATAACCTCACAAAATTATTAAATAACTATTTTGAACAACGAAAAGATATTAAGCCTTTAGAAAAATTACTGGACGGCGTTGATATAATGGAAATTTTAAATATTCCGCAAGGACCAAAGGTGGGTGAAATTTTAGAAGCACTTCAAGAAGCACAACTGAACGGTTTAATAAGAACAAAAGAAGATGCAATAATTTTTATAAAGCTTTATTAGAGTATTAATTCTTAATACTGTTTATATGTTTTTTTGCCAAAAAAAGATTTTTTCTTTATAATTCACATGTAGATAAAAAAGGTTATATTATGAATTCAGTAGTAATAGTAGGAAGAGCAGGGCAAGACCCTGAGGTTAAATATTTTGAATCGGGCAAAGTTAAAACAACATTTTCCGTTGCTGTTTCAAGATGGGACTATAAAACAAAAGCTGAAACAACGGATTGGTTTAACATAGAATTATGGGATAAATCAGCCGAGATAGCGGGTGAATACGTTAAAAAAGGCCGTCAGGTTTGTATTGACGGACGCCTTGTTTCAAATAAATGGACGGGAGCTGACGGAGAACAAAAAGAACGTTTTGTTATCCGTGCTAATTCAATGAGACTTCTCGGCAGTAAAGGTGATAATTAACAGGTTTTTATGAATAATTCTAATTATATAGGTATTATTGCCGATGACTTAACGGGTGCTAATGATACCGCATTACAGTTCTTTTTAACGGGATGTAAGACTCAAGTTTCTTTTGGTGAAGATTTATCGGTTGACGAAAATCTTAAAACAGAGGTTTTTGCAATGTCTACGGAATCTCGCAACATTAGTGCGGATAAAGCACATGAAAAAGTCTTAAACGCATCCGAAAATATATTGAAAAAATACGGGTTTGAATATATTTATAAAAAAATAGACTCCGTTTTAAGAGGCAATATTGCCGTAGAAATAATGACTCTGCTTGAATCTTTAGAGTATGATTGTGCTCTTATTTGTCCGGCTTTTCCAAATGAAGGCAGAACAACCATAGGCGGTTTTCATCTGGTAAAAGGTGTTCCGCTTCAAAGGACTGAAGTATCAAGAGACCCCGCATGCCCGATTGTTGAATCTAATATTGTTAATCTTATCAAAAGTCAATTACCTCACGAAATGGCAAGTTTTGTAGGTTTGATAACTCTTGATACCGTTATGAAAGGTGCCGGCCCGATACTTACAAAATTAAACGAATTGATTACAAGCGGAAAAAAACTTATTGTAACCGATGCCGTTTCAACTACAGATGTTGAACAAATTGCTCTTGCAATAACAAAAAGTACTTATAAAATACTTCCCGCGGGTTCTGCGGGTGCTGCTCAAGCATTAAGTAAAATTTGGCACCCGTTTGCCGATGAAAATACTTATACTCCGCCCCAATTACCCAAACTGCCTAAACTTGTTGTATCCGGTAGTGCTACAGATTTAACCGCATCTCAAATAAAAAGACTTCAAGAAAATGATGATATCGAAAATACTTATTTCATTGCAATTAAACCTGAAAATATATTTTCCAACGATTTTGAAGATATAGCTCAAAGAATTATTAATAATTTAGTTAAAGAAAATACTGTTATTATTCATTCTGCCGAATTAATCGAAAATAATGAAAAATTAACGTCTTTTCTTATAGAACATGAATTAACCCGCGACGGGTTTATATCTCAAATATGCGACTATTTAGCAGCCGTTACAAGAGAAGTATTAAGCCAAAAAGAAACAATTTTAATAACCGTCGGCGGCGAAACTTCATATAAATGTTTAAGAGCTATCGGAAGTAAAAATTTGCAGATTATTGATACTGTTGCCCCCGCTATTCCTTTAGGAGTAAACCATAAAGGTCAATATATAGTTACAAAATCGGGCAACCTCGGTACTCAAAACACTTTAGTTGAAATTATAAGATATTTTGAACAGGATAAATAATGAAACGAATTGCAATTACTCTGGGCGACCCTAACAGTATTTCGCCTGAAATTATTATTAAAGCTCTTAACTTTTTGGATTTGCCCGAAGATAAAGTTACTATTGTGGGCAGTAAAATTATTTTTGATTATTACAAAGAAAATTATGATTTATCTTTGGAAAAAGAATATAAACTTATAGAAATACCTTTTAAACAAGAAGATATAAAAATGGGTCAGGAAACGGAAGCTTCGGGAGAATTTGCCTTTAGAGCAATAGTTGAAGCCTGTAATTTAGCCGTAAACAGTGAAATAGATGCAATAGTTACGGCTCCCGTTTCTAAAAATGCCATGAAAATAGCAGGGCATAATTATTCAGGGCAAACCGAAATACTTGAACAATATCTTGCACAAAAAAATCAAAAGGCGGAAATGCTCTTTATATGCGATAAATTCTCGGTGCTCCTTTTAACTCGGCATATTGCACTAAAAGATGTTGCTCAATATATAAAAAAAGATATTATTATTGAAAAAGTACAAAAACTTGTAACCTCGCTTCAAATTCAGCTTGGTTTACAAAACCCGAAAATCGGAATTTGTGCACTAAACCCGCATGCAAGTGAAAACGGTATGTTCGGAAGTGAAGAACTAAACGAAATTATACCGGCTGTTAAACAGTTACAACTTCAAGGGATAGATATACAAGGTCCTTTCCCCGCTGACAGCTTATTTACAACTTGTCTTAGTGATAATTGCAAATATGATTCTTATATAGCAATGTACCACGACCAAGGATTAATTCCGATTAAACTTTTAGAGCGTGAAAATTGTGTTAATACGACTATCGGTTTAAATGTACTCAGAACCTCGCCCGCTCACGGTACGGCTTTTGATATTGCAGGCAACAACCTCGCTAATGAATCAAGCATGATTAAAGCTATTGAACTTGCTGTAAAATAATATAGAGATATAAAAAGAACCCTTATTTCTAAGGGTTCTTTTTGCATAAACTTTTATGCTTTTTATAATTGGCAGCATCCGCAAGTACAGCAATCTTTTAAAGCCTCTTGAGCTTCTTTCATTCTTACTTTGATACGGCCGTCAACCGCAATGCCTTCGCCTGTTTTTTCGGATATTAACAACGGGTTAATATCAAGTTCATCAATGAATTTAAAGTCATTAACCAATTGTGACAGTCTTAATAAAGTTTCTTGAATTTGATTAATGTTTGCAGGGGTTGTACCTCTTGCACCTTGCAACAGTTTGTATGCTTTAACTGATGTAATCATATCCATAGCATCTTCATCGGTTAAAGGAGCAATTCTGAACGTTACATCTTTCATAACTTCAACAAATACACCGCCTAAGCCGAACATCATCATCGGGCCGTATTGAGGATCTGTTGCAATACCGCAGACCATTTCTCTTGAACCTTTTACCATTTCTTGAATGATAACACCTTCTAAGCCTTCAAGTAATCCTTTTTCTTCAAGACGTTTCAGAAGTGCATTGTATTCGTTTCTTAACTGTTCTTCGCTTCTAATGTTAACAACAACACCGCCAACGTCGGTTTTGTGAGATGTTGTTTTTGAAGTCATTTTCATAACAACAGGATAGCCGATTGAGTTACCTAAGGTTACAACTTCATCAACGTTAGTAGCTAAGCCGTATTTGCAAGCTCTTATGCCGTATGCTTGAAGTACGTCGATACTTTCAAGAGTTGTTAATTGGTCACGACCTTCTGCTATAGATTTTTTAATTATTTGTTCAACTTTTGCTCTGTCTACATCATAACAAGGAATTTTACCCATCGGTTTTTCCATCCATTGTCTTTGCTGATCTAATCTGCATAAAGCTTCTGCGGCTTCTTCAGCGTACATATAGAACGGCATATTAACTTCCATATTTGAAATCTTTTCAAAGAAGTCGTTTGTTGTCATAAATACACCCAGTATAGGTTTTGACGGGTTCTTTGCTTTAATTTCCATTAATGCGTGAGCAACATCTATATCTTTTAAACCTAAGAACGGTAAGTAAATTACCATAATCATATCAACATTTTCGTCGGCAATAACTGTTTCTAATGTCTGCATATAGTGTTCGATAGGTGCTGAAGCAATCATATCAATCGGGTTTTTAACCGAAGCAGCAGACGGCAAAAAGCTTCTTAATTTAGCTTTTGTTTCATCAGTGATAGGAGCCATTTGCATGCCTGCTTCACAAATAGCATCCGTTGCCATAATTCCGGGGCCGCCTGAGTTTGTAATTATTGCAACTCTGTTGCCTTTCGGTATCGGGCAGTTAGAGAATGCTTTTGCGTTAGCAAATAAGTTCTTTAAAGAAAATTCTCTTATAACGCCTGATTGTTTTAATAATGCTGCTGCAGCTTTATCTGCACCCGCTAAAGAACCTGTATGAGATGATGCAGCTGATGCTCCTGCTGCACTTCTGCCTGATTTTAATGCTAAAATCGGTTTTTTCTTTGTTATTCTTGTTGCTAATTTTCTGAAGTTTTGAGGGTTTTGGATTGATTCCATATATAAAAGTATTTGTTTAACGTCGTCATCGTTTTCCCAGTATTCAAGCATCGTTTCAGCGTTGATATCAGCTTGGTTTCCGATAGATACAAACTGAGCAAAACCAAGATTTAAGTCTTTTAATATGTTTAAGATACCGCCGCCTAAAGCTCCCGATTGAGATACAAAACCGATATCGCCTCTGATTGGCAGAGATTCAGCAAATGTACCATCCATCATTACATCAGGATGAGTATTCAAAACGCCTAAGCAGTTAGGCCCAACACATCTCATGCCGTATTCTTTAACTTTAGCTAAGAGCTGTTTTTCCATTTCGGCACCTTCAGCACCGGTTTCTTTAAAGCCTGCAGTAATTATACATAAGCCTTTAATACCTTTTTGGTGGCATTGGTCGATTGTATCAAGTACAAATTTAGCATTAACAACGATAAGTGCTAAATCAACTTCCCCGGGGACTTCATTTATAGAAGTATAAGCTTGAAAACCTTCTATAATACCGCCTTTAGGGTTAACGGGATAGATTTTTCCGTTAAATTTATAATCTCTTAGTCTTTGCATAATCTCAGAACCTATTGTTTTAGGCTTTGTTGAAGCCCCGATAACTGCAATAGACTTTGGTTTCATAATTTTGTCTAAAGTGTTCATTTATTTTGTCCTTTCCTTTATTAGTAACCGTTTTCAATCCATTCACGCACTCTGAATTTAGCACCTAAATCATTTGCGATTTTTTCACAATTTTTTAAATTCAGATGTCTGCCTTTGTAGCCTTCAACAACCGTTGCAGTAACGTTAATATCAGCATCGGTGCAAGCTTTTATAAATTTTTTAACTTCTTCGTATGCGTTTTCAAAATTCGGCTTTGAAAGTTCATTATATTCTTGTTCGTTTTCACCGTTTAAACTTACCGAAAATTCATCTATTAAGCCTTTTAGCTCGGGCAGAACATTTCTTTTATATACAAAATTAGCGTGTCCGTTAGTGTTCACGCGTAATTTAGTGTTTGGATATTTTTCTTTTATATATTTTGCTACTTGTTTTAAAACATCAAGTTTTAACATCGGTTCACCGTATCCGCAAAATATAATTTCACTTGAAAGCTTATCTTTTATTGCTTCTAATTGTTTAATGACATCGTCAGAGCTTACTTTTTCAGAGTTCAAAAACAAATTAGCCCCTGCAACATCATCTTTAATTGAACGAATACAAAATATGCAGTCATTAGTACAACTGTTTGTTAAATTAATGTATACTTTACCGTCAAGTGTATATACTAAATTGTAATCCGTCATGATAAATTGCCTACAGTTAAATTTTGTCACAAATATGTACTAATAACAAGTATTTTTTAAGAATTAGCCTAAAAATACATTTTATGGTATAAAAAAAGTATGATAGAGATTTTGATTTTATACATATTAAGTAAAAGAGAAACTACCTTATATGGCATCCGAAAAGAAATTATAGAGTTATTCGGAACTTTCACCGTTCCGAGTATAGGAACAATCCACCCGGCGTTAAAAAGATTATTAAAAGAAAATGCCGTGAGTGTTTATGAAAAAATTTCTGACGGCGGAAAAAAATTCTGCTATTATTCAATTACAAAAAAAGGCTTGGAGGTTTTTAGAGAAATGTTCTTTAATGCCGCAAGCGATAACCCGTCTTTATTCCATACACAATTGCAGGCACGTTTCGGCACAATGTCGCTTTTAAATGCAGCAGATAAAAAAATTTTTATAAATGATGTTCTAAAAAAGATTGATGTGTTTGAAGTTCAAACAAAAGAAAAGTTGAATAACGAATTTTTAGACCTCGACGATTTTCAAAGAATGCTCTTAAATCAAACACTTGAAGAAATGAAATTATTAAGAGAATTTATAAAGAATTTAAAGGCAAAATATGTCGGCTAAAATTTCCGCGGTAGAAAAGGGTTCTATAGCAGAAGAACTCAAAATCAAGGCGGGGTCGGAATTAATCAGTATCAACGGCATAAAATTGCGTGATTATATTGATTATCAATATGCCGTAATGTCAGAAGAATTGGAAATAGAAATTAAAAACCCAAAAGGTGAGCTTGAATGCTTTGAAATAGAGAAAGATTTTGAAGATGATTTAGGGTTTATCTTTGAATCTGCTATATTTGATAAAATAAAACACTGTGCAAATAATTGTATATTCTGCTTTGTCGACCAACAGCCCGATGGGTTAAGAGAGTCTTTATATATAAAAGACGATGATTACAGGCTATCTTATCTGCAAGGAACATATGTAACACTTACTAATTTAACAAAAAAAGATAAAGAACGTATTGCCTCTCAGCATTTAGGGCCTTTATATGTTTCCGTCCATACAACAAATCCTGACTTGCGGGCAAAAATGCTCAGGAACAAAAATGCCTCAAACCTTTTAAAAGAGCTTGATTTTCTGAAAGAAAACGATATCCCTGTTAATACTCAAATTGTCTTATGCCCCTCATACAATGACGGAGAAGAATTAAAAAGAACTTTGAATGATTTATGGAAGTATAAAACCATTTTAAACTCAATAGCAATAGTGCCTGTCGGGATAACAAAGTATCGAAAGGAAAAATTAAAGCAAGTTACAAAAGAAATTGCACTTGAAACTATTGAAATTGTTGAAAAGTTTAATAAAGAAATTAAAAAGAATATCGCAAGCGTATCAGATGAGTTTTTCTTGATTGCAGGGCTTGAAATACCCCAAAAGAAATATTATAACGGTTTTAATCAGCTTGAAGACGGCGTAGGCTCTTTAAGATGTTTAATTGATGACTTTAATAAACGCTTAAAAAAAGCTCCTAAAAGCGTAAAAGGAAAGAAAGAATATACAATTGCCTGCTCTGTCAGTGCTTCGGGTGCTTTTTTTAAATTCGCCGAAGAATTAAATAAAATAAAAAACGTTTATCTTGATGTACATCCGATAAAAAGCGAGTTTTGGGGCAAAGATGTTAATGTTGCAGGCTTAATTACCGCAAATGACCTTATTAATCAGCTAAAAGGTAATTGTTTAAATAAAGTTATTATTCCCTCGATAATGATAAGACCGTATACGACTGAGTTTTTAGACGGTTTAACCGTAAAAGATGT
>CANRMD010000051.1 GCA_947631645.1 Candidatus Gastranaerophilales bacterium
TTTAATGCTTCATTAAATTCGTGTGCTTCTTTTGTGCAAACAGGGGTATCATCCATCGGGTAGAAATATAATATAACATTATTCCCCTTAAAATCTGATAATTTATAATTTTTTTCTTCTCCTGTTTTATCAATTCCTTTTAGTTCTATATCTGAATAATGCATAATTTTCTCCTTTTTTATAAATTAACCGATAATTTATTTTTTTTCATTACTCTTTTTAATAAAAAATTGATTATTTCTTAACTTTACTGAATTAAAATGAAACTTTATTTAAAATACACAGTCTTAATTACAAATGAGTAATAAACAAATATAAAAATTTATATTATAATTAGTTTGGATAAGGAGAGAGTTGTGAGAAAATTTCTGAAAAAAACCGTATTAATAACATTAGCATTAGTAATTGTGAGTTTGACTTGCTGCAAGAGTACTACAGCTATTGCAGGAACAGATGCCGTTCTTTATGATATGGTTTGGAAACTTGTTAATACAAAATATCTTGACCAAACCACTAACGGACAGGATTGGTCAAAATGGAGACATAAGTACGATGATAAAATTAAAACTCCTGAGGACGCATATGTAGCCATTGATACGATGATTGCAAGTTTAAACGATAAATATACAAGATTTGTTCCGCCAAAAGAATTTGAAGAAGAAAAAAATGCCATTAAAGGTTCTTTATGCGGTATTGGTATTCAGATAGGGCTTAGAGACGGTAAAATATTGATTATTTCTCCTATTGAAGATACTCCCGGAGAAAAAGCCGGTTTGCTGGCGGAAGATGAAATACTTTCTATCGACGGAGTTTCTACAAAAGATATGTCTATTGATAAAGCGGCAGATAAAATCAGAGGCGAAAAAGGTACTACCGTTGAACTTGTTATTAAAAGAAAAAATCAGCCCAATAAAACTTACAAAATTGTAAGAGATGAAATTGAAATAAAATCGGTATCGAATAAATTACCTGAAAAATTTAAACTGGATGAAAAAATCGGTTATATAAGGCTCGGTTCTTTTATGGGTAAAAATGCGGGTAACGAATTTAAAAACATGTTAATTGACTATAAAGATAAAGAAGGTATTATTATTGACCTTAGAGCTAATACAGGCGGGCTTTTAAATAACGCGATTTTTATATCCGATTTATTTCTGGATGATGAAATTATTGTAAGTACCGTAGATAGAGATAATTATAAAGATACTACTAAGTCTACAAAAAGATATTTTTCAAATCAGCCGTTGGTTGTGTTAATTAACGGAGGAAGTGCTTCCGCAAGTGAAATTATGTCAGGTGCTTTGAAAGATAATCATAGAGCTATTTTAGTCGGTGAAAATACATTCGGTAAAGGTTTGGTTCAGGAAGTTAAAAGCTTAGCACCATATACGGCAGGACTTAATGTTACCGTACAAAAATATTTGACTCCTAACGGGACAGATATAAATAAAAAAGGTATTGCACCGGATATTGAAGTTAAAATTACAGAACAAAATATTAAAGATAAAGATGATGTTCAGCTTAAAAAAGCTCAGGAAGTTTTATTGCAAATGATTGCAAATGAAAAAATGTCAGCTAACCGTTAATCTTATGATAAATAATTTGTGCGGCATTTAATACGGGATCGATAGCTGGAGAATACGGAGGTGAATACGGTAAATCCAAGTTCATAAACGACTCCAGCTTCGTTTTACTTAAAATTGCCGGTATTACGGTATTAATTCGCTGATTTACGTCGCCTTCTCCTATTCCTTGTATACCTAAAATTGTTTGAGTATTTCTATCCGCTATCAATTTTAATGTCATAGTGCCGTTATTTGGCATGTATCCCGCTTTATCTCGCTTGGTTACAATGGCATATTCGGGTTGAAACCCAAGTTCTTGAGCTTCTCTATAACTTATTCCGATTATTGATATTGTTAAATCAAAAAATTTTGTTATTGTGGAATTTAATATTCCGTCAAAGAAACAACTTCCGCCTGCTATATTTATCGCTGCACATCGGCCTTCTTTGTTTGCCGTTGAACCCATTGGCACCCAGGTATATCTGTTTGTTACCAAATTATAATTGTCGGTACAGTCACCAACAGCATATACTCCTTGTTTTGAGGTCTTTAATGTTTTATCTACTTTTATGCTGTTATTGATACCGAGCTTTATATCGCTTCCCGCCAGAAAATCAGTGTTAGGCCTTACTCCTGTTCCTAATATGACTAAGTCGGTTTCTATTTCTTTACCTGAAACTGTTATTACTTTTGTAACTTCATTTTTTTTATTTCCTACAAAAGCAACTACTTCTTCATTTGTAAGAATACTTATCTGCCCCGGAGTCCTTCCTATTATGTAATCAGTTACCATTTGTGAAAAGTCTTCATCAAACATTTTTAGTATTTGAGAATTTTTTTCGATTAAAGTTACTTGTAATCCGTTGTGTGCTAAAGCTTCTAAAAGTTCAATAGATATATAGCCTCCGCCTAATAATACCGCTTTTTTTGACTCCAGCATCTTTTGTTTTATATTTATTCCGTCTTGTATTGTGCGTAGTGTAAATATATTCTTTAAATTTATATTTGATATATTTGGAATAACCGGAGAGGCTCCTGTTGCTATTACAAGAATGCTGTAATTTACTTCATATTTATTTCCGGAAATTAAGTCTTGTAAAAGTACTGTTTTCTCATCTGTATTTACTTTTAGACATTGTTGTTTTAAATGAATGTCTATATTCTGCTTTTGAAAATCTTCAGGTGTCCTCATTATAAGAGTTTCAGCATTCTGAATTATGTTTTCAATGTAATAAGGAAGTCCGCATGCGGAATATGATATTATATCTTCTTGGGTATATAAATCAATTTTGATATCAGGGTTTTCTCTTCTTAATTTTGCTGCAGTTTTCGGGCCTGCTGCACCTCCCCCTATTATTACTACTTTTTCTGCCATTTTATCACCTAAAATATCATTCTTTGCAATTCTATCCCGTTTATTTCCAATAATTCTTTTTCTAAGTTTATTGCACTGTCACTGTTTTCTACTTGCAAAAGAATTATTCCTTTATCGGAACAAAATATGGTTGAATTATTTATTCCTATTCGCATTCTTATTATGCAGTTGAATTTTGTCAGTATTTTCTGCAATTCAACTGCATTATATATTTTATCAGGGAGTTTTATCCCTATTATTATTGTCATTTTAATCGTTTATTTCCAGTTTTTTTGTTTCTTTATTTTCTTCATATAGTTTTGGCAAATTAATTTCCAATATCCCTTTTTTTAAGTCTGCCGTTGATTTTTCTATATCAATTTCATAAGGAAAATATAGTGTCCTTGAGTAATTTCCGTATCTGAATTCTGACTTATGATATTTGTGCGTTTTATCTTCTTCTTGTTTTTCTATTTCTTTATTTGCTTCTATTTTTATGTATGATTTATTAATATCTACGTTTATATTCTCTTTATCAATCCCCGGAAGTTCTACTTTTACGCAGTATTTATTGTCGTATTCTTTTACGTCTACAGGCATTGCCATTCCCTTTAATTCCTGATGAAATATATATTCGGGAAAAAGATTGTCAAAACTTTTTTGCAATATCGCGTTTATATCTTCATTTAATGTATTTAAAAAAGTGTCCGGTTTCTTGATTAAATATTTCATAAATTTCTCCTATACAAAATTAACCAATATTATTTTGTATAGAATTTAATATTTAAACATTGCCGAACAAGGTGAGAATATATAACTATTTATTCGATTTCTTCCAAGGAAGAAACATCACCTAATTGTTTTTCTTTAATTTTATTTACAACAGAATCAACAAGGAAATCGTATGATTTTAAACTTTTTACGGATTCGGAAAATTCTTGTACAAGCATTTCTTCTACCATTGCACGAATTTTTAAATCTTCTTCAATGAATTTATTTTCTTCCATTAAAGAACTGAGAAGTTCTTCTTTTGAATTTTCTGCCGATTTTTTATTAACAAATTGAAGCCATTTAAACTCAGGCTTTATATTTTTTAATTCTTTTACAATTTTGAATTGTTTTAAGTTGAACATTTTATTCGAACTTCTCCGTTTTTAAAAGAAATATCGTGGACTTGTTTTAAATTATTTTCCTTTATATATGATAAAACATTTTCTACCGTTTGTACAGTCTTTAGCTTGCGTACTACTACGTATAGTACTAAATCATGTAATAAAGAATTATCAATTAACATGGGCAGTTCTTTATTTAATATTGTTTCTACCATTTGAGTCAATTTATCCGTATTATTTATAGGATTTGATATTACATGACTGTTATATGATTCAAATCTGTTATCTTCATTACTCTTAACCCACTCTAATGTAACTTTCTTTTCCGAATTAAACATTTTATACCTTTTCTTTTTTTCATGCCTTTACATTTTTTTAAAGCTAACTCAATAAATCATATTTACTAAAAACTAAAAAAACGTTACAAATGTTAATATTAATAAATGTAAATAAATCAGTATTTTAGAGAAATAATAAATATTTATGTTTATTTAATTTGATAACAAACAAACAAGAAAAGAGATTAAATATGAATAAAGTATCGGAAAAAAGTGCATCTAATTCCCGTCTTATAAGTTCAATTCAAAGTGATAACGGTCAATATCAAAAATATAAACAAGAATATGAAAAATTTACACAAAAAACAGATAAATCCGATTTCGCAAATTCACCTGTCCTGATAAGTAAAAAACTTGACCTTTTAGCTGAATTAAAAGAAAGTGCGGAAGAAGAAAATTTAACTGAAGAATTATCTTGGATTGAAGATGAAATGACTCGATTAAAGAGCTCTTTAACTTCAATAACTTCTGAAAGCACAGATAATCCTACATATTATCAATTCGATTTTCAAACTTTAAGAGAAAGAAAAGCCCCTTTAAATATCGGAAAAGTTTTGGAAGCATGTAAAGATTCTGACGGAACTTATGATTTAAATACAGTAAAAATGGTTATGGCATTTAAAAATGCTTCGGAAGATGATCAGGATAATATTTCTTATATAGTAAAAAAATGTCGCAATTTCGACGGAACTGTTTCGGATAAAAATATAGGTGTTATTGAAACTCTTTCTCAAGCAGGAGTTAAACCGTTCTTTATTTGTAATTATCTGGACTCTTTCCTTTCTCAAGATGAAAATAATAATCCTTATTTGAATTCTGATTTAAGTAATAAAATGGTTAAAGTTAAATCTTTTGGTTTTGATGACAATTCTTCTCTTGCATTGGCAAAAATTTTATCCCAAGGTTATAGTGATGAAGATACCGTTATTAAAGCTGCACAAAAAATGTCGGATGCTAAAATCTCTTTTGGTTCCGTTTTGGAATTACTTAATTTATTAACAGTCAGCCAAGTATCCTCAGATGATAAATTTATTAACAGCAAAGCTGTTGATTCGATTATTTCTTTAAAAAAACTCTTATGTAAAACAAGATTAAATGAAAGAAATGAAAGATTAACTCCTTTAGGTAAATATTATGCTCCGACGGAAATAACAGCTCTAAACGGACTTAAAGACGGCTTTTCTTTTTATAAAAACAAAGACGGTGTAATATATCCGGTTAAAATAGAACCGAATGTTATGAAAGCCAAAATGGAATACGATTCAAGCATATCTGCAAAAGAAGATGAAATATTGAAATATACGGCTAAAAATTATTTAGATGGTATTACGGGAGAAATTAAAACAAACCCGCTTAGAGTAATGTCTGTTCTCAGAGGTAACGGAATTACATATGATGCTTTATTACCTTTAACGGAAATGTGTTTGGATAAACCGAGTGAAGAAATGGATTTTGCTGATCGTTTATTATATACAAGAAAACCTGATATGAAAACATTAAATTTAGTCAAAGTTTTACATGATGCAGGTGCTCAGAGTAAAGATATTCCATCTGTTATCGGGGCAATTCCAAGAGATTTTGAGGGTAATTATGATGAAGAAGATGTTCAAAACAGCTGCTGTTTAACGCAGTTGCTTTTAGGAGAACCTCAATTATCTCAACTTTTAACGGATATTAAACAAAGTGATTTTGTTAGGGGGTTTGTTTTTGACGCAGCTAATTTATGTTGTGATGATAATAGTTTTTATTTCAGAAATAGAAAAGATATAGCAGATTTAGTTAATATGGCCAAGTCTGACGGTAAAAACATTGATGAAGATACGTTAGCTGTTATTGATGAATTTTTATTTGACAGATTTACAGGCTCGGATTCTCAATTTATGAACATAATTCGTCAATTTTTACCGGATATGAGACAAAGTGAAGATGTTAAAGAATTCATATTCAATGCTCTTGACCTAAAATACGATGACGGCGATGCTTATTTTTCTAATATTAAAGATATAGCTGATATAATTAATCTAACAAAACCCGACGGAGAAAATGTTGATAAAGATTTATTAAACTTAATCGGAGAATTTTTGTTCTATGAATATAAAGGCTCGGCGGAAGATTTTATCGAATTGATTAAATCAGATGGGTTTATTCCTTTAGTATCAAAACTTTTACCTGATATTCAGCAAAATAGAGGTGTAATGAATTTTGTTTTCAATGCTGCAAATTTTAGAAATGATGATGGCGAGTTTTATTTTGAAAACAGGCAAGATATAGCAGATTTAATTAATATGACAAAGCATGACGGAAAAACAGTTGACGTAAATTCATTGAATGTAATTGAAAATACTTTATTTAATGATTTTAACGGTCCTAGCAAGAAATTTATGAAGAAAATTTCTGCTATATTGAAAAAAAATCTATAAAAAAGTTATTGACCAAATATGTTACAAAATATAACATTAATAAAGCAAATATGAAAAAATAATTAAAGTTTTGTTTTTTTATGTCGTATAAAAATTTATCGGGTAATGTAAAAGAAAGTGCTTTGCACGGGAAAAGGTAAAATATGACTGATTTTTCAATTAAAAATACTTCGGTAAACATGGGAGTTAATTCTTCTTCATCAAAAGACAGTGATTATGATAAATTAAAAAAAGAATATGAGTCTTTTGTTGCTAAAGCTTCTAAATCGGATTTAGCTAATGCTCCTGTCTTAATTAAAGACAAATTGGGGCTTTTGGCGAAATTAAAAGAAGCTGCTTTAAATCTCGGGCTGAAAGATGAACTTGAATGGATTGAAGAGGAACAAGAAAGACTTTCTTCTTCTGATAAAGATACTTCTGATTTAAAGGCAGTGCCTTATTATCCTGTTGCAAGCAGTGTATCCGGTACAAAGAAAAATTCTTCAGACGTAGAAGAAATGTCTAAAACCATTGAACTTTGTATGAAAGATAACAACGGAAAAATTGATGAAAATACTTTGAAGATTATTACTGCTTTCAAAGAACCCGATCAATATTTTATTCCTTATATAGTTCGTCATTGCAGAGATTTAGACGGAAATGTACAACCTGATAGTGCTAAAGCTATTGAAATGTTAGCAGCTTGCGGTATGAAAACATCTGCTATATCCGGAAGAATTGAATCTTTACTTACCGAAGACAGTAAAGGTCATAAAGTTGTTAATTTGGCTTTATGTAATCAAATATTTGTTGCTAAGTCTTTAGGATATGATGATGAATTTGCTTTTCAATTAGGAAAACTTTTAAATTCGGGTTATTCAAATTATGAGGGATTATTAGACTCGGTTGAAAAATTGTTAAAATCTAATGTATCTCAAGAATCTGTTTTGGATATCGTTAATTCTTTAACTTATATTGATAAAACTACGGGAAAAAAATCTATTAATACTTCTGCTGTTAATTCCGTTGTCGCTTTAAAAAATGTTCTTGTTAAAACAAGAGCTAATGAAAGAAATGAAAGATTAACTCCTCTCGGTCAAAAAAAGGCTCCAAAAGAATTTCTTAAATTGGATGATTCTATTTTCTATGAAAGAAGCGACGGTTATATATATAATGTTCATTTCGATAAAGATGTAACGGTTGATGAAGCTAAAAAGAATTATGAAAATGCAATCTCTCAAACTGAAGATGATATGTTAAAAGAATTTATTCAGAAATATAAAAATGGAGACGACTGCTCTATTGATTCTAAGTATAGTCGTATAATGTCAGTTTTAAGAACAAGAGGTATTACCAATAAGGCTTTATTTGCTTTAACAGATATGTCTGTAAATGAAAACGGACAAATTGATAAGAAAACTATAGACTTAATTAATTTGTTACACGCAAAAGGTGCATTGAGTAATGATTTAACAACTATTATACCTTTAATAGAAAGAGATTCTGAGGGTAATTATAAAGAAGATGATATTAATCAGGTGATTGACTTAACTGATGCGGTTTTAGGTGAACCTCAATTATCTCAACTGTTACCTTATGTTAAAACAAGTGATACGGTTAAAAGCTTTATATTGAGAGCTGCTTCTGTATTAAATACAGATAAACATTTAGTTGATTTAGTAGATATGACTAAATCAGACGGTGAAAATATTGATGATGTTGCATTAGAAATTATAGATGACTTATTATTCAGTGAGAATAATGATAAAACAGAATATCAATTTATGACATTTATTCCCCATATTCTTGAAATTGCAAGAGGCTCAGAAACAACCGCAAGTGATGCCGCCGAAAGAATTTGCTGTTCTATAGATTTCTTTAGTCCGGATGAAGTTCAATCTTTATTGGAAATATGTACGGATGCTAAAGGAAATGTAGATGATAAACTTTCACAAGCTGTATATAAACTTTATCACGAAGGTTATGGCTACAATGTAATAATGGACAAAATTGAAGCTTGTAAAAACGGCTCAGATATAGATTATGATAAACTTTCAAAGATGGTTTAATCTCTATAATTTGTAAGTACAAAGCCCGATTTTTGAAGTTCTTCTTTAAACTTCGGGTTTTGTGTTATTAGAAATTCTTTGTAGTTATTTAATTTTGTTGGGTTAGAGTATGGGTGAAATATTATTTCAGTTAATGTTTCATCTCTTTTAATTTTTTTTAAACCTGTTAAAATTGTTTCTTCACTCATTATTCCTGTATACAGTACACCTATAAAGTAATCGTTTGTTAATATTTTCGTTTTTTTATTTTGGAAAGTGAAAGTATTTAAAAGTATATTTTTTAAAATATTAATTGGAAATTTTGTATTAAAAGATTTTTTCCAAACTATATACGGAAGTTCTTTTTGGGTTCTTATATATTTAATATTATATTCTTTGGCAAGTTTTACGGTAAGATTAAATATCTCAGGTATTGCATGGGTATGTACGTGAGAATCTATATGGGTTATTTTACAATATTTTAATACCTTTTCAATTTGAGCTCTGAATTCTGTTTCAACTTGGGATAAAAAATTCTTTTTTGTTGCATTTGCAATTAAATATAAATAACTTTTATTAAAGATACCGTTACTGCTACATAATAAGCTTTGATTGGTAAGACTTTTTCCCTCAATTATGTTGAAATGAAATCCGATATCCAATTCTTTACAACTTGGTAAAATATTAAAAACGGCATCTTCAAAACCTTCCATATTCGCTATTAAACTTGTTGAAGTTATTATTCCTGATAAATAACCTTGTTTTATTGCTTCGTTATTATCTTTTGAATATCCGAAATCGTCCGCATTAATTATTATTTTTTTCATTTGCATATTATCTGATTATAATTTATTATTTTTATATTAATTCTATCATAAAAGGCGGTTTTTATATGAATAGTCCTACTTTAGCTGTTATTATTCCTTGTTATAATGAAGAAGAGTGTATTGAATTTACAACTTTAAGACTTTTGGAAATATTAAAAAACCTTGAAACTAATCAGGAAATTTCTTCAAGCAGTTTTATTTTTTAT
The DNA here is from genome assembly GCA_947631645.1 of Candidatus Gastranaerophilales bacterium. GTDB lineage: Bacteria > Cyanobacteriota > Vampirovibrionia > Gastranaerophilales > Gastranaerophilaceae > Avigastranaerophilus. The sequence goes on from CANRMD010000051.1 coordinate 9,850, forward strand.
GTAAATGACGGAAGTAATGATAATACTTGGAATATAGTTCAAAAATACAATAAAGAAACTCAAGGAAAAGTTAAAGGAATTAAATTTAGCCGTAATTTCGGTAATCAAAAAGCTATATTAGCAGGGCTCCTTGAAACTTCTAAAAATGATGTTGACTGTTTTATTACTATTGATGCAGATTTACAGCAAGATGAAAATAAAATAAAAGAGTTTATTGATAAATATAAACAAGGAGCTAAGATAATCTGCGGTATTAGAAATGATCGTAAAACAGACGGATTATTTAAAAAAATAACGGCCCTTGGTTTTTATAAAATTATGAATTTATTGGGCGTTAACATTAAAATTAACCACTCTGATTATAGGTTAGTCAGCAGAGAAGTTGTTGAAACTTTAAAAAAATTTAATGAAACAAACTTGTTTTTAAGAGGAATGTTTAATGAACTCGGTTACAAAAAAGATTATGTTTATTTTGATGTAAAACCCAGAAAATTCGGGAAAACTAAATTTTCTCCCTTTTCACTTTTTTCTCTTGCTATTAACGGAATTACATCTTTTAGTCTTGTTCCATTACGAATGGTTACTTTTATTGGTTTTTTAATGTCTATTATAAGTATTTTGGTAGGCATAAGTGCTTTGATTGATAAAATAACCAATAATAATCCTGTTCCCGGGTGGGCTACTATTGTTGTTACAATCGGGTTTATTTGCGGTATTCAAATACTATGTCTTGGTATTATTGCAGAATATTTAGGACAACTTTTTCAGGAAGTTAAAGCACGTCCAAGATATATTATTGAAGAAGAAATTATTTAAATTTTTTATTATAATCTTCTTCCAGCCAAACATAGGTTTTTGGCAGTGTTGAGGCAAACGGATTGTTCAAATCTCTGTAATTAATAGGATTTGTTGTATAACTGTTTAGTTTATTTATCCTGTTTATTACTTCTTTAATATATGTTTTTATATTCATCTTTCTTCCAACTTTTTTATAATTATGAGGTTTTAACCTTGGCTAAATAACCTCCGAAATATTAATTTTTTGTGAAATTCCTATACTTGTGTATAATAATGTTATGCTAAAAAAAATATTGATAGTTGATGATAGTAAGTCTTGGCTTGTTTTTCACAGAGAACTTATACAAGAATTTTTTGGGGAACTGTTTGAAGTTTCAACAGCCTCAAGTGCTGCTGAAGCAATAAATCTTGTTCGTCATAACGTTGATAACCCTTTTAATATTATTTTAACCGATTTACAAATGGAAGATAACTATGAACCTCTGCTGGCCGGAGAATGGCTTATTAAACAAATAAAGTCTGTTAAATCTTACGATAGAGTTCCTGTTGTTATTATTTCGGCTATGTATAATATCGAACATATCGCAAAACAGTACAATGTTGAATGTATTTCTAAAACTATACTGGTTCATAATAAATTAATTTTTAAATTTATGTTTGAAAAATTAATGCCTTATTTAAATAAAATTTAAAAAAGATTTTGTTTATGATACTATAAATTTGATTATGATTAATTTAGACATGT
>CANRMD010000052.1 GCA_947631645.1 Candidatus Gastranaerophilales bacterium
GGGTTTGCTTTACCCGCTTGAATTTGTAGTTTAATTTTTCCTACAACTTTCTTTGCCATTTTGTTTTCTCCTTTCGTGGTAATGGCGGAATTTTACTTCCTTCCACAATCATATTTTTTGTATTTGTTTATATTCAAGTTCTACAGGCGTTTCACGTCCGAAGATTGATACCATTGCTCTTAATTTAGACTTATCGGGATAAACTTCCGTAATATCACCGATAAATTCAGAGAACGGACCTGAAATAATTCTGACTTTATCGCCCGCTTTAACATCAAGTTCAACTTTTGTAACTTGATTTTGTGTTTTATGGATAATTTTCTTAATTTCGCTATCCTTAGCGGGTATAGGCTTTTTAGCCGAGCCTACAAACTTTGTAACGCCCGCCGTGTGTCTTACAACGTACCAAGAGTCATCATCCATAATCATTTCAACTAAAACATAACCGGGGAAGATTTTTTCTTCTCTGTCTGTTTTTTTACCGTCTTTCATTTTTGTTATTGTTTTTTGCGGTACTTCTATTCTGAAAATTTTATCAGCCATATTCATATATTCAATACGTTTTTCGAGGTTAACTTTAACCTTGTTTTCGTGTCCTGAATAAGTATGAACTATATACCATCTTTTTTGAGGTGCTTTTTCTTCTTTAACAGTCGGTTCTTTTATTTCTTTTATTTCACTCGGCTCTGTTTTTTTTGAAGCTTTTGTTTCTTTTTTCTTTGAAACAACTCCCTCTTGTCCGAGTTCCATATCTGCTAAATGTTCAACTATTTCTTCGTTTTCGTTTGTCATTATTTTAATATTCCTATCTTTTACTTACTCGTTTAAGCTTTTATGTTTAATGCTTGAAGAATACCTTTAAAGATGATATCCAAGCCGTATGTATAGATTGTAAAAGCAATTACTATTACAAGAACAACAATTGTTTGTGCAACAACCTGTTTTCTTTCCGGCCAGCTGATTTTGCCCCATTCTGCCTTAACGCCTTTAAAGTATGTTAATATTTTTTCCATCATTTTCCCTTTTATAATCCGCGCCCTGAAGGACTCGAACCCTCGACATCCGGTTTTGGAGACCGACGTTCTACCAACTGAACTAAGGACGCTTTTTATAATCCTTATTTCGTTTCTTTATGTAATACGTGTTTTTGGCAGAACGGACAATATTTATTTAATTCCATTCTTTCTTTTGAGTTCTTCTTGTTTTTTACTGTTGTGTAGTTTCTTCTTTTGCATTCTTCACAAGCGAGAACTACCATTCTGTCATTTTTTCCTTTGATTCCCATTGTGCTTTCTTCCTTATTAAATTATTTGTATATACAATAGAAAATTATAGAATATAGCTTATTTCCTTATATTCTACTTCCTTTTGTGTAAAATCACAGTTAATATCATATCTTAAACATAATTTTTTTCAAATATAAATTTACAAATCTCAAAAATATTGTTAATATAAGTAAGTTGGAAGTAAAGGAGAAAAAAATGACAATAAGTATAAGAAAAGCATATAGTAATATTAAATCAATTGCTTATGACAAGCAAAATTTGCTTGTATACTTTTATTTAATGCTTGGAGTCGCTTTTTTAAATGCATTAGCGGATTATAAAGGTATAGGACTTGGCTTTACTGCTGTTGCATATGGTTTGTATGGTTTAATTACGATTTATACATCAGGTATGTATAATATAGCATCTAATAATATTTTCAAACAAAATCAAAGTGTTTTCCCTCATGTAGTTAACGATGCGGAAAAAATTGCCGAAACTTCCGTTAAATCTTTTGGCGGCAGTTTATTATTATGGATTGCTTTTGGTGTAATTATAGGAATTATCGGAGGTCTTTCCTGTGTCGTTAATCCGATATTTGGTATATGTGTTTTTGTAATATTAATGTTTTTGGCAATAGTGCTCTCTACTGCTCTATATGCTTGTTTCCTTTCTAATTTGCAATTCGAGCAATGGTTTAACTTTAAAAAGGCTTTTTATATTATAAAAAATCATTTTGGTTCAATATGCAGATTATATTTAAAACAAATTCTTATATTTTTGATATTTTTGGGAATGATGATACCTGTAATAATATTATTCGTTGTATGTATTTTTATAATTGCAATAAAAAATCCTTCTCAATCTGAAAATATTGCAACGTTATCATCTATGCTTGGAGGTTTTTTAGGTGTTTTATTCGGTGCTGTCCTTTCTTTATTTGTTCTTGATTTAGCAGGACAATTTGTTTCTGAAGTTATATCTTTGGAAGAAGTACAAAAAGAAGAAAAATTAAAAGAAGAAGAAATTGCTCAAGAAGAATATATTGAAGAAAATATTACAGATGAAGATATAAACGAATAAGTATAATAATCAAATAAGAAAGCGAGGAGTTTATCCTCGCTTTCTTATTGTCAATTAAAATTTTGAGAACATATATATGCCCCCGACCAGCAGTTTTGAAGATTAAAACCTCCCGTAAAACCGTCGATATTAAGCATTTCTCCTATAATATAAAGTCCTTTTACAAGTTTTGACTCCATTGTTTTAGGGTTGATTTCATTTAAATCGACACCGCCTGCTGTTACAATTTCAGAATCTTTTATCTTTGCTTTTGCGTGTAATTGAAAATTTAAAAGTGAATTTATCAGTATTTCCTTTTCTTGTTTTTTTATTTGGGCACTTTGTTTTAAGCCGTCAATATTATTTTGGTTTAAAATCTCTTGAATAAATGACTCGGGAGCAAAAGTGGAAAATACATTCTTTATTGATTTTTTTTGATTATTTTTTATTGTTTCTTCAATTTCGTCTTTTGAAGAGTTTGTAAGTTTTAAAGTAAATTCAAAAGGCAGATTTTCATAAGCACAAAGTGATGAAATCTTAAATATACAAGGTCCTGTTATAAATTTGTGTGCAAACAAAATATCACCAAAACAAGTATATTTATTTACTTTTGCTTCAATATTTTTAAAAGTAAGTCCCGATAGTTTATACAAATATTTTTCTTCTATATCGAGTGCACAAAGAGATGGTGCGGGAGTGATGATTTTATGTCCCAATTCTTTTGCAAACTTAAAACTCTCTTTATTTCCTCCTGAGGCAAGTATCACGCAATCGTATAAATTATTTGATTTTTGTGTTATAACTTGAAATCTATTATCTTTTTTCTCTATTTTTATAACATTTTCTTTAATATGTTTGAAATTTGAAACCTCAAGGTGCTTTCTTAATGTTTCAATTACTTTTTTTGAACTGTCAGAGACGGGGAAAACTCTTTTATCGTTTTGAACATAAGTTTTTATCCCTAAATCTTTAAAAAGTTTCCTTGTATCTTTTTGCGAAAATCTTGAAAAAACCGATAATAAGAACTTTTCGCCTCTCGGGTAATTTTTAACGAATTCTTTTATATCATCTTCACCATAAGTAAGATTGCATCTTCCTCCGCCTGTAGGCAAAAGAGTGGTAAAAGGTTCTTTTGTATCAAATCCGAAAACTTTAACATAAGGATTTTTAGCAAGCAAAACGCTTGCCAATCCGCCGGCAGCACCTAACCCGATAACGGCAATACTTTTATATATCGACTCTTGTTCCATATAAAAATACGTCGTCTAATGTTTCAAGTTCTTCGTGCAATTGCAAAAGTGACTTTTTATATTTCGGATGCTCATAATCAGGTATTAATTCCAATAACGGAACAAGTGCAAAAGCTCTTTCATGCAAATGCGGATGAGGTATCTGTAAATCAGGCTCATCAATTGTCATATCTCCGTAAAACAGTATATCTATGTCAATAATTCTGTTTTCATAATTTTCGGAATTTGTTTTTACACGTCCCATTTGAATTTCGGTATTTTTACACAAATCTAAAAGTTCTCTTGGCGAAAGTTTTGTTTTGACTTCTATAACTGCATTAACAAACCAATCCAAATCATGATTGCCCCACGGTTCTGTTTCATATAAGGCTGATGACCTGACTATAGTTACCATGCCCGATTCTGTCAGCATTTTAACGGCTCGTTGAACATAGCCGACTTTATCACCCATATTTGAACCTAAACATAAATACGCTATTGCCATGAAAACTCCTTAGAATGCAATCTCTGATAACAATATTGTATTATTTTTTTTGACTTTATACAACTAAATTTAACTAATAATTAAAATTTGTAATAATAGTTAAATATTGAATATAACAGGCTTTTTTTATGGTACACTTAACTTATGTTCACAGGATTAATAGAAGAACAAGGCGAAGTTAGGAATATAACAAAATCGCCAAAAGGAATGGATATAGAAATTAACTGCAAGCAGATACTTGAAGACATAAGGCTTGGAGCAAGTATTTGTGTGAATGGTGCTTGCCAGAGTGTTGTTGAATTCGGTCAAGATTTTATTAAAGTCCAAGCATCAAATGAAACTTTAAAAGTAACCAATTTTAATAATCTTAAAAAAGGTGATAAAGTTAATCTTGAAAGAGCTTTAACTTTAAATAAAAGAATAGACGGGCACATAGTTTCGGGGCATATTGACTGCATTGCGGAATTTATTGATGCAAAAAATGACGGCTTCAGCAAAGAATTTTTCTTTAAAATTCCATTCGGGTTCTCAAAATATGTAATATATAAAGGCTCAATAGCCGTAAACGGCGTAAGCCTTACAGTAGCTTCAATTAATGAAAATATATTTTCGGTTGAACTTATACCGATTACATTAAAAGAAGTTAACTTATCGGGACTAAAAAAAGGCGATATTGTTAATATTGAAACCGATATTCTCTCTAAATATGTTGAAAAAATTTTAAATTCAAAAGATAATAAAAGTAATATAAGCTATGGTTTTTTAGCGGAAAACGGATTTGTATAATATGGAAGAAATTAAATTTAATACTATAGAAGAAGCAATAGAAGATTTTAAAAACGGCAGACCCGTAATTGTCGCTGATGATGAAGACAGAGAAAATGAGGGCGATGTTATTATCCCCGCACAATTTGCAACGCCTGATATCGTAAACTTTTTGATATCTCAATGTAAAGGAGTTTTATGTCTTGCTTTAACACGAGAAAAGGCAGAAAAGCTCGGATTATCAGAGATGGTAAGTCATAATACCGATCCAAAAGGTACTGCTTTTACCCAGAGTATAGACGCCGTTAAAAAATACGGTGTTACAACAGGGGTTAGTGCTTTTGACAGAGCTAAAACAATAGAAGTTGCCGTTGCAAATGATGCCGTATCTTCTGATTTATCACGCCCCGGGCATGTTTTTCCTCTTATTGCAAGAAAAGGCGGAGTATTGGAACGTGTAGGACATACCGAAGCTTCCGTTGACTTGGCAAGACTTGCAGGCCTGACTCCCGCTGCAGTTATATGTGAAATAGTTAACGAAGATGGTACCATGGCACGCAGAGATGATCTTGTTAAATTCTCGCAAAAACATAACCTTAAATTTGTTACAGTTGCTCAGTTAATAGAATACAGGCTTCAAAAAGAAATGTTTATGAGTCGTGATGCTATGGCAAATCTGCCATCAGACTTTGGGACTTTTAAAGTATACGGATATACAAACAAGCTTGGCGGAGTAGATCAGGTAGCAATAGTTAAAGATGACGGCTCTGATAAAATTCCTATGGTAAGAGTTCACTCTGAATGTTTAACGGGTGATATTTTTCACTCAAAACGATGTGACTGCCAAAATCAGCTTGAATCAGCACTCAGATTGATTGAAGAATACGGAAAAGGGGCTCTTGTATACATTAGAGGGCATGAGGGCAGAGGCATAGGGCTTGTTAATAAAATTAAAGCATACGCTCTTCAAGAACAAGGTCAGGATACCGTTCAAGCTAATATTTCACTCGGCTTTCAGCCTGATTTAAGAAACTACGGCATTGGTGCTCAAATTTTAAGAGATTTAGGATATACTAAAATTAAACTGATTACTAATAATCCGACTAAAATAGTAGCTCTTAAAGGCTACGGACTTGAAATAACCGAACGTGTTGCACTTAAAACTCCGTTAAATAAATATAACGAAAGATATATGCACACCAAAGTTGATAAAATGGAGCATTTAATTGATTTATAGCGAGGTTAATTATGAATAATGTACTTCTGTATAAGGTAGAAACATATAATTCTTCATATTATAAAGTATTCTCCGGCGTTTATAATGACTTTAAGTCAAAAGCAGAAAGTGATTATAACTTTGAACTTGAACCGTTAAATTATGATGACTTTATTAAAAGTGTTGAACAAGGGCTTTTAAACTGCATTATCTTGCTCGAAGACGGTATTCCTACAGGGTTTTTGGTATATACAACTTTAATCTCGGAATCTTTGGAGTTAAATATTATTCATTGTTTGGGCAATGAAAATATTAATCAAAAACGTAAACTTTTGCTTGAAAAATTTATTGAAATGAATAAATTTATAATGAGAGATAAGGTTGTTACGTATCCTATGCTTGGAATACAGGAAACTTTTGTTCCTGATATCCGATTATACGGCTTTAAAATTGTAAATACATCTGTTATGAATTTTAATTTGACAGACTCTTCGGCCATAAAAAAACTGACTGAAGTAAAAGTAAGAGAACTTCCTAAAGATTATTCAATTTCAAATTGGAAAACTACCTATTATAAAAATGCGGCAGAAATTATACTTCAATCTTTTTCAAATTCTTCTGACGCTTTGTTCGACAGCAGATTTACAACTCAAAAAGGCTGTAAAGATATTGTAAGAAAAATAACGGAAAATATATATGGAGAATTTTTACCCGGAATTACGAAAGTACTTTTATACAAAAAACATCCGATAGGGTTGATTTTTGCCAATCTTACAAACGAAAAAATAGCAAATATCCCTATTAGTGCAATTGTTAAAAAACACAGAAATTTAGGATTAGGTAAAGTATTACTTAAACATCTTGTTGATGATTTAATAGAATCAAACATTTCAGGCGGGTGGAAATTAAAAGAACTTAACGTCAGCTGTGATTTTGATAATGAACCTGCAGTTAAAATGTATTCTGATATAGGATTTACTCAAGCATATACGTATGCTCAGGCATATTTGCCAAAATCTGACTAACCGATTTATAAACGATTTTAATTGTTACTAAATACAACTTTCATAGTTGCTAAGTTTTTTATTGCAAACAATTTATGTTTTATTTTTTGTTCTTCATTTATATTAAAAATTCTTATGATTCTTTGTATTTCATCACGCTGCATTCTGTTAGAAAATTTATATGCATTTTTTACAGGTTCAAATGTAGTGCCCAAAACCATGTTTAATTGTTCTTCGTTCATTAAAGTCTCCCAGTAAGATTTAAATATTGTCCTCTATACTTTAATAAAGTTTTTTTTTATTATCAGATTGCCAAAAATTTAACAATTGTAAATTTTTGTGTTAAATTACAAAAAAAGGAGATTGTATATATGATTATTGATGCTTTGATTAATTCAAAAAAATATGAAAATTTACATAAAGATTTTAAACTTGTTTTTGAATATATTAAAACTCACGATTTAACACAAATGGAATGCGGTCGCCATGAAATAAGAGAAAATGAAGTTTTCTTTAATCTTCAGGAATATGAAACAAAACCCTCTCAGAAACTTGAAGCTCATAAAAAATATATTGATATACAAGTTGTTATATCAGGTGAAGAGTATATGGGCTATACTAATTTTGATAATACAACAATCAGTGAAGCTTATGACAGTGAAAAAGACGTAATGTTTTTATCAGGTAATGTTGATAAATTAAAGGCAGATAATAAAACTTTTTTAATTTTTTATCCCGAAGATGCTCATATGCCGGCTTTAGGTGATAATAACAAAGTAAAAAAAGCTATTTTTAAAATATTATTATAATAATTTTGTTAATAAAAAAATACCGCCTTTTTAAAGGCGGTATTTTTTATTCCTATATGGGTTATTTTATCAATTCACCTACGGCTTTAAATACACCCATTCTTGCCTGAGCATCTTTTTCAGCTTGGCTGTAAAGTTCTTCAGCAGCTTCGGGGTTTGTCTTAAGAAGTGATTTATATCTGCCTTCACTTCTGATAAAGTCTTGGTAGCTGCCTTTAGGCTCTTTAGCATCCCAAGTGAACGGCTGTTCATTAGCAGGATTATATCTGTATAACGGGTAATAACCTGCTTCAACCGCACGTTTTTGTTCGGTTTGAGTCTTAGCCATATCAATACCGTGAGCGATACAAGGTGCATAAGCAAAGATGATTGAAGGTCCGTTATATGCTTCAGCTTCTTGGATAGCTTTTAGAGTTTGACCTCTGTCTGCACCAAGTGCAACGGAAGCTACATAAACATAACCGTAAGACATGCTCATTAAGCCCATGTTCTTCTTGTATGTTCTCTTACCGCCTGTAGCAAATTTAGCAACTGCACCCGTCGGTGTTGATTTAGAAGCTTGACCGCCTGTATTTGAATAAACTTCGGTATCAAGTACCAATATATTAACGTTTTTATTTTGAGCTAATACATGGTCAATACCGCCGTATCCGATATCGTTTGCCCAGCCGTCGCCGCCTATAATCCAGATTGATTTATCGGTGAAGTAGTCTTGTAATTCTCTTACTTTTGCTAAGTTCGGGCATGGAGCATCAGCATATTTCTTAAGAAGTTCTTTTGCTTTATTTTGAGCTTCTAATGCTTCAGGTGTCTTTGAGTTATCAAAGTATGAAATAGCATTTGCAAGAGCTTCTTTTAAGTCAGCGGGAGCTTTTTCATCAGCAACAACTTTTTCAACATAAGTTTTTAAAGTATCTCTGTTTTGGTCTACTGCTAATCTCATACCGAAACCGAATTCAGCATTATCTTCAAATAATGAGTTAGCCCAAGCCGGTCCTCTTCCTTCTTTTGTTGTTGTGTAAGGGATTGTCGGGAATGTACCTGAGTATATTGAAGAACATCCTGTTGCGTTAGCGATTATCATGTTTTCGCCGAACAGTTGAGAAACTAATTTAACATAAGGTGTTTCACCACATCCTGCACAAGCACCTGAGAATTCAAATAAAGGAGTTCTTAACATAGCACCTTTAATTGTTTTGGGTGAATTTTTACCTAAGTAGTTATCAGGCAGTTCATCAAAGTATTTTTCGTTAACAAATTCGCAGGCTTCTTCTTCTTTTTCGATTGTTGACCAAGTTAAAGCTTGTTTTTCAGGATTTTTGTTTGCTAAACATTGATCGATACAAACTCCGCAGCCTGTACAATCTTTGCAGTATACTTGAACTTTGAATTGTTCTCCGTCACCCGGTTTTGCTTGTATTGTTTTAAATGACTCAGGTTTATTTGCTAAGTCTTCAGGTTTAGCAATTTTTGTTCTGATTGCTGCATGAGGACAAGCTGAAGCACATATTCCGCATTGTACACAGTTCTCAGGATTCCATTTAGGTACACGAGGAGCAATACCACGTTTTTCAAGTTTAGCTGTTCCTGTCGGGATAACGCCGTCAACACTCATTGCACTTACAGGAATATCATCGCCCTTTTGTCTCATAGAAGGCTCAATGATTTTCTTTGCGAAATCATCAGCATTATCATCAATTAACTTAACATCTTCAGCTGCACAAACTCCGTCTAAAGAAGCAGGGATAACAACTTCTTCAGTTGCGTTAACAGCTGCATCGATTAAAGCTAAGTTCATATTAACAACATCGTCGCCTTTTTTCTTGAAGGTTTTCTTTGTCATTTCTCTCATACCTTCTAAAGCTTGTTCAAAAGGAATAATGCCTGATACTTTGAAGTATGCAACCATCATAACGGTATTTGCACCTTTTCCTCTTAAGCCCGGTTGTTCTTTGATAAGTCTTTCAGCATCTACGTTGTAGAATTTGATTTTCTTGTCGATGATAGTTTTTTGCATATCTCTTGTTAAGTGAGCAAATGCTTCATCTTTTGTATAAGGGCTGTTTAATAAGAAAGTACCGCCTTCTTTAATGCCTTTTAATAAATCATATCTGCCGATATATGCGTGAGCAGAGCAAGATACAAAGTCGGGTGCAGTGATTAAATATGTTGATTTAATCGGTTTATCGCCAAATCTTAAGTGAGAAACGGTTACACCGAATGATTTTTTAGAGTCATAAGCAAAATATGCCTGTGCGTCTTTATCAGTATATTGACCTATGATTTTAATTGAGTTTTTGTTAGCACCGACTGTACCATCAGAACCTAAGCCCCAGAACATACAGTTTGTAGTGCCTTCGGGTTCTGTTACAATGTGTTCATCTACTTTTAAAGATTTATTTGTAACATCATCTTCAATACCTACGGTAAATCCGTGGAAACCGTTATTTTCAGCGTGTTTATATACTGCAAATACCATAGAAGGAGTAAATTCTTTGGATGATAACCCGTATCTTCCTCCGATTACTCTTATGTCTTTATTTTCAAGAGCTGCAACTACATCCAAGTATAAAGGTTCACCGATTGAACCGGGTTCTTTTGTTCTGTCTAAAACGGTAATACGTTTAACAGTCTTAGGAAGAGCAGCATTGAAACGAGTTACATCGAACGGTCTATAAAGTCTGACTTTAACTAAACCGTATTTTTTACCTCTTTGAGCATTTAAGTATTCAATAGTTTCTTCAATAGTTTCACAGCCTGAACCCATTGCAACTATAACGTCTGTAGCATCAGGAGCTCCGACATAATCAAACGGATGATATTGTCTGCCTGTTACTTTTGCTACTTTATCCATATATTCTTGAACGATATCCGGAACTGCATTGTAGTATTTATTTACAGTTTCTCTGCCTTGGAAATATACGTC
>CANRMD010000053.1 GCA_947631645.1 Candidatus Gastranaerophilales bacterium
GAAAAAGAAATAATAAAATTTTTAAATGAAATTTTTACTCCCGATGAAATATCACTGTTAACAAAACGATGGCGAATACTAAATTTGCTTAGCAAAGGTGTAACGCAAAGAGAAATTGCAAAAGAATTAAATGTCAGCCTTTGCAAAATTACACGCGGCTCAAAAATCTTAAAAGATAAAAAAAACATCGTTTACAAATATTTTAATAAGGAGAAAAATTATGCAAGAAAAAATAAATAATAACATATTACCGGATAAAAACGGGTTCTACGGTAATTATGGCGGTCAGTATATTACGGAAGAACTTAAAGAAGAATTTGACCGAATAGAAAAAGCGTTTTTAGAAGCTAAAGAAGATGAAACTTTTAAAAACGAATTAAATTACCTGTTAAAGAATTATGTAGGAAGACCAAGTCCTATATTTTATGCAAAAAATTTATCAGAAAAATACAACAACAACATTTACCTAAAACGTGAAGACCTTAACCACACTGGAGCCCATAAGATTAACCATTGTTTAGGAGAAGTATTGCTCGCAAAAAGAATGGGAAAAAAGAAAGTAATAGCTGAAACGGGTGCAGGTCAACACGGAGTTGCTTTAGCCACTGCAGCTGCACTTTTAGGACTTGAATGCGATATTTATATGGGTGAAGTTGATGTGGAAAAAGAAAAACCCAACGTTGAGAGAATGCGAATTCTTAATGCCAATGTTATCCCTGTTAAAAGCGGTTCAAAAACATTAAAAGAAGCGGTCGACGAGGCATTTGTTGCATATATTAAAAGTTATAAAGACACAATGTATGCAATAGGCTCGGTTGTAGGTCCTCATCCTTTCCCTATGATTGTTGAATATTTTCAATCCGTTGTAGGATCAGAGGCAAGAGAACAGTTTATAGAACAAACAGGCGATTTACCCGATATAATTATCGCTTGTGTAGGCGGAGGCTCAAACTCTATCGGATTATTCAGCGGGTTTTTGAATGATGAAAATGTTAAAATCTACGGTGTAGAACCGCTCGGAAAAGGAACTAAATTGGGTGAAAATGCTGCAAGCATAACATACGGGAAAGACGGTATTTTACATGGTTTTAAATGCAAACTGCTGCAAGATGAGAACGGAAATGTTGCAAACGCTTACAGTGTTGCAAGCGGACTTGATTACCCCGGAGTCGGACCAAAACATTGTTTCCTTAATGATATTAAAAGAGTTAACTATGTTACCGTTAACGATATAGAAGCGGTTAATGCTTTTTATGAACTTTCACAAAAAGAAGGGATTATTCCCGCACTTGAAAGTTCACATGCTCTGGCTTATGCTCTTAAATTGTCAGAATCTGTTAAAAACAAAAATATTTTGGTTAATCTCTCCGGCAGAGGTGATAAAGATATTGCATTTGTTCTTGATAAATTTCCAAAAGTTTAGGATTATTTATCACTTGAAATAATAAATATAGCTTCTTCTGCAAGGATATTTGAAAATATACTATATTGAATTCCCTTTTTAATTGTGGCTTTTGTAGTATAAATTCCTTGCAGAATTTTTATATTACGTGACTTTGCATATTCAAAGAAGTCTTTTATTGTTAAAAGGTGGATATTCGGGGTGTTATACCATTCAAACGGCAATACTTTAGACTTTGGCATATTCCCGGTAATAAAAAATTTAAATCTTATTCTCCAGTACGCAAAATTCGGAAAGCTTACTATACATTTTTTACCTACTCTAAGCATTTCTTCCATAACATAATCGGGGTTGCATGCGGATTGTAATGTCTGATTTAAAATTACATAATCATACGATTTATCCGAAAATTGTCTTAATCCCTCATCAATATCGCCCTGAATAACTGACAATCCTTTTTCAAGGCAAGATATAACTTGTTCTTGTGATATTTCAATCCCGTTTCCGATTATATTTTTTGAATCTTTCAAAAGTTTCAATAAATATCCATCCCCGCAGCCAAGGTCTAAAACCTTTGAATTGTTTTCTATAATATCCGAGATTAAAGAATAATTAACATGCAAACCTTGTGATTGTGTATAATGATTATCCATTAATTTCTCCTTTAATATGATTATTCAGAAAACTTGTTATAATTTTTGACTGAACATCATATTCCAATAAGAAAGCATCATGCCCGCAAGGCGATTTTATTTCGCAATAAGAAACATCTTTATTAAGTTTCATCAATGTACTAACTATTTCTTTAGCTTGAGAAGATGGGAAAAGCCAATCAGTATCAAAAGAAATAACTAAAAATTTAGCCTTTGTATTTTTAAAAGCATTTTCAAGCGAGCCGTATTTTGTTTCAAGGTCAAAATAATCAACGGCTTTGGTAATATATAAATAACTGTTTGCGTCAAATCTGTCCACAAAAATTTGACCTTGATGCTGAAGATAGCTTTCAACTTGAAAATCTATATCAAAATTAAAATCATAATGTTCTTTATTTTGAAGGCGTCTGCCGAATTTGTTATACATTGCTTCTTCGCAAAGATATGTAATATGCCCGACCATACGTGCAATAGACAGACCTCTATCCGGTTTTAATTCTTTATCGTAGTAATCACCGTTATTCCAATTAGGATCAGATATTATGGAGTTTCTGCCTACGGCATTAAATGCTATTGCTTGAGGAGATAATCTTGAAGTTGTTGCAATGAGTATTGCAGATTTAACAAAATCAGGGTATGTAATTGCAAACTGCATTGCCTGCATACCGCCCATCGAACCGCCTGCAACAGAATAAAGGCTTTTTATCCCAAGGTAATCAAGAACCTTTTTTTGTACTTTTATTGTATCTTCAATTGTAAAAACAGGAAACGTTATCCCGTATGGTTTACCCGTTTGAGGATTAATACTTGAAGGGCCCGTTGTTCCGCTACATCCGCCTAAAATATTTGTACAAACAACAAAATATTTATTCGTATCAAAAGTTTTATCAGGACCTATTAAAGCATCCCACCAACCCGGTTTTTTATCGTCTTGGCATTTTATTCCCGCTGCATGGGCATCACCTGTCAATGCATGAATTACCAAAATCGCATTATCTTTAGCTTCGTTTAATTGTCCGTATGTTTCATAGGCAACAGTTATCGGAGAGAATTCAACTCCGCTTTCAAATTTGATTTTTTCATCAATAGTATAATATTGTGTTTGAACTATACCTATATTACTCATTTTCTTGATATTTTTATTGCGTTATCTATGTCTTCTATTATGTCATCAATATTTTCAAGCCCGATGGAAGCTCTCATATAATCATCAGTAATACCGGCTTTAATTTTTTGTTCATCAGATAATTGTCTGTGAGTAGTACCTGCCGGATACGTAATGATAGAACGAACATCTCCTAAATTTGTTGCATGAATAAACAATTTTAATGCTTCTATAAATTTAATGCCGTCACCGTCAACTCCAAAACCTATTAATGATGAAGCACCTTTTGGCAGATATTTTTTTGCCAATTCATAATCTTTACTTCCCTCATAATTCGGGTACGTCACAAAATTAATATGAGGGTGTTTAGCCAAATGTTCAACAAGTTTTTTAGCATTTTCACAGTGTCTGTCCATTCTTACGTGTAATGTTTCAAGCCCGAGCATTGTTAAATAAGCATTAAACGGACTCATACAACATCCTAAATCACGAATTAAATGGGTTCTTGATTTTGCAATATACGCAGCTTCTTTAAATGCTTCCGTATAAATTATTCCATGGTAGCTTTCATCAGGAGTTGTAAGCATTTTAAACTTATCATTTTTTCTCCAATCAAATTTACCCGAATCGACAATACATCCGCCCATTGCGTTACCGTGTCCCGACAAATACTTTGTAGTTGAATGCACAACTATATCCGCTCCGAAATCAAACGGTCTTAAAAGATACGGAGTAGCTACCGTATTATCAATTATTAAAGGAACTCCGTGTTTATGTGCTAATTTTGCAAGATTTTCTATATCGGCTACCTTTATACTAGGGTTGCCTATAGATTCGGCATAAATACACTTTGTCTTGTTCGTAATCGCATTTTCATAGTCTTCAATGTTGTCAGAATCAATAAATTTAACATTTATGCCCATTTGTTGAAAGGTTTTTGCAAATAAATTATATGTTCCGCCATAAATTTTAGACGAAGTAACAACTTCATCACCGCATTGTGCAATATTCAGAATTGCGATTAAAATTGCGGATTGACCCGAAGAAACTGCTAAAGCTCCAACTCCGCCTTCAAGGGCAGCTATTCTTTTTTCTATCATTTCATTAGAAGGGTTTGTAAGTCTTGAATAAATATCCCCCTCTACTTTTAAATCAAATAAATTAACCGCATGTTCAACACTGTCAAAACTGTATGCGGTAGTAGCATATATCGGCATTGATATTGCATGATTTTGTTTCTTTAAATCAGTATATCCCTGTGTTGCAATTGTTTCAAATTTCATATTTATCCTTTTTTTTTCGATTATATACACATTTGTTTGTATTGACTTTATTTTAAATTATCTTTAAAGAATTGTTCCAATTTATCAAAAGGAATAATATCGGTTTTATCATACAAATCTGTATGATTAGCGTTAGGAATAATCATAAGTTCTTTGTTATCACCTTTTAGGTATTTAAAAGCGTCCTCAGAAAAATATCGGCTGTGAGCTTTTTCACCGTGGATAAGTAAAACCGCACTTTTTATTTCGTTTGCAAAAGCCAAAATCGGCTGATTGATAAAAGACATACAGCCGGTAACATTCCAGCCGTCATTAGAATTTAAAGAACGCTTATGATATCCTCTTTGAGTTTTATAGTAATCATAGTAATCTTTAACGAATTGAGGTGCATCATTCGGAAGCGGATCAACGACACCGCCGCCTCTTTTATATGAACCCGATTTATAATCTTCAATTCTTTGGGCATTCAACTGCTTTTTCATTTCATATCTTGCATTTTCATCGGTTTTATCGAAATATCCGAACGCATTAACCCTTGACATATTATACATAGTTGAAGCGACGGTAGCTTTAATTCTTGTATCAAGAGCAGCAGCGTTAATTGCCATACCGCCCCATCCGCATATACCGATTATACCTATTTTTTCAGGGTCAACATTATCTTGAACCGAAAGAAAATCAACAGCAGCCATAAAATCTTCTGTATTTATATCAGGAGATGCCATATATCTTGGCTCACCCAAGGATTCACCCGTATATGACGGGTCAAATGCAATGGTTAAAAACCCTCTTTTTGCCATTTCCTGAGCGTATAATCCGGAAGCTTGCTCTTTTACGGCTCCAAAGGGCCCTGCTACGGCAATAGCCGGAAGTTTGCCCTTATATTTTTTTGGTGTATACATGTCAGCAGCAAGTGTTATGCCGTATCTGTTATGAAAAGTGACTTTTTTATGATCTACTTTATCACTTTTTGCAAAAGTTTTATCCCAAGATTTTTCTAACTTAATTGTTTTTGCCTCTGCCATAAGTGCACCTCCCGTAAATATAATTAATGCCAAAATACTAAGAAATATTTTTTTAATCATTTTCTGTTCCTTTAACTTTTCTGATGACTTTTGCCGGAATTCCAACTGCAACACAGTTATCGGGGATATCTTTAGTTACCAATGAGCAAGCTCCGATAATAGCACCATCACCGATTGTTACACCCTGCAAAACTGTTACATTTGAACCTATCCAAACATTTTTGCCGATTTTTATCGGTGCGGGTATAATATTTTGTCTTTTTTTTGGGTCTTCTACATGGTTTAAAGTTGCAAATGTAACATTATGACCTATTAATACGCCGTCATCTATATAAATTCCGCCTTGATCCTGAAAATTACAACCCGCATTTATAAATACATTTTTTCCTACAGTTATATTTTTTCCGCAATCAGTATAAAAAGGCGGGAATAATCTGAATGTTTTATCAACTTTTTTGCCCGTAAGTTCAGAAAAGATTTCAACAATTTCACTCGGACTATGGTATTTATTATTAAGTTCCATTGTTATTTTAAGAGCTTCTTGCGACAGTTCGTTAAAAACTTTAAGCATCGGAGCCTCAACAACTCTTCTCTCTTTCATATGAGCATAAAATTCATCTAAATCTGCCATTTATAACCTTTTATAATTACGAAATTATAAGTTAATTATACTACAGAATATATGATTACAAATTACATGTATAGAAAAAATAACAAAAATATCATAATTTTTACACATTATTTTTTATTATCAAAGCTCTAAAAGCATTTAAAATACAAATAATCATAACTCCGACATCGGCAAAAACGGCAAGCCACATATTTGCAATACCCACAGCTCCCAAAACAAGACAAATAAATTTAACCCCCAAAGCAAACCAAATATTTTGTTTAACTATGTTCAGGCATTTTTTTGAAATTTTTATTGCCGATGCAATTTTTAAAGGATTATCGTCCATCAAAACAACATCTGCAGCTTCAATAGCAGCATCAGACCCCATTGCTCCCATTGCAATACCGACATCAGCCCTTGTTAAAACAGGTGCATCATTAATTCCGTCGCCAACAAAAGCAACCGTATTTTTACCGTCAATAATTTCTTCTATTTTATTTAATTTATCATTTGGAAGCAGTTCGGCAAAATACTTATCAATTTTCAGTTTTTCCGCTACTTCACAAGCTACTTTTTTTAAGTCGCCCGTTAACATTATAATATTTTTTACACCTGACTTTTTAATTTTTTCAATTGCTTTTTCGGATTCGGGTTTTATAACATCAGATATAACAATGTGCCCCATATACTCTTTATTTATTGCAATATGAATTATTGTGCCGACACAGTGGCATTTTATAGGTTCAATAGCAAATTTTTCCATAATTTTGTCATTACCTGCAATAATTTCAATATCATCAATTTTTGCAATAATACCATTACCGCTGATTTCCTGTATATCCTTTACCCTTGATATATCAATAGGCTTGTTATATGCCTTTTTCAAACTCAATGCTATAGGGTGTGAACTTGCACTCTCGGCTAATGCAGCATACTCTATCAATCTTTCTTCATCTATTTTATTATGGTGAATTGCATTAACTTCAAAGATTCCTTTTGTCAATGTTCCCGTTTTATCAAATACAATAGTTTTTACTTTAGACAAGGTTTCCAAGTAATTTGAACCTTTAATCAATACACCTGTTCTTGATGCACCGCCTATGCCCGCAAAGAATGTTAAAGGAATACTAACCACCAAAGCACAAGGACAGCTTATTACAAGAAACGTTAATGCTCTATACAGCCATATATTCCACATTGGAGTCAAATTTAAAAATATAATTCTTATTAATGGCGGAAAAATAGCAAGTGCTATCGCCGAAAAAACAACAATTGGAGTATAAACCCTTGCAAACTTAGCTATAAAATCTTCTGATTTTGATTTTTTAGAACTTGCATTTTCAACCAATTCCAATATTTTTGATACGGTTGATTCGCCAAAATTCTTTGTAACTTTAACTTTTAACAGCCCGCTTAAATTAATAGAGCCTGAAATAATTTCATCACCGACGTTAAGGCTCCTCGGAACACTTTCACCCGTAAGAGCAACAGTATTAACGGAAGAATTTCCCTCTATAATAATACCGTCTAAAGGAACTTTCTCTCCCGCAGTTATAATAATTATATCGCCCGCATTAACCTCGTTCGGGTCAACTTGAACAAGTTTACCGTCTTTTTCAATGTTGGCGTAATCAGGTCTTATATTCATCAAATCTGCTATATTTTTACGGCTCTTTGCAACGGCAGCACTTTGAAAAAACTCTCCGATTTGATAAAAGAGCATAACGGCTACAGCTTCAACATAGTCTCCGATTTGTCCATTAAATTCGTTATATACGGCTAAAGAAATTGCACCAAGTGTAGCCACTGCCATAAGTAATGATTCATCAAAAGGTTTACGGTTTATAATTCCTTTAAAAGCTTTTTTTATAATATCATTGCCTATAATAATGTAGGGAATCATATATGCAATAAACCTTATTATACCTTTTAAAGGTATAAAATGAAACGCAATCAACATTACGCTTGCAATTACAATTTTTATAAGCATTCTTTTTTGTTTTTTATTCATAGTTAATTCGGCTTACTAAATATATATCTCGCAATCTTCTTCAACTTTTTTGCAGTTTTTCAATACATTTTTCATTACTTCTTCAGGTTCTGAGCCATCAGTAAACTCAACATCCATTTTTTGAGTCATAAAATTCACAACGGCATTTTTTACCCCCGCTGTTTTTTTTGCAGCCTCTTCCATTAAATTGGCACAATTTGCACAATCAACTTCTATCTTATATGTTTTTTTCATTTTAAATTCTCCTTTATACTTTCTAATCTTGTTTCAAGTAATTTCGTATATTTACTAAGAATTTCAAATGTAATTTCCAAATCTTTTTTACTAAATTTTTTAAAGAAAGTTTTATCTTTTTCGCACCAAGATTCGTGCATTTTTAAGTGTTTTTCAAAAACTTCATGCCCGACAGGGGTTAATTTATAATATGTTTCTTTTTTATTATCCGGACTTTTATATATTTCAATTGACTTTTTCTTAATAAGTTTTTTTATTATTTTACTTATAGCAGCCTTTGACAAGTTCAAGTTTAAAGCTATTTTAGTAACATTAGGGTTCTCTATCTTTCCGATTGAATCAATAGTGTGCATTTCGGTATAAGTATAATCAGTCAATATATCGCCAAATTCTTCTTTATATAAAAAATCCAATTGATTTGAAACATCAAACAAATTAAACAATGTATTAATAATATTATCTTGCATAAGAGCCTCTATTTTTGTTAACCCGTTAACAATATTATTTATCATGTTTTAACTAATGTCAATCCAAAGATGAATTTTTGTTAACTTGTTTACAAAATAATTAATTAAAACAAACTTAATTATTTAAAAAAAGTACTTTAATACTTGATTTAATCATGTTTATTAAGAATTCTTAACATGAAAATGCTTAATTTAATTCAGTTTTGAGAATTTTATTTTTTTAAATTAAAAATTTATCAATTTTTAATCTAAAAAATTTTTTATAAATATAACACGAGAAAAGAGAGGAAATTTTTATGGTTGAAAAGGCTAATTTTTTGGATTTAACGAGAGTACAACAAAATACAAACTCAAGCAGTAAAGTTACAAACCCAATTAAATCTAATAATGATTCTGATGTATCAATATTTTCAAGAAAGAGTACAGATAAAATTGATCCCGAAGAAAATTTTAATTCCTTATTTAAATATCAGGAAGTAGTAGACAAAGTTGATTTAAACGGCGACGGCAAAGTTGATGATACTGAAAAACAAGCTTTTATAGAAGAAATAAAAGGTTTAGACGGTGATGATACCAGTGTATCAAATGAAGATATATCAAAAGCATTAGAACAAATAATGAAAGAAAAAGAAGAAACAGAAAAAGCATTATCTGACGAAGCAACACCGACTAAAGCAAACGAACAAAAAGACGCACAAAAAGCTTCATCAACACCTAAAACAGCAAAAGCTGAATCACCAAAACAAACAGAAAAAAATGCACAAAATCTTAACGATATGTCAATGAAAGAATTACAGGAAGAAAGAGCAAACCGCAGTGCTAAATTAGATGAAGCAAACAAAAGATTAGAAGATGCTCAGAAAAATTATGACGAAAAAGTAAAACAAGATGCTGAACTTAAAGAAGAATTAAAAACAAAACAAGAAGAAAATCAAAAAGCAATTGATGCAAAACAACAGGAAATTTCAGGCATACAAAGTAATATTACAAGTTTAGAAGGACAAAAAATTACTGAAATGCCGCCTCAAACAATTACTGATGAAGAAGGTAACGAACAACCAAACCCTGAATATGAACAAGCAGTAGAAACAAATAATCAAATTGATGAACAAGTTAAAGAACTTGAACAACAATTAGAAGAAAAAGAACAAGAATTAGATGAATTAGAACAAAAAAGAGCAGAAATTGAAGCTGAAATTATGGAATCAGATTGTTCAGAAGAAACAAAACAAGCACTCCAAGAATTAAATGATGCTGATATTGCACAACATGAAGCACAAGATGCTTTATATGAAGTTGATAGAGCAATTGCAGCAAAAGAAGCAGAAGGAGAAGAAGAATAATAACAGATTAATATTAAAAAGTTAATTACAAAAAAGGGTCTTTAAAAGACCCTTTTTTGATATTATAAAAACATTATTTAAGTAACAAATAATTTGAACCAATAACTGAAAGTCTTTTTGGTTTCTTTTTCTCCAGAAAAAGAAACTGCCCTTGATGGGACTGTCTTGCTCGTTCGCAATAAACGGCATTTCGTTTCGAAAGCTCATCTCTTTCGGCACTACAGCCTCTGCTCACTCGCGTTCGAACCTTAAACAGAACTTCGTTCTGTGGGTTCTCATCCCATTCATAATATTATAAAATTCATATATTTAAGTAAAAATAATTTGAGCCAGTATCTGAAAGTCTTTTTGGTTTCTTTTTCTCCAGAAAAAGAAACTGCCCTTGATGGGACTCTGCTTAGACCGTTGGCGAGTATGTGAAATACGAGCCTTACGGGATAA
>CANRMD010000054.1 GCA_947631645.1 Candidatus Gastranaerophilales bacterium
GCAACAAACGCTCATACTAAGCATTCCGTTCATAAGATTTTAAGAGATTCGGGAATAAAGGTTAAAACGGAAAATTACGCCGGTAAAATGCACACTAAATCAATTTTTATAGATGATTATATTTCTGTTTTGGGTTCTATGAACTTTACCAAAAGTGCACAAAACAAAAATGATGAAAATGTGCTTATTATATATAACGAAGAAATTACCCGATATTTAAAACAAACTTTTCTTTACTTATGGAATAAAATTCCTGATAAATATGAACACTATGACCCGCATGCAGAATCAAAAGAATCCATAGGCTCTTGTTTTGACGGAATTGACAATGATTTTGATGAAAAAATTGATAAAGATGATGAAGGATGTTTTATTCATTAATATCAATGTCATGTTTTAAATATTTTTTGTAAGATTTTTTCTTTGGTTTCTTTTCTTTAGATTTTTTCTTACCGAATTTATTAGGATTATTTATAACAGACTTTTTAAATTCAATATCTGAATCTTTTGTTCCGACAAGCATTGAATATAAAAACATAAGATTATGACGATATGCATCAAAACCAAGAGTAATCCTTGCATATTCAGGGCCAACACTAACAAGAATTCTGCTTTCCTGTAATAAATCATCTTGGCTGTAATCATTATTCATTGCCAAAGATGCTAGGTATCCCAACATTAAATATTTGGATACTTTCAATGATTCCAATAAAACAACATTCGACCTACCGTAACGGTATCTGTCAAATGCGAAAGGAGATACACCGTCTGATGCAGTTTGATAGTACATTATAGACTGATTCCAAGGCCCAACCTTTGTATTAAGTGCAGGACCTATTCTGAATAAACCTACTGTTTCTCCTGATGTATATACACTTGCTGATGTTTGAGCAACCAATCCAACATTTAATCCAATATTTCCTTCATTATTTTCATATTTAAATACAGGTTTATATGTTTGTGTCATCCATCTGAATCTGCCTTCTGCATCCCTAAAATCATCATGATTTTTTCTTCTGTCAACAAAAACACCGGCTGTATACATTTGCGAAAAATGCAGTTTTAAATCTTTTATATAATCAGAACGCGAATAATCTAAATGTAACGAATATTTAGGCATTCTATATCCTAAAAACCATTCATTTTGATTTGTATATCTTGAATAATTTAAAGTTAAACCTTTTGCAATTTTTTGTTTTCCTCTGATTAATAACTCATCCATTGATGTGCCATAAGCAACTTCTGTATTGTTATATTCATTTCTAAATCTTGCTATACCGCCAACACCCAATTTTTCATCTTTATAAGTCAAAATCGGAGCCAATTTTAATGTAGAACCTCCCGGCACATTAAGTACAACTGCGGGTCCAATATACATTCCGAGCATATTTTGCGAACCAAATTCGGGTATATTAGTTTCAACATTTGTTCTTGCTTTATTTGTAACTATCCTTACTGACGGTATTGCTGCAACTCTAAACTTTTTCAAATACAAATCCGCATTCTTTACTGTAATTATTTCGTGGTCATCTTTTGCATCAATATATATAGTTTCTGCTTTTAATTTATAAATACCTTTAGATTCATCCGCAGATTGAAGTTTTCCGCCTGAAAATATACCTGATTGATCAACATAAGAAGCAAATGACCTTGCTCCTAAATTTAATGTTTCGTCTTTAATTATTTTTGCGACACCTTCATACTCTTCTATTCTGTCTGAATATATGTACGCTTCTTTTGATGACAACTTAATATCTTCCGTAGTTGTAACAGGGTTTTGAATCCATCCGTCAGGTTTTCTCAAATCTAATCTTATAAAATCGCCTTCAGTTACAGATTCATCTGTTTTTAAAACCACATCTTCATTTGCGGTAAGAATATTTGCATCGTAATTAAATACTATCTTATTAGCAGATATTGATGTATTTTCTCTTGTGAAAAATACTTTTGCATTTCCTATTGCTTCTACTTCATAGCGTTCGGGAAAATATTCCATGTAATCAGCTGATAACTCAATATTTGGAGCTACACTATTAGTATCTTTTTCTTTATCTTTCTTTTTCTTAAAGAAAAATAACCGTTCTTTTAAAGACAGAGGTTCTCCGTTTAATTCTTTTTGTTTTTGCTCTAATGCTTTTTCTTTTTCCCGTTCTTCTTTTATTAACTCTTTTTCAAGTTCTTTTCTTGTAAGATGTTTTTTAGGTTCGGGAGTTACATTTTGTTTGTCGTTTACTTCAACTATATTTTCTTCTTTTTTATTTTCTTTATTTTCTTTAATTTGTGATGTATTTTCTTGTTCTGTTTGAATTTTTTCTTTTTTGATTTTTACATCATTATTTTTCTTCTCGGCTTTATTTTTTTTGAACTTTTCAAAAAAACTCATAACAGTATCAGACTCTGAGGGCTGAACATAATCTACCATATTAAACGGGTTTAAAGATGAATAAAACGGATCCATTCCCATTTCAGGATAAAAGTCTGCCGCTGATGCTTTTGTCAGCGTCATAATAAATGCTATTAAAATTACTAATATATATTTATTATTCAATCTTATTACCCGTTATATATAACTTACAGGATTTTGAGGTTTCCCGTTAATACGTACTTCAAAGTGCAGATGCGGGCCTGTCGCATATCCTGTTGTACCTACTAAACCTATAACCTGTCCTCTTGTAATTGTTTGCCCTTTTGATGCTTTAATTTGCGACATATGTGCATACAACGTAGTTGTAGGTGCCCCGGTACAAGAACCATGGTCAATAATTACAACTTTTCCGTATCCGCCATACCAACCGGTAAATATTACTTTTCCTGAGTTTGCAGCCTTTATCGGAGTTCCGTATGGTACGCCTATATCAATACCGGTATGGAATATTCTTGATTTAAATATAGGATGAACTCTCCAGCCGAAAGGTGATGTTATAGGGCCGTAAACAGGTTTTATAAAACCACCCTTTACTACAACTCCGCTATCTCTTGTTGTTCTTGCAATCATTGCAGCTAATCTGTCTGATTGTTTCTTTAATTCTCTTTCAGATCGTTCATATGCCCTTTTATCTTTTTGAATTTTTTCAATCATTGATTTATTTACACTGATTGTTTCTTTTATATTGGCATTTTCTCTGTCTATATCTTTAATTATTTTTGATAGCTGTCTTTTTTCAAGTTCCAGTTTCCTTTTTACGGATGCAATCTGATTTGATTGGGTTCTTAGTTCCATCATCCTTTTTCTGTCTGATTCTATTATCAAATTTTGATAGTATATTCTGTCCAAAAATTGGCTTAAACTGTTTGTTGATATCAATAAATCTAATATAAGCGTATGTTTTGTTTTATATATGCATCTTATTCTTTCTGCTGATGCTGATTGACGTTTATTATATTTAACAAGATAAGAATCAAGCTCTTTTTGAAGTGCATTAATATTCTGCTGTTTTTTTGTATATCTATTCTTTGATTGTTTTAGCGTCTGTTGGTTTTTTTCTAACTTTTGTTGATTTCTGCTTAATCTGTTTACTTCTTGTCTTTCTAATCTTTTTAAAGAATTAATTTTTAATTTTATAGCTTTTCTCTGTTGTTCAACTTTTTTTATTTGTTGAGTTTCATTAGCATATGCAATAGAGCACATGCCAAGCATTAATACAAATAAAATAGCTATAAATTTTTTTATAAACAAATTTTTATCCTTTAACTAGTGCAAAACAATGAATAACATTGAACCAAAAGTCCATAAAAGGAAACAAAAAGTTATTGTTAATATTATTATTTTTCTGTTATTTCTAAAAAATTCCATATTAAATCCCCATCGTAAAAATGTTATATTATTATTTTACTCCAAAAAACCACATAAAACAAAATTATTAAATGCTTTTTAACATTCAATTCTCAATATTTCTTTATCTGAAATTAAAATATCGCATTTCATATCATAACTATCTGGGTAAACAGTATCAAAAAGAAGTTTATCATATATCAAGAACACAATAATCGGTTTATTTTTTAAAGAAAAAATAAATCTGTCATAATAGCCTTTTCCCCAGCCGAGTCTATAACCGTTTTTATCCGCAGCTACTGCCGGAACTATTATCATATCAATAGTTGTTAAGTCTTTTATTATTTCTCCTTTTGGCTCCATTATATTAAAACTTCCGCAAGATAAATTTTCAGGTTCATATCTGCATATTTCAAGTTCATTTCCTTTTACTCTAGGAAGATACCAGACTTTATCATTATTTTTTAATAAATTAAGAGTATTAACTTCATATTTTAACGGATAATAACATAGTATATTATTACTATTTCTATATTCGTCCAATAAACTCAAATTAAAAAGAATTTTTTTGCTTAATTCTTCAGTATTTAATTTTTTTCTTATTGCAAGTGATTTTTTTCTTAATTCGTTTTTCATAATGTAATTAAACAAAAAAAAGGACTTTAAATAAAGTCCTTTTTTGTATTTATAAAATTACTATTTTATGTTAGAGAATGTCCAAGCATCTTTAGCCGGAGCCGTAGCTGCCTGATAATCGGTATTGGAAACTCCGCCTTCATCAGAACCGTGAGCAATCGGCTTATACAATCTGTTATAGTATTCAATAACCATTCTGTCTGAATTAAAGTAAGATTCAGCGGTTCTGATTGCCTGACGCATCATTATAGCCCATTTTGTTTTGTCATTATAGTATGTAGGAATAATTTGATTTTCAATAATATCCATCATACATTCATAATCTTTTCTGTGTCTTTCTTCCCAAGGAATGTTATCATCAAGCCCCGGATATTCTATAGTATAACCGTTAATTCCCGGGAATGTACCTTCAACCGTCCAACCGTCAAATGTTGATAAGTGAAGTGCACCGTTAGCATTTGCACTCATGCCTGATGTTCCTGATGCTTCAAACGGTCTTAGTGGTGTATTTAACCAAATATCGGAAGCTCTTTTTAATTTGCCGCTTAAATCAAGTTCGTAACCCGTTAAAACAACAACATTTTTCATAGAGTATGAACTTCTTAAAATCTTATTAAACATTTCCTTGCCGATAACATCATCGGGGTGGAATTTACCTGCAAAGATTAACTGAACTTTATTTTCGTTTAATAATTTAAGGATTCTGTTTTCATCCATAAATATTAACCATGCACGTTTATAATCAGCAAATCTTCTAGCCCAGGTAATAGTTAAAACATTCGGATCTAATCTTTTACCTACGGTATTTGCTATATATTCAAATACTTCTTTTTTCATTTCTTTTTTAGCTTCTAATAAAGCTTCCAAATTATCTGTTTTCATTCTGTTATCTTGCCAGTAATGAAGATTTACGGCATTTGTAATAGCTCTGATTGGGCATCTGCCTTCAACCCAGTGCCACATTTTATTTGCAACCAAACCATGAAGTTGGGAAACCGCATTAGCAAGTCTTGACATTCTAAGTGCCGCAACAGTCAAAGAGAATTGTTCGCCGCCCAATTGAACAGCTTCTTCTCTTGAACGTCCCGCAAAGAAACCGCCTTTTAATAAATTATCTACCCAATGTACCTCATTGCCTGCTGCAACAGGTGTATGAGTTGTAAATACAACTTTTTCTCTTACTTTTTGCAAATCACCGTTGTACTGATTTAATAATTCAAAAGCAGCCGGAAGAGCATGCCCTTCATTTAAATGTACACAATCGAACTGATATCCGATTTTTTGAAGTAATCTTATACCCGCGATACCAAGAACTGTTTCTTGAGCTATTCTGATTTTTTCATTTCCGTCATAAAGTTTATGAGATATTGATCTTGCCCATTCCGAATTTTCTTCAATATCTGTTGTTAAGTAATAAACAGGGCAAGTATCAAAAATGCCGGGTTCTAATTTATATGCTTTTACTTTTACATTTTCACCATATATTTCAACGTCAACAGTTTCAGCTATTTCCGTTAAAAAATCATAATGTTTTCTGATATATGCAACTTCAACATTTCCGTCATGGTCAATTCTTTGGTTATAATAACCGTATGTCCACAACATTGTAACACCGACCATAGGCATTTGAAGATATCCGGCAGAAAGCATGTGCGAACCTGCCAAAAAGCCTAAACCGCCTGAATATGTTGCAATTGATTGATCTATTGCTATTTCCATTGAAAAATAAGCTACATTTGGTAATCCCATTGGGTTCTCCTTATATAATCTGAACATTATTTACCATCTAGTACTTTATACCAACAAGATAACAAAAAAGCAATATTTTCTCCACTGTTTTAAAAAAAATTAGTTTACATTAAATTATATTTTTTCTTTAAAATGCTTGTTATAAGGCACTTTATTAAATATAATAAATAAGAAAAAATTTACAAATATACTATTAAGAAAGGTACTAAAATGAAATTAGCCGTCTTCGATTTTGATTCAACATTGATGGAAGGTGAAACATTAGAGTTTATTGCTAAAGAATATAATATAGAATCTCTTATGAAAAAAATAACAACTGATGCAATGGAGGGTAAAATAGACTTTTTTGAAAGTCTTATAAAAAGAGTTGCACTTTTAAAAGGTGCAAAAGAAGAAAAAATTAAAGAAATATGTGAAAATCTTCCTTACACAAAGGGGGCAAAAGAAACAATAATCGAATTAAAAAGGCTGGGTTATAAAGTAGTATGTTTTTCGGGAGGTTATGAAACAGCAACAATCCCCGCACAAAAAGTTTTAGGTTATGATGCCCAATTTTCTAACATTTTTCATTTTAAAAACGGTATTTTAACAGGCACGTTAGGCGGTGAAATGATGTTCTCCGATAGTAAAGGGAAGATGCTCAGAAGATTGCAAACACTTCTTGATATCGATAAAGAAAATACCATTGCAATCGGTGACGGAGCTAACGATTTAAGCATGTTTAATCTTGCGGGTAAACGTGTTGCTTTCTGTGCAAAACCCATTTTAAAAGAACACGCAAATATTATTATTGAAAATAAAAATTTAACTGAATTGCTTAATTATATATAGTTAATAATCTAAAAAATATGCTAAAATAAACTTAATAAAAACGGAGGTATTATGGAAGAAGATTTAAATCAAGAATATGTTGAAGTAGAAGAAGAAAATGTTCCGAGAGAAGAAAATTATCCTGAAGAAGCAAACAGAGTGCAAAAAAAACCGTTTGTTAATAATTCAGGTCAAAATAGCAAAAAAGTTCCACGTATAATTAAGGAAAAATTTAACTGGGGTGCTTGTTTATTAAATTGGATATGGGGGATCAACAATAGAGTATTCATTACTTTATGGATAATTCCCGCATCTTTTATTCCTATTCTACCGATTGTTTTAATTATTTGGTTTGGTTTTAAAGGTAATGAATGGGCATGGCAGAAAAAACGTTTTCAGGGGGTTAAACAGTTCCACGAATATCAAAAGAAATGGGCAATTGCCGGTATAATTGTAAACGCATTTTTCTTGGTAGTAATTCCTATCATATTTGCCATTATCGGAGGCATATTAGCAGCTACTCAAAATTCAGGATATTCATCCAATGGTTTTACACATAATAACAATAATACTCAAGTAGTATGGCATAATAATAAAGCTTCTTCACATAATGTTAAACAAAACAAAGTATACAGTGAAGCTCAAATAAAAACTCAGCAAAGACAAGCAATTTTTGATCTTATAACGGCAGCAAACAAAAATTACGGTTTTGGCAGACATCAAAATATCGATTTTTCTTCAGAAGGTTTAGCAGAGTATTTTAGTATGGGTATTGGTAAATCACAACTAAGGAATAATTATTTTACAACTTCAAAAGCAAAATACATATTTAACGGAAATAGTTCCTGCGATAATCAATCATGTAACGTAATTATTATTGCTAATAGGGATTCAAAATCTTCATATCCCGCTTACATAAGATTATCAAAAGAACAAAACGGGAAGTTAACTATTTCGGATGCAGATAAACAAAAATATATGGGTTTTTAAAAATAAAAAAAGAGGTGGAAAAAATTCCACCTCTTTTTTTGCTTATTTTATATTAATAATTTTTAGCTTTTTCAAAGAAGAAGCTTTTAGGGTGAGCACAAACAGGGCATGTTTCTATAGCTGATGAACCCTTGTATGAGAACCCGCAATTAGCACATTCCCAAACTATTTCTTCTTGTTTTTGGAATACGGAATTATTTTTTATATTTTGTAAAAGCTTTCTGTATCTTTCTTCATGGTCTTTTTCAATTTGTGCTACTTTTTCAAACAGGAAGGCAATATCATTAAAGCCTTCTTCTCTTGCTTCTTTTGCAAATTGAGCATACATTTGAGTCCATTCATAGTTTTCACCGTTTGCCGCATCTTCTAAATTTTCAAGCGTAGAAGGAACTTTTCCGCCATGAAGAAGTTTAAACCATATTTTTGCATGCTCTTTTTCGTTATTAGCAGTTTCTTCAAAAATTTTACTTATTTGAACATACCCGTCTTTTTTTGCCTGAGAAGCATAGTAAGTATATTTATTTCTGGCTTGAGATTCGCCCGAAAATGCTTCCATCAAATTCTTTTCTGTTTTTGACCCTTTTAATTCCATATAAATTCTCCTTTTCTACTCACAAACTATTGCCGCATTAATAGTATAAAATTCATCATCACAAGCGGTTATTGCCCATCTTAATACATCAAGCCCCATTTTGACAAGTTCTGCTTCTATATATTCACTTGTAAACTCTTGAGGAATTTTTATTTTAACTTCTTTTGTTGTAATCATTATTCTACCGTAACCGATTTAGCCAAGTTTCTCGGCTGGTCTACATCTTTACCTAAAAACTCTGCAATATAATATGCAAGCAACTGAAGAGGAACACAAGTAAGCGCAGGAGATAATATTTCCATTACCTGTGGTATTCTTAATACAACATCAAATAACGCATCAATATTAGCATCAGTTGAAGAAGTAAGTGCAATTAATTTAGCATTTCTTGCTTTAGCTTCTTCACTGTTAGATAAAACTTTTTCATAGGTTATACCGCCGGGAACCAGTATTGACAGTACAGGCATGGTTTCATCAAGCATTGCAATAGGCCCGTGTTTTAGTTCGCCTGCCGCATATCCTGTTGCATTAATATAACTGATTTCTTTTAATTTCAACGCACCCTCAAGAGCTGTAGCAAGATTTACGCCTCTTGCAATATATATAAAGTTTTTATACGAAGAAAATTTTCTTGCACATTCTTGTATTGAAGTAGTATTTGATAAAACTTCTTCTATTTTTGTAGGGAGTTGTATTAATTCATGCTTAATATTTTTTAAATAATTTTTATCAAGTGTTCCTTTTATTTCAGCCAAATGTATTGCCAGTAAATAGAAAGATATCAATTGAGCCGTATATGATTTTGTAGCTGCAACACTGACTTCTATACCCGCATTGACGGGGATTAAGCTGTCAGCTAATCGAGCCATATTAGAGTCGGGGCGATTAGTTATAATCAAAACATGTGCATTTTTTTCTTTTGCTTGTTTTATTGCTGTTATTGTGTCTGCGGTTTCACCCGATTGGGATACCCCTATTACAAGAGTTGAAGAATCTGTAGTTGTTTTTCTGTAAATATATTCGCTTGAAGCTTCAACTTCAACGGATATTCCGGCAAAATCTTCAATTATGTACTTACCTACCAATGCGGCATGCAAAGAGGTTCCGCATGCAATAATTTCAATTTTATTAAGCTTTTTTAAAATTTCTTTATCCAATTTTACTTCACTCAAATTAATTGGAGAATCTATATCATAAAGCTTTCCGTTTAAAACATTTCTTATAACATCGGGCTGTTCATGAATTTCTTTAAGCATAAAATGTTTATACCCGAGTTTACTCAATGCCATAGGTTCCCAAGGAAGTATTTCTATCTTTTTTTCAACTATATTACCGTCTTTATCGGTAACTTTAACGGAATTTTTAGTTACAACTGCAGTTTCATTATCATCTAAGTATATAGTTTTCTTTGTATATTCAACTATTGCAGGAGTATCACTTGCGATAAAGTTTTCATTCTCACCTATACCGACAAGCATAGGGGCATGTTTTCTTGCACCTACTATAACATCGGGAACATCTTTATGTATAACACAGATTGCATAAGCACCTTGAAGCTTTTTAACAGAGTTTCTGACTGCAATTTCTAAATCTTTTGATTTTGCATATTCATCAGCAACAAGGTGAGCAATGGTTTCAGTATCTGTTTGCGACCTGAAATTACAACCCTTTTTAATCAATTCTTCTCTGAGTTCTTTGTAATTTTCAATAATACCGTTATGAACAACAACAAGTCTGCCGCAACTGCAAGTATGCGGGTGTGCATTAACTAAAGACGGCGACCCATGAGTTGCCCAGCGAATATGGCCTATACCGCTTGTCGGATGATTAAGTTCCGATTTTTTTGCTTCCAGTTCATTTTTGAGGTTAATTAATTTTCCCAGAGTCTTGTATATTTTTACCTCGCCGTTATCATGCAAAGCCATTCCCGCCGAGTCATAGCCTCTATATTCCAAATTTGTAAGCCCTTTTAAAAGAACTTCAACAACATTTCTATTCCC
>CANRMD010000055.1 GCA_947631645.1 Candidatus Gastranaerophilales bacterium
ATTGTATATGGCACCGCCCTTACTATCTTCTTGCCAGTCTTCTCCTTCTCCTGCTTTATTTTTTGTAAAGGAAGAATCATCAATATTAATAATGCCTTCATTATATATGGCACCGCCGTCACCTCTATGGGAACTTGATGACGCCGTATTTTCTTCAAATTTAGAGCTTTTTACATTCAGTGTAGCTGAATTATATACTGCACCGCCTGAGGATGTTGCGGTATTATTTTTCAATGTACTTTCGGTAACATTATGTGTATTTTCATCATGTACATATAAAACACCGCCCATACTACCATTATATTCTGTATAAGTTTGATTATCTAAATCTTGATTTTCAAGATGCTGACTGCTTGCGTTTGCTTCTTGCAAAGACAAGGTAAAACAAATAAGTAAAGCCGCTAATAGGACTCTTCTCTTTTTCATTATACTTTCTCCAATTCCAGACTTTTATATGGCTCATGTTATATAAATAATATCTTAAAGTCAATAAAAGTTTAATTTAACAGGTTTTTAATAAATATTAAATATTTGTAATAAAATTAAATTGCTATTAAAGTTAATAAAAAAATTGTCGATATACACTTTGTTAACTTCGGAATGAAACTAGAAAGGTTAGTTAAGGTATGAAATTAAGGAAATTCTTTGTTTGCCTTGTGTCTGTTTTGGTTTTAAACTTTATAATCGGGTTTAACATTCAGGCAAAAGCAAATTTTAGTGATGTTTTACACGTAATTAATCAGACAAGCAACACTATTAACAGTGTAAACAGAGCAGGAAGAGGCACAATGAGTACTATCGAATACGGTCAGCGTTTCCAAGACCGACAACAAGACAGGCAAGACAGAAAACGTGCGGAAAAGTCATATAATGCTACTGCTGAAGCAGAGTATTACAAAACTCTTCAGGAAACAAGAGAACTGCAAAAATACAATAATAATAATTTATAGAGGTTAATATGAAAAAAATAATTTTAATATGCACTTTGATTTTGATGTCAGGTGTAACGATTAACAATGTTGTTAAAGCTGAAAGTGTTTTAGAACCACAATGGGCTGAATTTTGTCCGCCATTATATGAAAATGCCGTTTTTAAACACGCAAAAGCTAACAGTAAACGCGATATGGAAAATAATTACTGGGCGTTAAGAAAAGTCAAATTTGAAAAATCTATTGCCGAATGTAAGGCGATGTCTAAATCAAGTGAAGATTTAGGAGTATGCTATTCACGAGTTTCCGTTTTGGAACGTAATAAAAATACCCAAAGACAAAATGCAAGAGTTGAAAAAGATATTGATACCAGAAATCAAATTTATGACGGAGGCTACTGGTGGTTCTAGGGGTGTTCTCTTAAAACCGCAAGTGCTTCACAGTATATCTCCATATCAAGATTTAATTCTTTAGCACGTTTTTCCATATAGGAAATCTGCTCGTAGATTTTAGGGGTAAACTTTGGCTGGTGCGTATTGTACCAGCTTTGTTCCACACTTAAACTTACGGCTTTTACTCCGTTTTTTATTACCTCTTCAAACCATTTATCAATTTCTTCATATGTATCATTTACATCAGGATACAAAATAAATTTAACTTTTAATAAATTCGGCTCCTTTTGAGCTTTTGAATACTTTCTAATGTTTTCCCACACTTTTCTATAGGTTTTTACACCTTTAATTTTCTCATAAGTGCTTTGGCATCCCGCATCAGTTGATATTACAAGGCTTATCGCCCCAAGCTTTAATCCTTTTTCTATACTTTTTGAATATTTTATCCCCGATGAATTTATTCTTATATTTTTACAGCCTTTTTCAAGAAAAAGGTCAATTAATTTATCAAAATCTTTTAAAATTGTAGGTTCACCACCGCCAAAGATTATACAGGATTCTTCTGTCTTTTTTATTACGCCTTTTTTAAACATGTCTTTTATTATCGGATACAGAGGGTATTCTTTATAGGAATTGAATGCTTTTTTATCATCTTTTGTATAACAATATATGCAATTACAATTACACTTAGTCCAATGATTAAGAGTAAAATGATTTATATAATTTTCTTCATCCCAATCACGCTCGTGTAAATAAATACAATCCTTACAAGCATCAAGATACTTGCCGTTTTTGTGCATTGATTTTAACTCATCTTTAATTTTAAAGATTTCATTCCAATCAATAAGCTCTCCGTGGTAATTTTCTTTTATGGTTGTTTGATATTCGGTTTCTCGACCTTGCAAATAACCATAACAGCATATTCTTAGGTTATCAGTCCTAAATTCAATACCTCTATTAACCCATTGACAGCTTTTGTATATCATATTATTGGTCGTATTCTTTTTCAAACCCGAATAAAGAACTTACCGATTCACCGTCATGTATTCTTGAAATTGCTTCACCTAACAATGGTGCTACACTTAATTGTGTAATTTTTTCGGGTAAGAAACTTTTGTTTAAAGGAATTGTATTCGTAACAACAACTTCTTTAATGGGAGCTTTTTCAAGTCTTTCTAGTGCGGGCCCTGAAAATACAGGGTGTGTTGCACAAACATATACGTCTTTTGCACCCTTTTCTTTTAATAATTGTGCCGCACCGCATATTGTACCTGCCGTATCAATAATATCATCAAACATTATACAGGTTTTACCCAATATATCACCTATTATATTAACTGCAATAGCTTCGTTATGGCGGTTTCTTCTTTTATCAATAATTGCCATAGGTGAGTTCATTTGTTTTGCAAAATATCTTGCTCTTGAAACACCGCCCATATCAGGGCTTACAACTACAAGGTCATCTGTCGGAATATTTAATTTTTTAACGTAATCAACAATAACGGAAGTGGCATAAATATGGTCAACAAGGATATTAAAGAAACCTTGAATTTGCCCGGTATGTAAATCCATGGCGAGAATTCTGTCCGCACCGGCTGTTGTAAGGAGGTCTGCAACAAGTTTTGCGGTAATAGCTTCTCTGCCGGATGTTTTACGGTCTTGACGGGCATATCCGTAATAAGGAATAACTGCCGTGATTGATTTGGCACTCGCACGTTTGAATGCATCTATTATTATTAACAATTCCATAAGATTTTCGTTAACAGGGTTGCAGACAGGCTGCACAATAAATACATCATCGCCTCTTATGCTTTCTTGAACCTGAACGTAAATTTCACCATCGGCAAAGTTTTTTACAATCATAGGTCCTACGGTAGTACCTAAATACTCTGCTATTTCTTCCGCCAATTTCATATTTGATCTGCCGGCAAAAAGTTTTATATCGTGTGTTGGGTTGATGGTATTTTTACCTTGCGGAAATGCCAATTCTAATTCCATTATTTTATGCCTCCTGTAAGTTGTTCAATCTTTTTCTTGACCCAATTTGAAAATGTTTTTAAAGGTGCTCTTGTTATTGCAAGAGAATATGCTTCTATATCTTTTGTTATAATACTGCCCGCACCTATTGATGCCATTTCTTCAATTGTAACCGGAGCTACAAGTACCGAGTTTGACCCCGTATTAGCACCGTCTTTTATTATTGTTTTACTTTTTACTTTTGTTATAGGGTTATAATTTGCCGTAATGGTTCCGGCACCGATATTAACATGGCTTCCAAGTTCGGCATCGCCTATATAACTAAGATGTGAAACATTTGTATTATCTTTTATGATTGATTTTTTTACTTCAACAAAGTTTCCTATTCTGACGTTATTACCTATTACCGCTCCGTCTCTTATATGGCTGAAAGGCCCAATTTTACAGTGAGAACCTATTGTATTTTTCCCCGTTATATAAACGTTAGGAAGAATTAATGTATCAGCACCTATTTTAGTTTCGGGAGAAATAAATGTTGTATCGGGATCAACTATCTGTACGCCTTCTTCCATAAGACGTATTACTGATTTTTTGTTTAAAATTTTTGTTGCTTGTGCAAGCTGTACCTTGGAGTTTATGCCGAAAATTTCATCGTTATTCTCCAAAATATAAGAGTGAACGTTCAAATGCTTATTTACTGCCCATTTTACTATATCAGTTAAATAATATTCTCCCTGTGCATTGTTATTTTGAAGATTATTAAATGCTTCGGAAACCGTTTTCCAGTTAATACAATATATACCCGCATTGACTTCTTTTACCGCTTTTTGTTCGGCTGTTGCGTCTTTTTCTTCAACTATTGCCGTAAATTTGTTGCTTTTATCGCGAATTATTCTGCCGTAATTTTTTGGATTGTCAAAAATAGCCGACATAACAGTTAAGTCGGCATCATTGATATCGTGAAAATTTATAAAACTTTTAAGAGTTTCAGCGGTAATTAAAGGTGTATCACCGCAAACTACAAGAACATAACCGTCAAAGTCTTTTAAATACGGTGCCGCCTTGTTAACCGCATCACCCGTTCCCAATTGCGGAGTTTGAAGAATACATTTTACATTTTCGCAGTTATCGTTAACGTATTTTTCAACCAGTTCTGCTTCGTGCCCAACTATTACATAGCTTTCATCCGTATAGCCCGTTGTTTGAACGGCATCAATAACGTATTTTAACAGGGGTTTATTAAAAATCGTATGGAGAACTTTAGGAAGGTCAGACTTCATTCTTGTGCCTTTTCCTGCTGCAAGAATTATTGATTTTACTTTTTTGTTCGTCATAATTCCATTCTTTCTCCGCGTAATTTCATTGTACACGAAAAAATACGACATGTTTTAAAATAGTTTAGAGTACTTGATAAAAGTTAACATGCTTTTTTGTAATCAATATTTTTAAGCATAAATACAGTAGGAATAATAACCACAGCCGCGATTGAAAACATTCTGAAAGTATCGACAAAGCCTAAGAGTGTTGCTTGTTGCACCAGTTGATTATATAAAGTATTTTGGGCCATATGTTGAGCTGTAACAGGGTGAGCAAATTGAGCCATGCCGGCTGCCATAGATGCTAAACGTTCCTGATATACAGGATTCAAATCATTAAGATTTTGAACCATGGCATACTGATGCATTTGAGAACATCTTGCAATCATTGTACCTGATAAAGAAGTACCTATGGCACCTCCGATATTTTTTAATAAATTTTGCAAACCCGCCGCATTGGTCATCTGCTTATTATCCAAAGTAACGGCAGATAAAGCAATACTCGGCACCATAGAAAAGCCCATTCCCAAGCCTAAAATAAAGTTAGGAAGAGATATTGAAGTCATAGATATATCAAGGTTAACTTCACTTAATTGAAACCCCGCTATTCCTATACAAACAAGTCCTATACATAATAAAATTCTGTTATCTATCTTATTTGCCAAGACTCCCGATAATATAACCGATGTTAAACTTCCAGCTCCGCGGGGCATCATTGTTAAACCGCTTAAAAATGCATTATACCCCATTAATGTCTGTAAAAATTGAGGTAAAATTGCCATAGATGCAAGTAAAACCAAGTTAACAACGACTTGCACCAAAGTTCCTACAGAAAAGTTTTTATCTTTAAATACGCTTAAATCAACAAGTGTATCTTTTCTTTTTAACTGTGATATAAAGAAGAAAATGGCGGCAAGAACACATACAACAGCCATTCTTCTGACCCAAACTGCATTAAACCAATCGGCATTGTTACCTTTATCAAGTATTATCTGTAAAGTAACAAGCCAGATTGTAAGTAAAAAGAACCCAATTGTGTCTATTCTTACATTCTTCTGTCTGCGAGCATATGGCGGGTCTTCAAGCAATAATTTTATTAAAATTATTGTAACAACACCGATAGGAATATTTATAAAGAAAATCCAAGACCAATGAAAATTATCCGTAATCCATCCGCCCAAAACAGGGCCAATAATAGGTGCAATAACAACAACCATACCGAATAAAGCCATAGCTTTACCGCGTTCTGTTACGGAAAAGTTTTCAAGCAAAATAGCCTGACATAACGGTAAAAGTGCCCCGCCTCCTATACCTTGCAGTATTCTTGCGAATATCATCATTCCTAAAGTATTTGAAATTCCGCATAAAAATGAAGAACAAACGAATAAAAGCACACTGAAGGTAAAAAATGCTTTTCTTCCCATTAATTTACAGAACCAGTCAACCGCGGGAATAATAATCCCAGAAGCTATAAGATAACTTGTTAATATCCAAAGAGCTTCTTCCCGTGAAGCACTGTATGTTCCCGCCATATGTAAAAGTGCTACATTTGCTATTGTTTCATCCAAAACGAACATAAATGCAGCACCTATAATAGGTACGGAAACTATCCAAGGGTTAAATTTAGGTTTCCATTCTTCTGCGTTTTGTACTTGTTGTTCCATTATTTAACTCTTACTTTAGGTACAACGCTCATGCCTGCGGCAATATTGTATTTTTCGGGGTCAATTTCTTCAGTAAATACAATTTTAACAGGAATTCTTTGAACGATTTTAACAAAAGACCCGACAGCATTTTCAGGCGGGAAAAGACTTGATTTTGCTCCCGATGCTTTTTGAATACTGTCGATTTTGCCTTTAAATTTCTTATGAGGGTATGCATCAATTTTTATTTCAACTTCTTGCCCGACCTTCATTTTTCCGACTTGATTTTCTTTAAAGTTAGCTTCTATCCAGAAATTGTCGCTGACAAGCATAAATAAAGGCTGTCCTGCTTGAACGTACTTGCCTTTATCAACATTTTTGTTTGTAACAGTGCCCGAATTAGGTGAAGTTACATCTGTATATTGTAAATATAATTGAGCTTGGTCGCGTTGAGCTTTTAATGCTTTTAAATTGGCATCAGCCACTTTATTGTTTGAAGAAGAAAGAATTTCTTCTTCTGCCGACATTAATTTTGCCTGAGTATTATCATAGCGGGTTTGAGCACTGTCAAGAGTTTGTTGTGAAACAGCTCCGGCCTCATATAAATTTTTGTAACGTTCCAAATCTTTTTTCGCAAGCGAAATTTCGGAATTTACCGCATTAAGATTAGCTTTTGCTACCTTTTGAGCATATAAAGCTTTTTCATAAAGTGCTTGAGCTTGTGCTAATTTGACTTTATAATCGGTATCATCTATTTTGGCAATTTTATCGCCTTCTTTAATTTTTTGGTTGTCTTGAATATAAATGTCTTCAACCTGACCTGAAACCCTTGCCGCAATTTGTATTAAATCGCTTTCGACATAAGCATCATCGGTTGATTCATATCGCAGTGAATTTACATAATATACTCCGGCAATTATTAGGGCAATAACACCTAAAACAATCATAAGCCCGCGTTTTTTAGGGTTTGTTTCGTTTGTTTCTTCTGTTTTTGTTTTTTCTTCCATATTATCCATAATTTTCACACAATTTGCTTTTACTATATAAATATATTAATATGTTATAAAAATAAAGGCAAATTTTACAAAAGAAAAATATAAAAATTTTTCAGGGGATTTAGATGTTATTTGAAAAAACGGAATTTAAGAAATTTATATCGGTTATACTTATTACGGTTTATTGCGTATTTGTTCCATTAAGTTCTCAAGCCGCAAAAAAACCGATAACGGATGAAAAAACAATAGATGATTATATAAATATTGAGTGGTGGAAAGGCTTTAATGATTCTATTTTATTGGATTATGTTATAAAAGCCGTTCAATATAACCATGATTTAAAAACAGCAACATTAAAAGTAGAAGAGGCAACCGAAAATAAAAATATAAGACGAGCAAAAGAATTACCGTCTGTAGGGGTCGGAGCTGTTCCCGCTTTGTATAAACTCCCCGGGCTTACAAATTCCGACGGGTTGATTTCACTGCCGATTTATGCAAATTGGGAGCTTGATTTATTCGGTAAAAACCGTGACAGAACTAAATCTATGGATAAATTAATTAACGTATCCCGCCAAAATGAACGTGCTTCTTATATTTCGGTAGTAAGTGCGGTTGGAAGCACCTATTATAATATTGTTAAACTTGATAAATTAATCCAAATTCAAGAAGAAATAATTACAGACAGAAAACAAATATTTGATTTGATGAAGTTAAGTAATGAGCAAGGGCTTGTTTCAACTGCCGATACCGTAAGTGCCAACAAGGCTTATATTCGTTCAAATACTGATATGATTGAACTGAAAAAATCGCGTGAACGTTTGTTAAATATGCTTGCGGTATTAATAGGCGACAGCCCTGAAAATAACAAAGATTTTAAGCGTATTTCTTTTGATGATTTAGTTATAAATAAAGATGTACCTGATTCTATCAGCTCTAATGTTATACAAGCCCGCCCCGATTATATTTCAAGTGAATTAATGCTCGAAAAAGCAGGTCTTGAGGTAAGAGCTGCAAAGAAAGACTTTTTACCGAGCTTTAATATTTTAGGACTTATATCTTTTAACTCTACCGAATTTTTCAGCGGTATGAGCTGGACAAATTCTGTTGCTCTCTTAGGAGGCGGGGCATTGTTGCCTCTGTTTACCGGCGGTTCCAGAATTGCTAACTTTAAACTTCAAAAAAATAAATATAATCAAGCTATTGAAAACTATAAAAAAACTTGGCTTGTGTCTGTTCAAGAGGTTAATGATGCTCTTTGCGATTTGAAACTGGATAACGATAAATATTTAAAAACGCTTGAAAGCTACAACTTAGATAAAAAAGACCTCGGTTTTACGCAAATGAAATATGATGAAGGTATAATATCAAACCTTGATTTGTTGCAGAAAAAAGAAAGTTTGCTTGTTACCGAAAAGCTTTTAACAACGGATAAAACAGATTACTTTATAAACCAAATCGGTTTATATAAAGCAACAGGTGCGAAAATAAATTAACCGAAGAAAAATCTTGCAACACATATAGCTGCAACAATTCCGATAAAATCAGCACAAAGTCCTGTTAATAATGCATAACGATATTTCTTTATTCCGACGGCACCAAAATAAACCGTTAATACGTAAAATGTTGTTTCACTTGACCCCATCATAATTGCAGCCAGTTTTGAAGTATAAGAATTAATATCGTTATTAGAAATAATATCGGAGAAAACCCCCAATGCCGCACTTCCTGATAACGAACGCACTATTGTTAAAGGCAGAATATCTGCGGGAAGATGAATTTTAGTTAACATTTCTGCCATAATACCGGCTAAAGCATCTATAACACCTGAAGCCCTTAACATTGAAACAGCAACAATAATGGCGACAAGGTATGGAATAATATTAAAACTTACCTTAACGCCGTCTTTTGCTCCATCTACAAAAGCTTCATAAATAGGTACTTTTCGTATTATTGCAATTGTTAAGATAAATAAGATTATTGTAGGTAATGCCCATAAAGATATTAAATTAATAATTTCTTTAATCATCAGAACTTACCTCGCTGACTTTTTGAGGCGGGAAGATTTTTTGGAAAATTCTTGCCAATAATATTGCACAAATAAAAGCGGTTGAAGTAACTATTAAAGTAGGGACAATTATTTCTGTTGGGTCTTTACACCCGTTTGCTGCCAGAATTGCAATAACGGTTGCGGGAATAAGCTGAAACCCCGCTGTATTCATTGCTAATAAAGTACACATTGAATTTGTCGCACTTTCTTTATCTTTATTTAGCTCCTGCATGCCTTCCATTGCTTTAATTCCGATAGGGGTTGCGGCATTAGCAAGTCCGAGAGCATTAGCGGAAAAATTCATTGCAACATCTCCGATAATCGGGCTGTCTTTAGGAAGTTCGGGGAATATTAATCTCGCAATCGGTTTTAACAGTTTAGTTAAAAATTCAACAATACCTGATTTTTCGGCGATTTTCATAATCCCCAGCCAAAAAGTCATAATTCCGAGCAGAGTAAGAACGATTTTAACAGCCAGTTCAGTACCTGAAAAAATTGCATTGGCAACCTGATTTAATGTGCCGTTTATTGCACCGTAAATTATAGAAACCGCTATTAAAAAATACCAAATGTAATTCATAGCTTTATTTTATTTGATTAGATGAAAAAAATCAAAATATTAAATATTGACGAATGAACATTATCATAAGATAATATTTCTAAGATATTAAGGGCTGGTCTTAATAAAAAGCTCGTATAGATTTGACAACTGAATACTATAAAACTATGTCGATGTGGCACTCTGCCGACGATGCTTTAGTCGTAGTTGAGTATAAACGAAACGTACGAATAAAGTATGTGCAGACGGCGTAGAAAAATCGAACGTAAGTTCTGATTTTCAAGCCGACCAGCTAAAAGGTACAGTGTACCTTTTGAGGAGAGGGGTTCGAGTATTGACGAGAACCTTCCGCCACAAATGACTGATTAAATTTGACAACTGAATACTATAAAACTATGTCGATGTGGCACTCTGCCGACGAAAACGATTGATAATCGTTTGAGGAGAGGGGTTCGAGTATTGACGAGAACCTTCCGCCACAAATGGCTGATTAAATTTGACAACTGAATACTATAAAACTATGTCGATGTGGCACTCTGCCGACGAAAACGATTGATAATCGT
>CANRMD010000056.1 GCA_947631645.1 Candidatus Gastranaerophilales bacterium
CTACAAACGAAAAAATCGGAATAAAGATTAGAATTTTAAGAAACAAATTAAACATGTCTCAAGAAAAACTTGGGGAACTGGCAGGTTTAAGCACAAATTCTATCAGTACAATAGAAAGAGGGCAAAGCAAGCCTTCTATTGATACATTGGAAAAAATCGCAAATGCCCTCAATATTGAACTCAAAGAGCTTGTCGATGTTTCTAAAATCGATTTATAAATTTTATATTTTCCTTTCAAATTGTTAATTAAATGTTAAAAAAATCAAGATTTATGAAAAAAAGATTTATAACATAAGTGTTGAGAGTAAATAGTTAAGTTTGAAAGGAGCAGATTATGAAATTTTTAGTTAGAAAAGCACCTGATAATTTCATCAGAACAATTAATGACGAAATCAGTTCTTTATTAAACAGACATTTTGACACGTATTTTCCGCAAAGTA
Source organism: Candidatus Gastranaerophilales bacterium (assembly GCA_947631645.1). Taxonomy (GTDB): domain Bacteria; phylum Cyanobacteriota; class Vampirovibrionia; order Gastranaerophilales; family Gastranaerophilaceae; genus Avigastranaerophilus. The sequence continues at coordinate 441 of CANRMD010000056.1, forward strand.
TGTATTTTGAAAATTCGGAAAAACTTTCAATGCCTATAGAAGTTGCTGACAAAGGCAAGGATTTTGAGATTAAGGCTGAACTCCCCGGTATCAAAAAAGAAGATTTAGATATTGATATTGAAAAAGATTATTTGAATATCAAAGCTAAAAAAATAGATGAAACAAGTGAAGAAGATAAAAACTACAAGCATTCGGAATTCAGCTACGGCGAATTTTCAAGATATATTCAACTTCCTGAAGATATTGATGTTGATAAGACCGAAGCAAAACTTGAACACGGTATTTTAACAATCAATGCACCAAAAATGAATAAAGAAAAAGAACAGACAAGAAAATTAATTGTTAAATAATTTAAATTAATTAAAATAGCTGCCTTACTTGGCAGCTATTTTTTTTATTTAAAAACATTATTTTACAAAGTAGCAAAAAAAATTTTGTTCATGTGATTATAGTAATGTAGCCCTTAGAAAAAGGATAAACAAGTGCCGATTAACAATGTATCATTTGGCAGAGTTATTGCATTATCAGGTGATCAAAGAAAAATAAAAAAAATTAACAGTAAATTAGCTCCTCAATTAAACAGCGGAGATGTTATAGTTAAAGATGTAACAAATCATTATCGTAATGCAAAATCATCAGGTGTGCTTGCAAGTGCCGTTAAAAGAGGTGACAGAGTAGAAATATATATCACCGGTGATGATATTAAAAAAGTTAAACAGCAGCATAACGAATGGGATACGATTGATGGTATTTTATCTCATTTAAACTTATATTTTGATACAAAAAAAATGGGAATGTATGAAATAATCAGTAAGATTTTTTAAATTAGAAATGAGGTTAGTATGTTAAAAGAGGTATTAAAAGAGTTCAAAGAGTTTGCCGTTAAAGGTAATGTTATTGACATGGCAGTAGGTATAATAATAGGCGGAGCTTTTTCTCCTATTGTAAGCTCATTGGTTAACGATATTATCATGCCTCCTATCGGGTTTTTAATGGGCAATGTTGATTTTTCAAATTTATATCTGCCGGTTAACCCGTCAGGTCAACACTTCTCTACTTTGGCTGAAGCTCAAAAAGCAGGTCTTGTTACTATTAATTACGGTGTTTTTATTAATACTTTAATCAGTTTTTTAATCGTTGCTTTTTCGGTATTTATTTTGGTTAAATTTATTAATAAACTTAAAGCTGATAAAAAAGAAGAAACTTGTGAAGAAGTTGCCGCTACAACTAAAGAATGCCCTTTCTGTTGTTCTACTATTAATATTAAAGCTAAAAAATGTCCTTTTTGCGGTTCTGAATTACCTCAATAAGTGGCAAATTTTTTCATTTAATGTTTTTATATAAATATGGATGAAAAAAAGTTATTTCAATTAAATATAAAAAAAGATAAAGAAAAGAACGAGTCCGAGGCTAAGGATAATCGTTCTTTTTCCTTGCATACTAATCCTATTATACAAAAAATGTTTGTTGATAATTCAGTTAATAAAAAAGGAAAATTCAGTTTAAAAGATTTATTTAGGTAATTGTTGTACAATAAAAGCATGTACAGAAAGCCTTTTATTGATATATATTTAAAAAACGGTTTTGATTTTGATGAAGCAAAATCTGAAGTTGATTTTGTGCTTGATGTGTTGTTTAACTATTCATATAAAGATTTTATGCTTTCCAAGAAATTGGAAGATTGGCAAAGAGATAAACTTGTAAAAATCATACAAGAAAGAGTTTCGACAAGAAAACCGATTCAACAAATTATCGGGCAGGCATATTTTTGTGCACGTAAATTTTTTGTTAATGAATATACTCTTGTTCCAAGACCTGAAACTGAAATTTTGGTTAAGAATGTTTTAGAACTAGCAAGTAAATATGATAAGCCTAAAATACTTGATATAGGCTGTGGTACAGGGTGTATTGCTTTAACTTGCATGATGGAAAACAAAAATATAACTGCTGATGCCATAGATATATCCGAACAAGCTTTGGAAATATCTCAAAAGAATGCACTTTTTCATAATATATTAGAGAGAATTAACTTTTTTAAGTCTGATTTATTTGAAAATGTTGGAAAGAAATACGATATTATAGTATCTAATCCTCCTTATATACCTTTAAAAGATAAAGAAAATCTGCAAACAGAGGTTAGAAATTTTGACCCTGAACTTGCACTTTTTACTGAAGATGAAAAAGGGATTGAATTTTATGAAAAAATAATTTCAAAAGCGAAAAATTATCTTAATGACAGCGGTTTTTTGGCTTTTGAAATCGGTATTAATCAGGCAAAGGACATTACTTTATTAATTGAAAAATTCGGTTGCAAATTGATAAAAATTGAAAAAGATTTTAATAATATAGAGCGAGTTATTATCGCCCAAAAAATATAATTATTGTATAATTAGGTTTGTAGATAGAATAAAAAGAAAGGTAGAGAAGTATGGCAAAATTTGTATGTAGTGTATGCGGTTACACTGTAGAAGGTGATAAAGCACCTGATAAATGTCCTATGTGCGGAGTAAGCGGTGATAAATTTAATAAAATAGATGAATCTAACGGTTTAACTTGGGTAACGGAACATGTTATCGGAGTTGCTCAAGATGTTGATGCTCAAGTAAAACAAGGTTTAAAAGATCACTTTATGGGTGAATGTACGGAAGTCGGCATGTATCTTGCAATGAGCAGACAAGCTGAAAGAGAAGGTTATCCGGAAGTAGCTGAAGCTTATAAAAGATATGCATTTGAAGAAGCTGAACATGCTGCAAAATTTGCTGAACTTTTAGGTGAAGTTGTTACAACTTCAACAAAGAAAAATCTTGAAATGAGAGCTGAAGCTGAAGCGGGAGCATGTGCCGCTAAAATGGAAATTGCAAAACGTGCTAAAGAATTGGGCTATGACGCTATTCATGATACAGTTCATGAAATGGCAAAAGATGAAGCTCGCCACGGTCAAGGTTTCCAAGGTTTATTAAAAAGATTATTTTAATTAACTAAATAATTAATTTTTTAAGGAGGCATTTTAAGTGCCTCCTTTTTATTGCAATAAAAAAGAGCCGTAAGGCTCTTAAAAAATGGTAGTCCCAAGGGGATTTGAACCCCTGTCGCATCCGTGAAAGGGATGTGTCCTAGGCCTCTAGACGATGGGACCTTATTGACATTTATTAGTTTATCTAAAGCATAATTCAGAGTCAAGACTTTTTATTTATTTTTAACTGAGAATTTTTTCATATATTTTTATTACTTCGTCTTTTTTAGTATTTTCAGTAATTAAATAATCATTAATATTTCCGGTATTAAAGAACGGATAATGTTCGGATATTTTACACGTTCTATAATGATTTATTTCAGTATATATTACTTCTTGTTTAACATTTGTTTGCATTAAAATTTCCGAAAGACCACTTCTTAAGGTTATTATTTTTTTTGCTCGTTTTGCTAATGCAAAGGCTTCTGAAAATGTCAAATTTATACTTTTACAATCTTTATCAAATTTCTTAACCATATTATTATTTAGATTTAAAAATATATCTGTATTTTTGCCTTTATAATATTTAATTATGTTATTCCAAAATGTGTTCGTTAGTAAACAACAAGATTTCGCTTCAGGGGCGATAAATACAAAATTATCTATATTTAAACCTGTCTTTTTTACTTTTTTTAGCATACTTTTTTCATTTTCATCCGAAATTTTTATTTTATTTATGCTATTAAATTGTACTTTAAGTTTCTCTTGCATTAAATTAAAGTAAGGTATACCACTTTGTCTTTTTATATTTTCATCTATGGTTTTAAATAAAAATACAGGGTCAAATATTTGAATAAATCTTTGATTGTTAATATAAAAAGTATCTTCTTTTATCCATGGTTTTCGCTTTATATATTTACAAGGAATTTCAGGACAAATCATTTTTATAACTTCATTTTGATATTTTATTGTTGTTATAAAAAAGGGTGATTTACTTTGTACTTGTTCTGTATAAGAATTGAAAAAATAAGTTAAAAATGTATATATCTCACCTGCATGTCCACACAATATGTAGATATCGTCATATTTTTTGTTTATATTCTTTAATTCTTTTTCATAATATTTTATTGAAGATTCTGTTTTTATTGGAATATTGAATATGTATTGTGTACAAGTTTGCCCATTTTCGTAAATTTTATATATATTTCTGTTAAATAATTTAAAATTCGTTATTTTTATTAAATTGTCATAGTCATATTCTTTGTAAAATTTTATTATTCCATTTAAAATAAAGAGCCTTGCATATTTTTTACAGTAGTTATATATGCAGATATTAAGAAAAAATAAAGAACTTTCGTATGGGTTTTTATCATATTTAAAAATTTTCACTAAAATTCTCCATTAATTTTATAATTTACTTTTAATTTTTTATCCCGTTTTCACTAACTGAATAAACTGTTTTTAACCTGTTTGATTTTTTAATTTGTCAAAAAACAATCATAACGTATTTTATTCTGATTTAAAAAATTTGTTAAATCTTTTAATATTTTTTTGAAGATTTTACGACATATTCAAGGATAATTTTAACGTAAACTTTTCTATTTATTAATAGTTTATTTTCTTAAATATCACAAAGTTAAAAATAATGTTTATTTTATATCACAATAATGTATACCTAGGTGTTTATCCTAACGGGTCATAGCTTATATCGGTTATTTTGATTATTTTTAAATATACGAAAATGGTTTTAATAAAGGCAGTTATAGTTAATGGCTCTATCTAAGAGAAAATACAAAGAAATGAATTTGTACGATTTAATATGCAGTGCTCAAGAGAATGATTATGATGCTCTTGAAGAACTTATTAAACGTGAACAAAAAAACATATATGCTTCATTTTGTTATCTGGGAGCCTCAAAAGAAAATATATCAGATTTAACACAAGAAACACTCTTTAGAATGTCTAAAAATATAAAACATTTAAAAAACCCAAAATTATTTAAATCTTGGCTCGGACAAATTGTTACCAACCTTTTTTATGATGAACTCAGAAAAAAACAACGGCTTCCTGATGCTGTTTCCATTGAATCGTTTTGGATTAATGATGATGACAATGATAACAGTGCTCTTAATATTTGTGATAATACTTTGAAACCCGATGAAAAAACAATGGGCAAAGAGTTAACGGATATAATAAGAGAGATGATAGCCAAACTGCCTGAACATTTTAGAATTGTTATTATTCTGCGTGAACTCCAAGGGCTTAGTTATGAAGAAATAGCTAAAATAACTCAAACTAACGTAGGAACGGTAAAGTCCAGAATTTCAAGAGCCAGAAATAAACTTCAAGAATGCCTTAAGCCATACTTAGTCTAAAAGGAGCTGAAAATGGAAAACCCTATTTGCAGAAAAGTTACTTCAATGCTTTCTTTATATATTGAAAATAAACTTGAAGATGAAGATGTATTTTTCATCGAAAATCATTTTCTTAAATGTCCTAAGTGTTATAAAAAATATCTTGAGATGAAAGAAGTTATTAATAATCTCCATTTTGAGTATGAAAAACTTTTAAATGAATTTGAACAATTGGAAGCTAATAAAATGTTTAACATAAAAGAATATGAAATTTTTTATAATAATATTTCACCATATATTGATGATGAACTTTGTTATGATGAAAGTATAAAATTCAGAAAATATCTGTTAAAATCTAAGCCTGCACGTTCAGAACTCGCTAATGCATACGGACTTAAAAATAATATCAGAAATTCAATAGCAAGTTTTAAAGATAATGTAAATGTTAATTTTTCAAAAAAAATTATAAAGAAATTACAAGCGGAAAATAAAGATTCTTTTGAAAATGTCTATAAACGTGCTGCTATCGTGTTTGGGTTTATGGTTTCAATTCTTATTATTGTTTCAGTTTACTTTGGACTGAGTTTTATAAATAATTCTTATATAAAAGCTCACGCTGCAGAAGTTGCAGGCATCTTTAATTTTCCTAAAGATGAAGATTTGGTTGAATTTTATTTTGATGTATCAGGTGAAGCAATTTTGGCGTTAAAATAATTTATTTATCGAAATTAAATAAATCTTTTAACTTTACATTTAATGCATTTGCTATATCAATTATTGTATCAAAAGACGGTTTAGAAAAAGCTACTTCTATTTTGCCGACAAAGTTAAGTCCTTTTTCAATTTTATCTGCAAGTTCCTGTTGTGTCAGTCCTTGTTCAATTCTCAATTCTTTTATTTTTTTCCCTAATTTTTTATATATATTTTTGTTCATAACTAAAGCATAAATGTATATTTACATAGATTATACGTATTGACAGAACGTAAAAACGTCGTATAATTAATCATGAATTTGATTTTGAGTTATTAATTTAAAACAAAAATAAATAATTTACATTGGTAAATTGACCCGGAAAAGTGAGGAATAATGTTAAAGGAATTATGGAAAAAATTTAAAAAAGAAGATATAGATGAACCGCCGTATGACTATGATTTTCTTATAAATCTTGATGAGCGAGAATATCCTAAATATTTAAAAAAGATGTTTTATAACATGACCGGAAAAAAATTGAATTTAAAACATCCAAAAACATTTAATGAAAAAATTCAATGGCTGAAATTATATGATACAACTCCGTTAAAAACAAAATTAACGGATAAAGTATTGGTGAGAGATTGGGTAAAAGAAAAAATAGGAGAAAATTATTTAAAGCCTGTTTTATGGATAGGAGAAAAATTTGACGATATTCCTTTTGAGAAATTACCCGAAAAATTTATTATAAAAGCTAACCACGGATGTAAATGGCATTATATTATCAAAAATAAAAATGAATTTTTAAATAATGATGTATTAATAAAAATTGTAAAATCACATTTTGACGGGTGGATGCAGCAAACATTTTTCCCATGGGCAGGGTTTGAAATGCAATATAAAGAAATAACCCCAAAAATATTAATAGAGTCATTATTATGTGACATTATTAATGAAAAACCTGAAGAAATTGAAGTATACTGTTTTAACGGCAAGCCAAAAATATTTCAAAGAATAAAATATTCATATCCTCGAATAGTTACTGTTTTTGATGAGAATTATAAAAATTTAGATTTAAAATTTATGCATGACTATGTACTTGAGCCTTATAATGCAGATGAAAATATAAAACTTGCGATTGAATTGTCTAAAAAACTTTCAAAAGATTTTAAACTGGCAAGAGTTGATTGGTTAATAAATAAATCGCAATTATATTTTAACGAAATAACGTTTACTCCGTTTTCAGGATTCTACAGATTTGAAGACGAAAAGTGGAACTTTAAACTTGGCAATATGTTGGATTTGAGAAAGGACTAATTATGAATTTTGATTTTATTGAAAATCTTAATGAAGAACAACTTATTAATGAATACCAAGATGTAATTGAACCGGGGAATGCTATTTTTATAGCAAGACGATGCTGTACTCTTTCAGGTTACCCTTATATGCATCCTAACGGTATTAATTGCTGTGCTGGAAAAAACTATACTAATTGTATGTCTGCAATGTATTGTAAATAGTTGGTTTTGATTAAACAAGAAAATATATAAAAAATAAAGTAAAACCATATACGGAGTTTCGTAATTTCACTTACTGAAACAGAATAGGGCTTTGTTTGAACCGATTTTTCGACAAGTTACAAAGCCTGCGTTTGAATTTTTAGGTAAAGCAAACAAATTATATTTAAACTAAACTTATAAAAAGCAAATAAGGCCGTAGAAAATTATTTCAATTGTATAAGAAGTCATTCTATGTTTATATAGTATAATTTTTATATGGAACGATTACCTCAATATTTAAAACGCGGAATAATAGATACTGAAAAAACCAAAAAAGTAAGACATATTTTAAAAGATAATTGTCTTAATACCGTATGTGAAGCGGCAAGATGTCCGAATAAAAGTGAATGTTATGCAAAAAACACCGCAACTTTCCTGATTATGGGAAACAACTGTACCCGTAATTGCAGATTTTGTAATATAAACTGTGCTAAACCCCAAGAATTAAACCCTTTAGAGCCAAATAAAGTTGCTAAAGCAGTAAAAGATTTGAATTTAAATTATGCGGTTATAACCTCAGTTACACGTGATGATTTGCCTGATGGAGGAGCTGAGCACTTCTCAAAAGTTATTTATGAAATAAAAAATTTAACACCGGATGTTAAAGTTGAAGTTTTAACTCCTGATTTTAAAGGTAATAAAAACTCCATTAATACTGTTATCAAAGCAAAACCCGATGTATTCAATCATAATATTGAAACTGTTCCTTCTTTATACAAAACAGCAAGACCCCAAGCGGATTATAAACGCTCTCTTGAATTTTTGGAATATATAAAAAAAACTTCTGATATTCTTACAAAAACAGGGCTTATGGTGGGTTTAGGCGAAACAAAAGAAGAACTGATTAAAGTTTTTGAAGATTTAGTTAAAATTAATTGTGATATTGTTACTATAGGGCAGTATATCCAACCGACAAAACAACACCTTCCTGTTAAAAAATATTATGAACCGAAAGAATATGATGAACTTGCTTTGATTGCAAAACAACTCGGGATAAAACACACATTTTTCTCCCCGCTTACAAGAAGTTCTTATAAAGCGTTTGATGTTTTTAATGAAAACTAAATTTGTTTTTCTCTTCTGTAATTTTGAAGATACATAAATATTCTTTCTTTAAATAACATAAAAAATACGCTGACCCCAAAGAGCATAACTGTATTTAAGAAAGTAAATATAACAATTTTATTTCCGTTTAACAATAACGGCATATTAAAATATAAAACACCAATTAGTAATGTTAAAGTAAGTAATAAAAATATTACCGTAAAATACGTAGCAAACTTATGCATACAAAACCGCCTTTTCTTATTCTAAAAATTAAAATGTAACACCAAAAGTAAGGCACTCACTTCAGGTGTCGGATGAATAAGAAGATAAACAGTCTAATAATATTTTTCTCATGCCCTAATTATATCATTTAATTTAAGAAAAAAAAAGCCCCCTGTGTTGGGGGCTTTTTAAAAATTTACGTTTTATGCTTTTTCGCATTCAAAAACAATTTTTTGATCTTTGAGCTTAAGAACTATTTTATTGCCTTCTGTGTATTTGCCTGAAAGAATTTCTTCAGCTAAACCGTCTTCAATTTTCTTTTGGATTAATCTTCTTAACGGTCTTGCACCATAGGCTTCCGAATATCCGGCTTCACCCAAGTAATCTTTAACTTCGTCAGTTACTTCAATTGTAAGATTTTGCGATTCTAAACGTTTAAATAAGTCATTTAACATTAAATCAACAATTTCACGAATTTCCGGTTTAGACAGATGAGCAAATACAATGATATCGTCAATTCTGTTCAAGAACTCGGGACGGAAAGCTTTTTTCATTTCTTCCATTACGGTATCTTTTAATTTTTCATATTTATCTTTTTGTTCATCTTCGGCAACGGAGAAGCCAAGTTTACTTGTTGTAGTAATCATACTTGCTCCGACGTTACTTGTCATAATGATAATTGTATTTTTAAAGTTAATATGTCTGCCTTTAGAATCGGTTAAACGTCCGTCATCTAAGATTTGAAGCATTATATTAAATACATCGGGGTGTGCTTTTTCGATTTCATCAAAAAGAATAACGCTGTATGGTTTCTTTCTGATTAATTCGGTTAAATGACCACCGTCATCGTAACCGACGTAACCGGGAGGTGAACCTATTAATTTTGCGGTTGAATGTTTTTCCATAAATTCTGACATATCAACACGAATCATATTATCTTCCGAGCCGAATAC
>CANRMD010000057.1 GCA_947631645.1 Candidatus Gastranaerophilales bacterium
TATTTAAGCAATCCTAAAGCTTTTCCTATTTCATAGGTATCACGATTTACATATACGGGTATTTGTTTCATACCTAAATCTTTCATTGCGAAGTACAAACAATGATCAGGATCTTCAGTTCTTTGTGAAAGGTCTGTTATTACGGAGTTTTCGTTCAATTTGTCGCTTCCGTATGTTCTTATATATTCTAAAGCATTTTTATGACCCATTGTAGGAAGAATGTATAAAGTCGGGGCAGGAATTCTGTCTGCACTTTTTAACATGAAATCTGTTCTTTTCTTAAAGAATTTTTGATAATCTTTTTCACAATGTTCAAAGTTATTATCTGTTTGAGTTTGTAAAAATTCACTTAACTTATCCGCATCTACTAGAACTTTTTTGTAACCGATAGGCGGAAGTTGTATTCTGCTGTATATACTTTCGGGTTTTAAAATGTCTTTGTTTTCAAATTTATGAAATTTAATACCTTTTGCGGTACAAAATGCTTCAACATCTTTATTTGATTCATCCGGTACTTCTGTTGTTAAAGTATAAATTTGTTGCGGAGTTTGATACATTGACGGAGTTGTAATGGGTCTTATATCAGATTCATATTGAAATCCTTTTTCATCACAAAAATTTGTCATTTTACTGTAGTTTAATTGTTCTCTTATATTATTAGTTGATGCATATACTTTATATGTACTGCCAAAAGATACGGGGGATATCATTTATGTGCCTTTCTTTATTTTTTTTACATGAATGATAAAGTCCAAATAAAAATTTTTTTAATATTATTGTAATTTTTATTTACAAAAAATAACAATTTAACATTGATTTTTTAAAACAATATGTTAATTTATAAATATGTCGAATAATATTAATTCAAATCAGTTTTTTAATAATTTTCAAAACGGTTTAAATCAAATTAATACACCGAGCGTAAATAATGCTATGTTTAATCAAAATATATTAATACCTCAGCCGTTGAGAACACCATTAGAAGTATTATTTCCTAAATATATAGCTCAACTTGAAAATACAACCGCACAGTTAGAGTCTATGAATCAGGAACAAACAATAAAAATGGTTAAGGAATTGTTTAATATGCCCAAAAATATGGAAGAAGTTTTACCTAAAATTATTGAAAATATTAAACAAAATAATCAACAGCTTGCATTTTTGTTGTTAGGTTCAAAATTAAGTTTTACAAGTTTGGCTGATATGCTTCAAACAGCTTCAAAAGAAGCAAATACTAAATTATTTCAAATGCTTGCTCAATTTAATAAAATCGGTGTCAGTTTTAAAGATGAGCAATTAACGGAAATAACGAAATTGATAAATTTTGTATCTGCTACCTCAACTAATGATGTTCAAAATGTAAAAACATTAATGCTTATGTATTTGCCTTGGCTTCCTTTAACCGACCCTAATGCATTTAAACTTGAAATTGCAAATAAAGGCGGAGGCAGTGAAAAGTATTCCGATGATTTTGTTACAATATTAATTTCTACGGAAAATTACGGTAATTTACAAGCAGATATTTATAAAACAGATGCTGACGGAATTAAAATTTTGTTAATAACGTCTAAAACTTTTCCGCAAAATAATTTTGTAGATTTAATGAAAGAAGAAAGTATAAAATACAGCATAAATATAAATATAGAACTTGCTTCAAAAGAAGCATTTAATAAAGAAAAGAATGAGCAAAGTCAAACAAAAGTTTCAATGAACGTAAGTCCGGGGGTTAATCCGTTTTTGTTATTGATGTCAAATGCTTTAATAAAGAATGTTCATTTTATAGACAGTAAAGCAAAATTAGCCGAACAAAGAAAAGAGAAATTATAATATGGCAAAGGTAAAAACTAAATGGGTATGCCAAAATTGCGGATATGAAACTCCTAAATATATAGGTAAATGTCCTGATTGCGGAGCTTGGGGTACGTTAACGGAGGAAGTTGAAGTTAAAAATTCTCAACCATCGCAAAGTGTAATTATTGATGAAAGCCCTGTTTGCCTTATTAATGAAATTGAAATAACGGAGAGTATAAAACTCCCGACGGGTTTTGAAGAATTAGACAGAGTACTCGGTGGCGGGCTTGTGCAAGGTTCATTAGTTTTGCTTGCAGGCGACCCGGGGATTGGTAAATCTACTCTTGTACTCCAAACAGCGGGAAATATATGTTCTAACGGCAAAAAACTTTTATATGTCTGTGCGGAAGAATCGGGTTCACAAGTTAAGCTCCGTGCACAAAGACTTAACGTAAATTCAGATAACCTTTACGTTTATTCCCAAACTAATCTTGAAGCAGTTATAACTCAAATCGACAATATTAAGCCTGAAATTTTAGTTATAGACTCTATTCAATCCATTTATACTTCAAATATCACGAGTTCTTCAGGAAGCGTATCTCAAATTCGAGAGTGTACAAACGCTTTAATGGATATAGCTAAAAATAAAAACATTACGGTTATTGTTATCGGGCATGTTACAAAAGAGGGAAACATTGCAGGTCCTAAGGTTTTAGAACACATGGTTGATACTGTTATTTATTTTGAGGGTGATAAATACAAATCTCAAAGACTTTTAAGGTCAATAAAAAACCGTTTTGGCTCGACGAATGAAATAGGCGTATTTAATATGGCAGATTCGGGCTTAGAAGAGGTAACAAACCCGAGTGAATTGTTTATGAAAGAACGAACCGACACCGCAACTCCGGGGAGTGTAATAATAGCAACAAATGAAGGTACAAGAGCACTTTTAGTAGAAGTTCAAGCTCTTGTAGGGGCAACTTCCTACCCTTCGCCAAGGCGGGTTTCAACGGGAGTTGAATTTAACAGACTGCTTCAAATTATTGCGGTTCTTGAAAAAAGAATAGGCATAAATCTTTCAAAACATGATGTTTACGTAAACGTTATCGGCGGAATAGAAATAGATGAACCGGCAGCCGATTTAGGTATAGCATTAGCTATTGCAACATGTTTCAGAGATGTGGTTGTTGACCCTGATTGCGTAATAATAGGCGAAATAAGTTTATCAGGCGAAATAAGAAATGTTTCTAACCTTGAAAAACGCATCTATGAAGCACAAAAACTCGGGTTTAAAAAGGCGATTATTCCTAAATTAAATAAAAAACTAAACGGAAACTATGATATAGAAATAATCCAAGTGCCAAGATTAATGAATGCAATCAGTGCTTGCTGTTCAAAAAAATGAATTAAGAAATTTAATTAAATTACGTTAAAAATATTCAACAAATAAAACGATATTACGAGTTTATTTTCTCGGTAAGTTCTTTTATATCCTGAGCAAGATGACAATCAACGGGAATATCCGTTTTAACTTTTTGGTGCGAATACATTATTGTCGTATGCTTTCTGTTAAAACATTTTGCTATATAAGGAAAACTTTCTTCCGTTAACTCTTTAGCCAGATATATAGCACTTTGCCTTGCATTAGCAATTTTTGCTCCCCTGTTTGTGCTTTTTATATCATCAACGGATACGTTATAATAACTTGCTACAATATCAATTATTCCGTCAACAGTTACCGTTTTTCGTTTATCATTATATTTTATAATTTTTTTAGCATTCTCAACCGTTATGGGAACATCGTTTATTGAAGTATAAGCACTGATTGTATTAAAAGCACCTTCAAGTTCACGAACATTCTTATTAAATATGGAAGCTAAAAATTCTATAACATCATTAGGCATCTTTATATTGTTATCTTCTGACAGTTTGGTCAAAATAGCCATTCTTGTTTCAATGTCAGGAACTTGAATATCCGCTAATAATCCCATTTGAAACCTTGTTTTTAAACGGTCAGGGGTATTTTCAAATTTATCGGGCGAACGATCAGAAGTAAATACTATCTGTTTTCCCGCATTATGAAGTGCTTCAAAAGTATTGAACATTTCTTCTTCGGTTCTTGCTTTACCCTCGATTAATTGAACATCATCAATCAAAAGCACATCAACACTTCTGTATTTGTTGCGAAATTCATTCATTTTTTTATTTTTATCACCGGCTTTATCCATTCCTTTTGCAAGTGAATTAACTAAATCATTGATAAATTCTTCCGCTTTAATATATTTAACTTTAAGTTTAGGCTTATGAAATAAAATATCGTGCCCGATAGCTTGCAAAAGGTGGGTTTTCCCTAACCCCGACCCGCCATATATAAATAAGGGATTATATTGCTGACCCGGATCTTTTGCTACCGCAACTGAAACGGCATAAGCAAATTTATTATTTGCACCGACGACAAAATTATCAAATTTATATTTCAAGTTTAACTTACAATCGGATTGCATTTGCTTTAATCCGTCATATTTTGAAGCTGTTATTCTGTTTTCAAGATTTTTTATAAATTCTTTTTGTTCATCTTTTTTAGCTTTTTGTCTTTCTTTTTCAATATGTTTATGAAGATTTTCATCATAAATAACTTTAAAATAAATCTCTCTTTTACAAACCTCACTAAGAGCTTTAGAAATTTCTTTTTGACTTTTTTGAAGAATTTGTACGGCTAAATTCTGTCCCGTAAGCACGCAAAAGCAATTATCCTCAAGTGAATGCGGCACAAGAGGCAATATCCAAGTTTGATAGGTTGTAGTCATTATGGTTTGCTCTAATATAGCAAGGACTTCAGCCCATATTTGCTTTATTAATTCGTCTTCCATTACCTTATTTTTTATTTTAGTTAACTTTAGTTGTAACTCTCAAATGCAGTTCTCTTAACTGGTCTTCTGTTGCCATAGCCGGAGAATCCGTCATTAAACATTTTGCGGCAGAGTTCTTCGGAAATGCTATAACATCTCTGATAGAATTTGTTTTTGCTAATAGTGCAACTACTCTATCTAATCCGAGAGCTAAACCTGCATGCGGAGGAGTACCGTATTTAAATGCATTTATCATAAACCCGAATTTTTCCTGAGTTTCTTCATCTGTTAAGCCTAAAGCTTTAAATACTCTTTTTTGAATTTCGGCATTATGAATTCTTACTGAGCCTCCGCCAAGTTCATTACCGTTATAAACAATATCATAAGCAATTGAACGGCAATGCTGAGGGTCAGATTCCATCTTGTTTATATCTTCTAAGTTAGGCATAGTAAACGGATGATGTACCGAAACATATCTTTGGTCTTCTTCAGAATATTCAAACATCGGAAAATCGACAACCCATAAAAGTGCATGTGCATCAGGGTTAATCAAACCGAGTTTTTCACCGAAATAAAGTCTGAATCTGCCCATAACATCATAGGTTACTTTCGGTTTATCCGCTACAAAAAATACTACATCACCTGCTTGAGCGTTAGCCCTTTCTTTAATTTGCTGTGCTTGTTCTTCAGTTAAGAATTTAAGTACGGGTGATTTAGCGGTTCCGTCTTCCAAATACATTATGTTTGCTAATGCTTTAGCTCCGTATGATATTGCAAGTTTTGTCAAATCATCTATTTCTTTTCTTGAATAATTTGCAATACCCGGAATTTTTATTGCTCTAACGATACCGCCTTGTTTTATAGTATCTTTTATAATTTCAAAATTAGATTCCATTATAATATCGCCGATATCAAACAATTCCAGTCCAAATCTTACATCTGGTCTATCTGAACCGTATTTATCCATAGCTTCTTGATAAGTCATTACGGGAAGTTTTTCGGGAATTTCATAATCAACAAGTCTGAATACATCACGAAGCAAACCTTCTACCATATTCATAATATCCTGTTGATTTACAAAAGACATTTCAATATCGACCTGAGTAAATTCTGGCTGTCTGTCGGCTCTTAAATCTTCATCACGGAAACATCTTGCTATTTGATAGTATCTCTCAATCCCGCCAACCATCAATAATTGTTTAAATATTTGAGGAGATTGCGGAAGTGCATAAAATTTTCCCGGTTGAACACGGCTCGGTACAAGGTAATCTCTTGCACCCTCAGGTGTTGTTTTTATTAATATAGGGGTTTCTACCTCCATAAAATTATGTTCATCCAAATAATTACGTATGGTTTTAACTATTTTGTGTCTTAATTTTAAACAGTTTAAAACCTTTTCTTGTCTTATATCAAGATAACGATATTTTAATCTTAAATCTTCATTAACTGTTTCATCATTTAATTGAAACGGAAGCAATGCCGAGGTTGACAAAATTTCAATAGATGTGGGATAAACTTCAATTTCTCCGGTAGGAAGTTTATCATTATAAGTTTCTTCAGGTCTTATAGTAACAATACCCGTCGATTTTATAACATATTCATCTTTAAGTTTTTGGAAAACATCATAAACTTCAGGGTTTTTCTTTGGGTCTGAAACAAGCTGAAAAACACCTGATTTATCTCTTACTTCAACGAAAATTATTCCGCCTAAATCTCTAACGGCACTAACCCAGCCTGCAACCGTAACTTCTTTACCTGCTTCATTTCTTGTTATTTCTCCGCATCCATGCGTTTTCATTGATGTTGTTGTCAGCATATTATATTTTTTCCTATCATCTCACAATTATTATCTTTAAATTTAACTCAAAAATACATGATTTTCAAAAAAATTAAATCTTTTTCTTTTTTACTCTGACGCCCTCGACTTCATAAACATTTTCAATAGCTATAAAAGCTTTAGGGTCAATGTTTTTTGTAATTTCTTTAAGTTTTGGTATTTGAAGTCTTGAAAGTACACAGTAAACTATTCTTTTATTCAATCCCGAATATCCGCCCTGTGCGTCAATATATGTAACACTAACGTCCATTTTTTCCATAATATCTTTGCCGATTTCCTGAGAATAATCGGTTATAACAAAAACGGATTTAGACTCATTCAAGCCCTCAATAACCACATCCATAGTTTTATAAGCAATAAAATAAGTAATTATTGAATACAAAGCCTCTTGCCAACCGAAAACAAAACCTGCAACCGTAAAAATAAAGACGTTAATAAACATAATTATTTCGCCTACGGTAAAACTGATTTTTTTAGTAACATATATAGCTAAAATTTCAGTACCGTCAACAGAAGCTCCGTTTCTGATAATGAGCCCTACACCCGTACCTAAGATTAAACCTCCGAATACCGCAGCTAAAAATAATTCTAAATTTTCAATTATACAGTGTCCGTGAAAAATATTAGAAAATAAAGTTACACCGCACGCAAATATTAAAATGGAATAAAATGTAGCAAAAACAAATCTTAATCCGAGTTTTTGTATGGCTAAAATTACAAACGGTAAGTTAATTACAAAGATAAATAAACCCAATTGCAAATTGGTAATTCGGTTTAAAATCATTGAAACACCTGTAACTCCGCCGTCAATAAGCCCTGATGGCACTAAAAAAGCCTCAATTGCAAACGCGTATATTAATGCCCCGATTGTTAAGAAGAAATAATCTTTTATATATGCTCTCATTTATACCTCTTGCCAAAATTATACAATAAAATTGATAATTTTTTCAGATTTAATTATTATTTATTTATGAGTAATTCAAAGAAAAAAGTAAATATTATTCCTCTTGGGCAAAATTGTATGCCAAGAACAATCCTTACAAGATGGAAAGTAAAGCCCCGCAAATTATTCGGCGAACTTACCTACCCTTTTGATTTAGCCGTTTTCGGAATTCCTGAAATAACAAAAACTCTAAAAACCGATTTTAAAGAGTTTTTTGATAATCTTGAATATAACGGCAAATATTGGATTAAAGCTCCAAATTGCATTTATTTTTCCCACGATAAAGATATTAAAGAAGAAGATAAATTTAAGCTTCTTGAACGATATACAAAAAGAATTGAAAACTTTAATAAAATAATTTTAGACCCAGCCCCTGTTATATTCGTTCAAATTTTAGGCGACTATGAAGAAATTATGCCTCAATATAACGAACTTAAAAGAATTAGAAATTCAAAACCATTTAAATTTATAGTTATAGATACACAAAATATAATTGAAAAAGAATTTGAATTTGAAGAAATAACAGTATCAAAAATTCCATACCCAAAATCGGACTACAAAGAAAACTGGTGGAAAAAAGAATACTACCAAAGTCAAGAGGGTAAAGCTTTTGAAAAACAAATAGCTGACTTATGTAAAGCAGCTATCCTACGTTTTTAAAATCACTGCCGCCGACAATCCTTAATCTGCGTTCTGTGCCTTCGCCTACACTTTCGCTTGATAAATTATGCTGTTCTACAAGTTCGTGCTGAAGTTTTCTGATTTGCTGATTTTGAGGCTGTAATTCAATATTATCCGCACCGTCTAAAATCTTTTGAATTGCCGCTTTCGCTTCATCTAAAGCTTGTTCGGCTTCATCATAATAACCCTGCAAGGTTTCACTATCCGTTATATGCAAAGCTTCTTTTACAACTTTTTGCACTTGCGACATTGAATTTGAACGAACATAATATATCGGCAGTTTATAATCGTTTGCAATACTTAAAATTTTTGTTCCGCCTTTTGCAAAAGCTTTGTGGACTATTACAATATCGGCATCTTCTATATTTCTTGTGATTTCTGCCTGTAAATTCAATCTTTCAAGCACTTTATCCAAAACAGTCCTTGAAACGGCATAAATATAAATCTTTTTAAAATCTTTAACTTGTTTTACGTACTCTTGTCTTGAAAAACTAAATTTTAATTTTTGGCTTGCAAGAGTTTCTTCTTCTTCTTTTATTTTTTCTTGGACAATATTTTGTTCTTCTTTAGGTTTATTATCGTATACTTGGTCAACTTTTCTTATTTCGGGTCTGATTGGCCAGCCTCTTAAAATATAGTCGACGGCTTCCGCGGTATTTTTATAAACCGCAAGTGTGTTTCTGTCTATAATTTCAATAACAATATCAAAAGTGGGCTGTTTTTCCCGTTCAAGCACGGTTTTTTGCGAGCCTCTGCGTTTTGCTTCATCATCGCCTAATGTAACAGAGCTTACTCCTCCTACTAAATCGGATAATGTCGGGTTTTTAATCAGGTTATCAAGAGTGTTACCATGTGCCGTTGCAATAAGCATAACACCACGCTCAGCTATTGTTCTTGCTGCTTGAGCTTCTTCTTCGGTTCCTATTTCATCAACGACAATAACTTCAGGAGTATGGTTTTCAACCGCTTCTATCATTACGTCTTTTTGATATATGGGTTGAGAAACCTGCATTCTTCTTGCACGCCCGATAGCAGGATGCGGAGTATCACCGTCGCCTGCTATTTCGTTTGAAGTATCTACTATTACAACTCTTTTTCCCAAATCATCCGCTACAAGTCTTGATATTTCTCTTAATTTAGTTGTTTTTCCGACCCCCGGGCGGCCTAAAAATAATATACTTTTATTCTGCAATACAAAATCTTTTATACAGGCAATAGTTCCCGTTACAACACGTCCTATTCTGCAAGTGAGTCCTACAACCTTACCTTGTCTGTTTTTTATGGCACTTATTCTGTGCAAAGTTCCCGCTATTCCCGAGCGATTATCATTTGTAAACGGCTGTATTCTTGATGTGATATACTCTATATCATCTTCTGTTATAGTATCACTGCCGATAAAATCCGTACTTTTATCCGAATATCTTATTTCCCCAACTCTGCCTAAATCAAGCACCAATTCAATGGCATCATCTAAATTGTACGGCTTTAGTGCTTCTACAATCTTTGGAGGTAAAATTTCAATTAACCTTCTAAGGTCATTGTGAAATTGTATCTTATCCATATGTCCCTTTCGCTAAACTACGCGCTCAGGTGATTTTATCTTGTACCCGATTTTAGGACTTTCGGTTTTCTGCCCTTAAATCGGGGGCTACCTACACTATTATTATACCACTTTTTACAAACTTTTCCACATTGTTTTTACTATATTTGTAGTAATGTAACATTGATTTGTAAATTCAATATTATAGCTTATTAACAATTTGTAATAAAAAGACGGAGTTACATACTCCGCCTTTTATTTTAGTTTAGTTATTATATTTGAACCCAACTTTAGACCCGCTCTGCGGGCACTGTCTTGAAATTTCTTTCTCTCGGGCAAGTGCCTCATTTCGCTATCGCTTGTCATTCGGCTTGCCCTCACTTTATCA
>CANRMD010000058.1 GCA_947631645.1 Candidatus Gastranaerophilales bacterium
TTTAGAAATTTAATCCTCATTAAATAATTCGGTCGGGTCAAGTTTAAACTGTAACATATTGGCAGTAACTCTGCCTCCGTCCCCGCCTTTTCTTTGCATTGTAATTTTACCAAGATATATTGACCCTTTAGGACTGATTCTTACAGGACCTACTGAATAATGTTGTAATGCTTGGTTAATATTAACTAATACCCAGCGTGCATTATTATTTAATTTTTGAGCAACAAGAACCCATTGTGCACTATACTGTCCTCGGCCTTTAATTATATCACTTAATATCAAAGTTTTATTTGTTGTAAACCATTCTAAAAGTAACTTTTGTTCATTTTCTTTAAATTCATCCGCAAACATTCTGCGGTTATCTCGAACATTATTTTTATACGGTTTTAGTTCCCCTGTATAATATTGAAGTATATTATATACTTCTTGTGGTATATTCCACATTTCTTTATAATGAGATAACCACCTTTTATCAACTTGATTGAACCCTTTTTTAACAGATACCAGTTTAACTTGAATATTCTCAGTATCAATTGCCGATTTTAATTTAATTTGTATTTGGACATTTACATCTGCTTTAAACCCGTGCAATGTTGTCGCTTTAACATTTTCTATTTTGTCCAAATCATATTGCATAATGGCTAACCATTGTTTAGCTTCATTGTCTGACTGCCAATTGTTGAATTTATCACAAATATCCTGTTCGTTTTTGAACCCGTTTTTAGCAGTTTGCGAACCTTTTTGAATTAAATTCATTCTCGGTATTTTCCTTTATATAATTAAGTAAACATTCGCCAATAGCTCTTATTACATTAACAGTCATTGCATTTCCCGCTTGTGATAATAATTTTGAATTTGGAATATTAATTGTTTTTAAAACAAACTCTTTAGGAAAACCTTGTAACATTAGTGATTCTTGCCCGGATAGTTTATATAATTTTTTGTTCTTTACATATAATATTCCATGTCTGCCGGTTCTAAGTGTAGGACATTTATCTTGATATATTCTTAAATCAGATTGTCTTGTATCTATAATCGTGTAATCTTGAGTTAAAATATCATTGATATTGACACGATTTTTATTATATTTATTTGTCAGGTATTTTTGAAAAGTCGGGTTGTCAAGATTTAGTATATCGTTATTATTTGTTAATAAAAAATTTTTAATATTTACAGGGGTTAAGGGTTTTGGAAATATAAAAGGTCTTATATATAAATCTTTTCTGATACCTACAAAATAAATACGTTCTCTTAATTGAGGCACTCCGTAATCTATACTGTTTAATACTTTATAACCGACTTTATAACCGGCATTATTTAAAAGTTCTAATATTGCTTTAAAAGTTTTGCCTTTATTATGATTAACTAATCCTTTAACATTTTCAAAAATAAAATAAGGAATATTCTTATTTTTCAAAATATTTGTTAAATGATATATTATCTTTCCCCGCTCATCATCAAAACCTTCTCTTTTACCCACTATGGAGAATGTTTGGCAAGGGAAACCCGCAATTAGAATATCACATTCGGGAATTATATTAAAATCGAGAGTTGTTAAATCTCCTAAGTTTCGTTCATCATTGTATAAAGTTTTATAGGTATACTCTGAATCCGCATCAATTTCACTATGGGCAACACAAGTTAATCCTAATAACTCAAGCCCTAATCTTCCTGCACCTATTCCGGAACAAAAATCTATAAAATTCATAATTACCTCTTATGTATATTACCATAATAATGGTCTTATTTCATCTTTTTAAATATGAAACAAAAAATATATTATGTCATACACTTAGTATTTTAAATGTCCTGAAAAATATTTATTTATACTTTAAGTTTAATTAATTCTAATCTTATTTTATTTTGATATTCAGGCTTTATAAGATAATATATACAACTTTCAAGTATTTCAAAAAAATTATAATTGCAATTTCTTATTATAAAATTCTCAATACCGTTATCGGATAAATGTTCCATATCCTCAACAGATATAAAGTCGGATAATTCTTTTGATTTTTCAAAAGTCGATACTTCTAATGGATAATTATTATAATTAATATTGTTAAATTCAACAATATCATTACATTTTCTGTCAATTAATTCTTTATTTGCAGCTCCGTATGAATTTAAGTATATTAAATATTTTTTAGGCTGTTCTAAAATCTTATCCGGATTTTGTTTATAGTTTTCATAGTTTAGAATATATGAATCATAATCATTTTCGGATATACTGTTATCATATAATTCGGGTCTTATTAGTTTTATATCAGGATATTGTTCTTTTATGTATTTTATTAAATACGGACTGTAAACTATTGCAGATGTACAGACTTCCGTTGACAAAGATAGCAGCATATTACAATAGGAATCATAAACAGAATTTTTTGATAATTGAGTGTTACTAAAATCATAATATATTTTGATATTGTTGTCTTTTGCGTATTTTAAATTTGATTCCACATTATTAAAAAATACAAAGTTTTTGTTTGAGGGTTCTTGTGACCAGATACAATAAGAATATTTTCCGTAAAAATCTATTGAGTTAAGATTTTCTCTAAAATATTCAGAATTTTGTTCCTTTAGTTTTATTAAGTTTGTACCAAGATAAATTAACTCATCCAGTGCGGGAATTAATATATTATATTTTTTCATCTTTTTGACTTTCTTTATTTTTATATACATTTTTTACATTATTATGGTCTTTTATTAACATATTTCTTACTTTTGACTGAAATTCGGGTTTTATTAAATAGTATATGTAACTTTCAATTAAATCATAAGTATTATAAATAGTTTTAGTATTATTTAACAAAATATTATCAGAAATTAGATAATTAGAAATACCTTCTTTTTGAAATTCTTTTATTTTTTCAAGTGTTATAAAATTTTTATTTTCTTTAATGTCATAAAAAATCAGATTGCTTTTTAATTCACAAGGAAATGAATGTTCATTTTCTATATAATGTATATTTTCATTATTGTTATATTGTTTGTGGAAATTATATAAAGGACATTCCATACTGCAAAATTGATTTAGGTATATATATGTTGAATTTTTATATTTTAAATCTTTTATATTGATTAAGTGATTGTAACTACCGTCAATTAATACATTTTTTCTTGTATTACATAAATCCGTAATTTTAATGATGTTGTATAGAGGATAATTTTTTTTAATATATTTTTCTAAAATGTCTGAGGCTACAAAAACCGAATTATTTCTATTATGTGCTTTTTTTAAAATTATGTTCGAAAATGTATCATAAAGTTGTTCTTGTTTTATCAAGTCGTTATTAAACATCAACTTTACGGATATATTATTTTCTTTATAGAAGTTCAGAATTAAATCTATAGTAGTTAAATGTGTGTATTTGTTTTTTAGATTTAAACTCCATATAGAATATGGAAAACACCCGTATACAAAAGCTATCTTATGATTATCATAAAAATATTGAGAATTTTGTTTTTGCAATATTATCAAGTATCTGTTTAAAAAAAAAGTATTTGATAAATTAGGTAATCCGAAATTTATTATATTTGTATTTTGTTTTTTTATCCAATTAATAATCATAAAATAATTTTATCATATAATAATCAGTATGAAGCTAAGAGAAAATTATGCTAAATACAGACAATATTAAATTATTATTTAAAAATTCGAGCATAGAAGTTAATGAAAATCATGATGAAACATTTAAAGTTTTTGATAATTATTTAAAAAAAACGAAAAATAAAATTTCAAGATTAGTTAATTTCGATACACATTCTGACTTATATCAAAATTATAATTTAACGGGTCAAAGTATTAATATTGCAAATTGGGTTAATTATTGTATAAAAGAATTTAACCTTGATGAATTTTATTGGATAGTTCCTGATTATATATATCAAAATTCATTATATAGAAATGTATATCAGGAGAAAAAGGATAAAAATATTATTAACAAACCTTTTATTAATTTTGATGATGAAGATATTGATTTATCAAAAGTAAATATGCGAGAATTATATTTCAATTGTAAAACAGGAGAAATTATTAGTCCTGAGATAAAAAATAATCTTGAGAATAATTGCAGACGATTTAATATGCCGTCGATATTTGAAAAAATACCCAATTTGAGGAAAGTACGTGTTTATATTTTAACTAAACAAAATATTGATATATTAAAAGGGAAAGAAATTCTTTTAAGTGTGGATGCTGATTATTTTTGTAACAGCGGATATGATACAAAAGAAGAAATAAATAATAAATATATAACGAAAGAAGACATAATAAATAGTTTTAACGATTTTACGGATACTTTAATAAAAGCTCAAATTGTTATTCCGTCTGTATCTTTAATATATTCACCCATTTATATACTTAAAAATTTAAGACCTGAAATTGAAAATTTTTATGAAATAATAAAAGAAGTTTCAAACAAAAATTAATTTTAATGAAAAATATTTTTTATAATTGTTTCAACTTTAATTTCCTCCATGCAAGGAGCAAAAAGATTTTTTGATTTTTTTAAAAATTTACATTTTCTTCTGTTACAAGGAACGCAAGGTTTTTCGGATATTATGTTAATTCCGTTGCAGTAACAGCCGGTTCTATCAGCGGGCATGGAGCCATATAATCCTATTGATTTTACTCCTAGTGCACTTGCAATATGAAGCGGGCCCGAGTCGCCCGAAATCATATAATCTGCTTGAGATATTACTGCACAAGATTCTATCAGGGGAAGTTCTCCTATATAGTTTATTGAATTTTTTATATTATTTAAAGGTGAAAGAATTTCTTTGTCTTCTTTTGCCCCGTTTAAAATAATTGTACCCCCGAATTTTTCTTGAATTTTATTGCCAAGTTCAATCCAATTTTCAATCGGGTAAGTTCTGCCTTGCCTTTTTGACATTATTCCACCCGCATTTATAATAAAAACAGGTCTTGGAAAGTCTTTTAGCCGTTCTTGTGCTTTTGAGATAATATCATCGGGCAGATATAGTTTTATTTCTTTTTCTTCTTTAATTTCAGGGAATGCCTTTAATCCAGTTCTCCAAAAATTAGTAACTGCGTGGAGTTTAAAGCTTTTTCTGTATATGTATTGTTTTTTTATTCCGGCTAAATAACATAATAATTTAATTTTCAGCGATGGCTGCAGATTTAATGCAATATCATATTTTTCCTGTTTTAAAATGTTTATAAGTTGTTTTGTTTCTTTTGAAAAAATTTTAAACTTTGAATTAACTGTTAAAACCTTAGTTAAATCTTTATCTTCAACTAATAAAGGTTTGATTAATTCACTTGTAAGGTAATGAATTTCAACATTAGGGTAAGTCTTTTTTATTGCATGGAAAAGGGCGGTAGTATGAACTACATCTCCTATTGCACCTAATCTTATTATTAATACTTTTTTCTCCATAAAAGTATAATAACATAATTTATACAATCACGGGGGTTAAAGTTTCAATATATTTAACGGCACTGTTTGCAGCGATTGCACCATCAGATGCTGCGGTTATTACCTGTCTTAACGGTGTATTTCGTACATCGCCTGCGGCATATACTCCTTTTAAAGATGTTTGCATATTAATATTGGTTTCAATAAAGCCGTCTTTTGTTTGTTCAAGCTGACCGTTAAATTTTTCGGTGTTTGGGCTGTATCCTATGTAAGGAAAAACTCCCTGTATTTCCAAATCTTTAATTTTATTTGTTTTTAAATCTTTTATAACAAGCTTTTCAACACAATTTGATCCTTTAATTTCAAGAGGCTGAGAGTTCATAATAAATTCTATTTTATCGTTTTTACAAGCTCTTGAGCATATTATTTTATCTGCTCTAAAATTGTCGCGTCTGTGTATTATATAAACTTTTTTTGCAAATTTAGTTAAATAAATGGCTTCTTCAAGTGCGGAATTACCTCCGCCGACTACAGCAACTGTTTTATCTTTATAAAAAGCACTGTCACAAACAGCACAGTAGCTTACTCCTCTGCTTTTAAACTCTTCCTCTCCTTTTATATTAAGTTTTTTTGACTGAGCTCCGGTTGCAATTATCACTGCTTTAGATTTAAAAATTTTGTCTTGAGTTTCAATTTCTTTTATTTGCGAGGTTAAATCTAAATTAATAATTTCTTGCATGGGGAATTTTTCCACCCCGAATTTATCTGCGTGCTGTTCAAATTTTTCCATAAGTTCATATCCGCTTATTAAAGAAAATGCCGGATAATTTTCAATTTCAAGATAATTAGACGGCTGCCCGCCTAGCATATTAATATCAATTACGGCAGTTTTTAAATTTCCTCTTGCACTATATATTGCAGCAGAAAACCCTGCAGGGCCTGAGCCTAATATTACAACGTCAAAGTTAAGTATTTCTTTTTTAATCATTATCCATCCCCAAATTTAATTTATTGTAATCCGAAAATTCCCGTTATCGGATCTCCTGATAATTTTGTGCCTCTTACTTGGTATTCGACGTAATCTTCTTTAATAAGTTTCCCGTCTTTAAAAGTTTTTATACTTATTTTATCAACTCCGGTAAAATTATCGCCTTGAATGGTTAAAATGGGGGTTTCAAGTGATTCTTCATCAGGAAAAGAAGTTCTTTTTTCAAATTTTACGGTTTTTCCTTTAACATCATTTACCGTTACATCTGCTCTTGCACCTGAAAGCGGATTAGCTAAGGTTATTAAATCTCCTCTTCGAGTGATTGTCCATATATCCATACTTTTTGAGTCAAAATATTCCTTATTTGTTGATTTTGTACATATTGATACGACTCTCCAATCACCAAAAAACTCTGTCGGAACTCTGTCTGACATACTGATGTTGCCTTGTATTACTTGGCTAAAACACGGCAACACACACATACACACTATACTAAGTAAACTGATTATTATCTTTCTCATATTATTTATTTAATAATATTTTTTAAAAAATCAAATCAGACGTTAAGAAATAGCAATAATACAATATTTATGTGTGTATGATTGTAATTGAAATTTCTTTTGCATTTTGAACTTTATAAAAAAGGTTTGAAGACAGCATAAACTGTTCAGGGTTAGAACTTACGTAAAACTTTGGTTCTTGACCTTTTTTATCCGAAATTAAATTATTGTGTTTTAAATCTTGGTAAATGTCTTGAGCAAAGTATTTTGCAGGATTAATAAATAAATCTTCGGGGGCGAATTGTTTTAGAATATCAAGTAAATATGGGTAATGAGTACAGCCTAAAATTATTTTATCAACATTGTTTTTTAACATTAATTCAAGCTGTGATTTAATATTTTCTACGCTGTCAGGATTGTTTTGGAGTTGATTTTCAACTATATTAACCCATTGGGGGCAAGCTTGTTCAAAAATTTCGGTATCGGGGCTGTATTTTTGAATTTCATTTTTGTAAGCATGTGAATTAACTGTTGCTTGTGTGGCAAAAACTCCTATTTTTTTATGATTTTCATTTGCTATTTGTTTGGCAACTCTTTGAACAATAGGATATATTTTATAATTATAATTGTCTTTTAAAGTGTCATAAGCGGCAGCAGAGGTTGTATTACAAGCCATAACAACCGCTTTCACGTTTTGATTTTTGAAAAATTCAAAAATATTACTTGTTAAATTAATAAGTTGAGCTTTTGTTTTTGTTCCGTAAGGAAGATTAATTGTATCGCCAAAATAAATATAATTTTCGTTAGGCAAAAGTTTTACAAGTTCAGCGAAAACGCTTAACCCGCCAACACCGGAATCAAATATACCTATTGGACAATTTTTCATTGATGCTCCGACAAATATTTAACTATACCATCTGCAATTGCTTTTGCAGAAGCCATTTGACGTTTTTGTGAATTAAGTGCATTTCTTTCATGTTCGTTTGAAATAAAACCTAATTCCAACAAAACCGCAGGGGCTTCTGTGTGGTTTATAACATAAAATTTTGACTTAAACAAGCCTCTATCTGTTGCGGATACATTTTCCATTAATTCTTTATGAATAACTTTTGCGACATTATATCCGTTTTCAGTATAATAGTGAGTTTCGATGCCATTAATTTCTGATTTAACGCTCGCATTAATATGAATACTGACGAAAATGTCCGCTTGATTATCATTAGCAATTGTTACCCTGTTTTCAAGAGTTAATGTTTTATCGGTAGCTCTTGTCATAATGACATTTGTAAACCCTTTTTCTCTCAAACAATCTCGCACTTTTTGAGCAATTGACAAAGTTAAATCTTTTTCTAAAAGATTGCCTCTCATAGCTCCTGTATCATTTCCGCCATGCCCCGGGTCAATAATAATAACTTTATTTTTCAATTTTTTTGAAATATTTTGTTTTTTCTTAGACGGTTTTTTTGCTTCTATATTTTGTTTTTTTAACTGTCTTTCCAGTAAATTAGCAAACGGACTGTCAGGTTTGTTTTGTTTTATTGCCGGATGAGGAGTTGTTGTTATATCAGAGGGCTTTTTATCCTGTTGTGGCTGCGGGGTCGTTGGTACTTGAACAATTTTTTCCTGAACTTTAGGTGGTTCTTCCGTTTTTGGTGTTGTAAATACAAATCTTAATTGTGAAGCATTTAAAGTTTCATAACAATCCGCTAATGTTCCTGATTGCATAGGAAAACTTATTCTGTACATATTTGTACCTATTTGTTTTGCTTCAAATCCCGTTTTATTTTGAATTGCTATTTGATTAAAAGAATCTACATTAAAATTAGATAAATTGTATAATGTTAAATTTAATTTGTTACCATCTCTTTTTATTGAATAAATAATGGGGTTTGAAAACATTATGTTAATAACATCTGTTGTGGGATTAACATTTTGCTCCTTAAAATATGCAAGTTCACTTTTAATAGGAGTTTGACTTACACCCGAAATATAACTGCTTGGTGATATTAAAAGAGTTTGTAAGTTACTTGAATAAATAGTTCTGTATGTTTCGGGTTTATCTGTAGTGATGACAATTCGAGCTTTTGAAGGTGCAAATTGTCCGATTTTTGCAGTAGCAGTTTCGGAAAGCCTTATTTCTTTATCACGTAATTCTTGTAATACAATAGTATTTGGCAAATCGAAAATTACTCTTGAGGGTTCAGTTAATATAAAAGATTTTTCGACATTTATGACTCCTATCCCCGATATCAGTAATGCCCCGTTTCTTACTGATGCATTTTCTAAGAAAAACCTTGATTTTAATCTTGCTTGCTTTTGTTCAATGTTAGGTCTTACAAGTTCTTGTGTTTCTTCCTGAAAGGCTTTTTGAACTTTGTTAAATATTTCATCGGATTCTGCTGCAGGTTTTTCTTCAGGGATTACAACAGCTTTGTCGTTATATTCTGCCGCACTGCCTTTTGTTTCTTTGTATATCTGAGTCAAATATTGCTGCAAAGGTATCTCATTACTGAGTTTTATTATTATATTGTTTTTTATTTTTAAGATTTTTATTTGCGACATATCATAATTTGCCGAATTCCAAATAACAATTCTTACAATATTGGGTGCTGTTGAATTTTGAGCAATTCTAAGCTGTTTTAATCTGCTGTTTTTCAATTCAAAAGTTTTATTGGGTATGGTTAAAACAGCATTTTCTATATCGAAAAATACTCTGTCGGGATTAGTAAGAGAACTTTTTGTTACTTTAATTTCTGACGGTTCAAGACCTCCTGAAGTACCTAAAAATATAATAGAATCGGAATTATCAAAGTTTATACTGTTTACTTTTA
>CANRMD010000059.1 GCA_947631645.1 Candidatus Gastranaerophilales bacterium
TGACGGTTCAAGACCTCCTGAAGTACCTAAAAATATAATAGAATCGGAATTATCAAAGTTTATACTGTTTACTTTTAGAGGTTCAATTCCGTAGCAAATATCAATAACCCCAATATTTTGGGGTAATATAGACATTATTATATATATCAAAATTAATAAAAATAACCTTCGTATCATATATATAATAATAATCTTAATTATTTGATAATAAAAGAATTTAACAAAAGTAAAATTTTTTAAGGTGTTATTAATATCTATTTATTATATAATATATCCGTTATAATTAATTTCGGGAATTAAAATGAACAGTTGTAAAGTGATAATGCAAAATCCCCCCCCCCTACACACACACCGAATTCAGGGACTGATTTTGAAAGTAAAAATTTAACTGATAATTCAAAAATTTATTTTAAAAATATAGATTTTTTAAGAGTAATTTTAATTTTTGCAATTATAATAAGACATTCTTTAGTTTTTTTTAAAACAGTCGATAATCCCATATTTAACTATATAGTTATACATAGTAAATGCGGATATATGCCCGTTGATATGTTTTTTGTAGTAAGCGGTTTTATCTTGTTTTATACCGTAAATTTTAATAAAGAAAACTTTTATAATTTTGTTAAAAAACGACTTATAAGGTTATTACCGCCTCTAATTTTTGTTTTGATTCTATATTATATTGTTTCTTGGTTTACGGTTGTTAAGCCGGTTCATTATGAGAATATCTGGACCTTGTTTCTTCTTCATAATATCGGTATTACATTACACTACAGCAATATAGGAGCTTCATGGTTTATATCTTCCATGTTTTGGACTTCTTGTTTATTGTTCTATTCTTTTAAAAATATTAAAAAAGAATATTTTAATATAATTTTAGCATTAGCTGTATTATTTTGTTATTCTTTCATGGCCCATAATAAATTTTTATTGCCAATAAAAAGCTATTATAGTGTTATAAATGTAGGAATGATTAGAGCCATTGCATCAATGGGCTTAGGATATTTTATTTGGAATTTATATAATGACATATTTATTAAATTAAGATTTAAAAAAATTTCTATAATATCCAAAATTATTATTTCCTGTGCTGAACTATATTTATTTGCTTTTTTAATTCAAAATTTAATATTTAGAACAATGAAGTATGATAACCTTTTAATATTGATACTTTTATTTTCAATTTTGTTTATATTGTTTTTAATTAATCAGGGTTTTATATCAAAATTATTTAATAATAATTTTTCGGTAATACTCGGCAGATATGTATATTGTATTCTTATTACCCATGAATGGTTAAGAGATATATTACGTAAAGTTGTATATCCTGCTTATCCGCAGTTTATTGAAAATAATCCCGTTATAAGTTACGGAATTTATTTGTTTGTAACTTTATTACTGAGTATATTAATATATCATCTGGTTGAAAAACCTGCTTTGAAGTATTTCAAAAATAAATTTAATATAATTTGAAAAGTAATCTAGACTATTTTTTTATTTCTTTTAAATTTGATTTTAATTCCTAATAATCTAAATACTTTATGATTTTTTTCATTGGTAACAGATAATATTTTTTCCAAAACAGTTAATTTTTTTGGTATTGGTATTTGCTTTACTTTTGCCTTTGTTAAATATCTTGAATAGGAAGATTGTAAATTCCCCCCCCCCGGCAGAAATTATATCATTTATATAATTATCATTAATTAATCCTCTATATTTTAATGCAGAAAGACAATCAAATTCCATATCATATTTCCAAAAATATAATTTATGCAGATAATCAACAAAGCTGTCTTCATTAATATCGGCACTTATTTTTATTGCGGATGGTATTATCTTTTTCTTATTAAAAGCTGTTTCTTTATAAATTGTTTCTAAAATCGGATAATGAATATATCCGTTTTTAAATTGCATAAGTATAGCCCAGCTCGGACGAAGCATTATATCAGGCATGTGGACAGCCATTGCATTCTCTATGTAAAAAGTGCCGATTTTTAATATATTTTCATCTCGTAAGAAAGAGAAAAACCAATCAATATTGTAGCCGATTTTGTTTAGATAGTAATCTTTATAATACTTTTCACTCTGACAATTATTTTTTATGGCTTCTATACAATTATCAGGATTTAAGCAGATAACAATTCCAAAAGTCCAGTGAACTCCAAACGTTTTTGATACATATAAATCAAAATTAATTACATCATAATTATTATCAAGTGCGTATTTTTCCGCTTTATACAAGGCTTGTGCCGTTTGTTCGGTATTATTTAATATCATAATATCATCGGCATCTATATTATAGGTAATGTCATGTTTATATTTTGATGCATGTGTGAACGGAGTTAAAATGGAAAACCCTACTCTTTCCCATTTTTTAGTCTCTGCAATTAATACTTTTTTAAAATATTCCTTTAGTGTTTTTCTGTCGCTTTTGATAAAATCAAAATTTCTTTTTTTGAAAATAACATTTGTAAAAATTCCTGATTTCATCTCGGGATTATCACAAACAAAATATATAAATGCATTCATTTTATTTGCAATATCAACCCATTGTTTAATACATTCATATGATGTCATATGTACTTTGTGGACTTTTAGATAAAATATCCGCTGATTTTTCTTGGGTTTATATTTGGGTAAAAAATAAAAATATTTTGTAACTTTGTTATGCCTTGATATTTTTATTTTTTCAAATATTGTAATTCCAAATAAAATAAACCGTTTTATTTTATATCTTTTAGTTTTTACTATAATAAACAAAATATTTCTCCATATTGTTTATTATACCAAAAAGATTATGTTTTGATATTTTAAAGCCGATAATTTATATAAATTATCGGCTTCATCTAAAAAACAATATAATTTATGAATTAGATTTTGATGATATATTAGGTCTTAAATTGTCAAGAACACTTGAGGTATCATCTTCAACTCCGTCGCTGTAATAAAGGCTTGCAGTAGAAGCTCTGAACGATTTATATTTTGCTTCAACCTCATCTCTTTGGCAATTATAACTGAATTTTGTTATTTCATCGCTGGTTACTCTGCCGTCACCGTTAGCATCTATTTTATTGAAGTATGTTAAAACAGTTGATAATAATGAATTATCAGCGTTATTTGTAAGGCACAATGATTGTATTTCATTATAAGTTAAACCTTTTGTCTGCATAGTGCTCATTACGTTATTTAAATCAGCTCCGGTTATTTCTCCGTCGCCGTCTTTATCAAGTGAAGCAAAGTTTGTTGTTAAGTATTGCAAAAATGAATAGTTTGAACCTAAACTCAATATTGTATTGCTGGAAACACTTGCTAAATCATCAAGCGTAAGCCCTTTACCCGAGGTGCTGTGAGCACTCATTAACGTAGAATATGTATTTGTTAATCCCGCCATTGCTCCGGCAAGAAGCGATTGTCCGTTTAATATACTCATACTTAACTCCTTTTGTTATAATATGCCGTATTATTATATTAATGATGTTTTTTTTAAAGTAAACCATTTGTTTGAAGTATTTTTTTTTAAGTATAAAAAAGGAGCTATTTTAAGCTCCTTTTTTATTATCTGACTTTTTTATATTTATTGTAGGCTTTTCTTTGCGGGTCTGAAAGTATTGCTTTGAACTGCTTTTCATAACATTTGCAGATTTCTTTTCTCTTTTTCTTTAAGTCTTTAATAACTCTGTGTTGTTTCCTTAATTGACTTTTTTTAGCACAATTTCTCTTTAATGAATTGATATTATCTTCTTCACATTGAATTCTTTCGTTTAGGCTAAATACTTCTTGTTCGTATTTTTCCTGAATTTTCATAGCAGTACATTTTTGGGTTTCGCTTAAATTCATTTGAGTAAACAAATAATTTATGTCCTGATTTGTGCATAAAAACGCATCTGTTGAACAAGGATTAGAATAAGTTTGAGGGCATTTTGACTCGCAAGGTTTTTGGCAAGGGGGTGTATAAGTTTTCTGACAAGGTTTTTGACAGTTGTCTTTGCTTGCCATTTTCCAATTATGCCAGCTCCAAGATTTCATTTCGCTGTCACAAGGACTGTTTGCAAATGCACTTGATGCACATAAACATAAAAAAGATAAAATCAACAGGTATAGTTTTTTCATTTTTTCTCTCCGTTATAACTTAGTACCGAAATAAGTATTGAATAGTCATAAAGATTTGAATATTACTTAAAGGTATAGTTATAAAAAAGAAAAAGAACTAAGTCTAAAAGGTAATAAAAAAGAGATTGCATTTGCAATCTCTTTTTTTGTTTTTTGCACTCGGGTTTGCTTCGCTTCACCCTTTCGCAAATTTCGCCCTCTTGATTTTTGTTCCATTTCGGCAGAGTTGTTTGCTTTGCTACGCTGTCGCAAACTTTCTGCCTCAACACTTCAGGCTCGCTCACTTTGTTCGACTTCGCCTTACACAAAAACCGCCTCTTGAAATTTCTTTCGCTCAAGCCTGTCGTTCGTTCGCCTACGGCTGTCCTCACTGCGGCTTTCGCAAATCGAACTTCGTTCGCACGAAATTTCGCTATTTCAATTCAACTGTAGCACCTGCAGCTTCAAGTTGTTTTTTCATAGCTTCAGCTTCTTCTTTTTTAACGCCTTCTTTTAACGGTTTTGGAGCTCCGTCAACTAAATCTTTAGCTTCTTTTAAGCCTAAGCCTGTGATAGCTCTAACTTCTTTAAGAACAGCGATTTTGTTTGCACCAGCTGATGCTAAAACAACTGTAACTTCAGAAGCTTCTTCAGCTGCTGCTTCACCGCCTGCTGCAGGAGCTGCAACTGCTGCTACAGCTACAGGAGCTGCTGCTGATACGCCGAATTTTTCTTCCATAGCTTTTACTAATTCAGCTGCTTCGATTAATGTTAATTTTTCAATTGATTCTAAAATTGATTCTACGCTCATTTTATTTCTCCTTTTAATTTTATTTACTATACATTTGCTTTTTGTTTGGCAACTTGATCCATAGCTCTGACTAAGCTGCTCATTACTGCGTTAACAGCACCAACGATACCTGTAGCAGGTGAGTTTATGCTGCCAAGCATTTTTGCATAAAGTTCTTCTTTTGACGGAAGATCTGCAAGAACTTGTGTTTCTTTTGCGTTTAATAGTTTACCGTCTAAAGCTGCAGCAATAATTTCACCTTTTTTAACATCTTTTATGAATTTTGTTAAAATTTTTGCGGGTGCAACTTCATCTTGGAACCCAAACGCAATAGCAACAGGTCCTTTTAAAGTATCTGCAAGAACTTCAAACTGAGTTCCTTTTGATGCAAGTTTTGCTAAGGTATTTTTAGTTACCATGTAGTCACTGTGTTCTTTTTGAAGTTTACGGCGAAGATTTGTTATTTCTTCTACGGTTAAACCTCTATATTCAGTAACAACTGCAACTTTAGCCTTGGCAAAATTTTCTTTCATTGCTTCAACTTTTTCTTGTTTAAAGGCTTTTGTTGACATTTTGTGCTCCTTGTTTATGTATTTATCGACCTATTTTGGCTTTCGCCGGTGCGTAAACAAAAAAGATTTACGCTTAACCGTAAATCCTCAACAATAATTATAAAAACCAATCCTGTAAATTGACTTATTTAAACTTTGTTAATCCTCGGCCGGGTTATTATTTTAAGGTGTTTAATTGTTTTATATCCGACGGCATTTACTTTTTAAGTTCAGTACGTTCAAAACTCAACGGGTCTTTACTTATCAAGCTTAACGCCCTACCCCCGACTGTCTACGGTTGTGATTATAATTTATATAAAACATGATAAAAAAGCAATACATTTTTTATAATTTATTAAAAAATTTAAATTATAAGCTATTTACAAATTTGAACCTTATCTGATACAATGATAGCGTTACAAAATAGGAGGACAGAAAAATTAGTAGAGATAATAACCAGCCCAACGCTTTATTAAACGGTAATATCAGAGCAAAAGAAGTCAGATTGATTGATGATGAGGGCACAAACCATGGTGTAGTTGCTACCTCAAAAGCACTTTTAATGGCGGAAGACAGGGGTTTAGATTTAGTTATTGTTTCTCCTAACCAAGAACCTCCGGTTGCGAAAATCTTAGATTACGGTAAATACAGATATGAAATTGAAAAACGGGCAAAAGAATCTAAGAAAAAACAGCATGTTGTTGAAATTAAAGAAGTAAAAGTCAGATATAAGATTGATGTAAATGACTATAATGTAAAAATAAACAGTATAAAAAAGTTTATTGCTAAAGGGAATAAAGTCAAATTGGTTGTAATGCTAAGAGGACGTGAAATGCAGCATAATCATTTGGCATATGAACTGGCTAACAGATTCCTTACCGATTTAGAGGGTGAAAAAATTAATGTTGAAAAAAAACCCTCTATGGACGGAAGAAATGTTGTAACAATATTAGCCCCATAGCTATTTTATTGTTCAACCCATTCTTCTATATTTTTTGTTGAGATTTTCCATGGAGAATAAAATTCTCTTTTGGTTATATTGCAATATCTGCAAAATGGTATCGGTTTTGCTAAAAAATTTAATATTTCCTGTATGTTTTTTGCTTTATATATATCTATTCCGTCAAAATCACTAATCTCAAGATTTTTATTAAAATATTTATTAAAATGTCTTATATATGCAGCAATACAGCAAGTATAAATTTTTCCTTTTACAAGTTGAAAACAGAAATTAGCAAGAAAGCATTGTATAAAGTTATTTGTTATATCTTGAGAACCTGTTAAATCTAATGAAAGTTTATAGCTTGTTTTTATATTTTCAATACCGTAGAACTCAAATTTAACTTTAAATTCTTCGCATTTTTTAATTATATTATCATAATTAATATTCAATTGTTCATATTTAGTAGGAGATAAACATATATTATTTTTGTTTAAATCTTTGTAAAAATCATCCGATTGACTTGGTAAAAGAATACCGTTAGTTATTAATCTTATTATTGTTTTTGGGAAATATTTACGTGTAATTTTTAAGTACTTAATGCAATCAGGGTTTAAAAGAGGTTCGCCTCCTAAAATGTTTATATAGTTAATATTTTTAGTTAATTTTGATAAACGTTTGATATCTTTTTCAAATTGATATATATCGGTAAATTCCGGTTCGGCTAACGGTGAAAAGTGAGTGCAGCTTTGACAATTTAAGTTACAATGTTCCGTTATATGTATTTCCAACATATGAATATTGGTTCTTGGTGTAATTCTTCTCGTATATTTATCCATAGTAATAATTATAAATTTGTAAAAAAAATAAGTCTAATTAATTTACATAGAAAAATGTTTGTTTTAGAATAAAAAGTGAGGTTTGAAAATGCGGAGGCATGTCGCATAATCGACCGTTTGTAAGTCAATGAATAAAGGAGAAAACTATGCCTAAGATGAAAACACACCGCAGTGGTGCAAAAAGGTATAAAATTACCGCCGGCGGAAAAATATTAAGAAGACAAGCAGGTAAAGGCCACTTGCTCCAGCACAAAAGTGCTTCCAGAAAAAGAAAACTTTCTTCTATGGTTGAGGTTTCTGCTACACACAGAAACTTGGTACTTAAAGAACTTCCTTATGCGAAGTGCATGTAATTAGATATTTTAAGAAGAAAGGATTGTAAAAATGAGAGTTAAACGTGGTAACGTCTTAAGAAAAAGACATAAAAAGATATTAAAGTTAGCTAAAGGTTTTAAAGGTGCAAGAAGCAGAATATTTAAAGTTGCTAATACTGCCGTAATGAAAAAACTTAAATATCAATACAGAGACAGACGTCACTTAAAGAGAAATATGCGTCGCCTTTGGATTGTCAGAATTAATGCCGCAGTTAGACAACACGGGTTAAGCTATTCTAAGTTTATGAATGCACTTAAAAAATCAAATGTAGCAGTAAACAGAAAAATGCTTGCAGACTTGGCAGTTAATGAGCCTGATGCTTTTTCTATTGTAGTAGATACTGCAAAAGCTGTTAAATAGCTAAGTTAATTGAATTTGCAAAGAGTCTCCAAAAATTGGAGACTCTTTTGTTAACTAATGTAAATTAAAGTATATAATAAATATATAAATGTTATATATAAAATAATTTGGGAATTTAAATAATATAATCCAATAACTTATTTTCCTTCACTCCTTTTCTCCATAACAAGACTGTGGTCGCTTAGCGACCTTTTTTTTAGATTATTATTAATTTTATAAAATATAAAAACTCCTGATAAAGGAGTTTTATTTTGCAAAAAAATAAAAATTACAAAATATTAATATATAATAAGTATATACGTTATATATAAAATAATTTGGGAATTTAAATAATATAATCCAATAACTTATTTTCCTTCACTCCTTTTCTCCATAATAAAACTGTGGTCGCTTAGCGACCTTTTTTTTGAATTTTCGGGAGGGTGGAGACGAGGCGAAGCCGAGCGAACCCGAAAGTGCAAGAAACAGGCGGAGCGGAGAAATTACGGAGTAATTTAAAAGCGAAGCGGAATGTTTATGCACGCCCGAAAATTCAATATGGTGCGGG
>CANRMD010000060.1 GCA_947631645.1 Candidatus Gastranaerophilales bacterium
TAATCCTTTTATATCTTTATTTTGTACATTCGGATTGCAGGAATATTTATAGAATGATTTATCGGTATCATTTAACAAAACAACTATTTTGTCTTGAGATGCAAGTTTTTTTACGGTTATTTTATTTTTTTGAAATTCTGATATTTTAACTATTTGAGCTTTAGGAAATATTGCGGCTAATGCAGTTTCACAAAGCGGTTTTTCCGTAAATTTCCCGTCTTCATATTTGACTTCATAATATTTAAGGTTTGCATTATCAACTGCAATAAGTTTTCCGTCCTTAATAAATTCAAAATTAGAATCTAATGCAATAGCTAAAGTGCCGTCACTGTTATAGTATTCGGAATAACTGCCTGAGCCTGTTGAAGTTTTTTTCGTTAAAACAATTCTGTCATCTGCCATACCGCCTGTTGTCCATGTGTTTGTTGAAGGCATATAAACAGCCTGATAATTGTCATATAATCCTTCAATGTCACAAGCATTCGCTATTCCGACAAAACACATTGTTAGGATTATTCCAAACAATCCCGTTAGTAATTTTTTCATACTTTCACTCCTATAATTTAATTGGGAAAATTAATTTGATTATATCAAAGTGTTTTATCTTAAACAAGACTTTATTAATTTTAATTTTTTTATGTATAATATTATATACGAATATTTGAGGTATATATGGCAGCCGAAACGGTAATTGAAAATAAATTTGCTTTTTCTTTCAAAAAAAATAACATAGATGAAATGTTTCATAATCTGACGGAAAACCCTGTAGGATGTGAAAAAAAAGATTTCAGACTAATGTTGAGCACCATTTATCAGCTTGTTGAAGATGAATTTGCTTCTACTTTTCAAAACTCAAGTCACGTTATTAAAAATACTGATTTTCATATTATTAAAAACGGTAAAAATATTGAAGTATTTGTTACTCCGACAAATAATTTTGATTTTTATTTAAAATCAAAAGGTTCTATGTTCAGGTTTTCTTCTTGTGCATATACGGTAAAAGAAAACGGTCGGGAAGTTGATAAAATAGGTTATATTGTTCCCTTAGACCTCATTTGGGAATATTTTTCGGGTTTTGATTCTATAGTTAGGAATGAAAGCCTTTCAGAGTCTTTTGTTATTCTTAATGTTATAACACAATTTGTTAAAAAACTTGTTGAAAAGTTATATTTTCTGCCTAAGGTCAATAAAACTGATAACCTTTTTTATATAACATACGAAATGTTTGCTCTTGATAATAATATACAGAGCTCTGTTGATGAAGTGTATTCTTTGGATTTCTCTAAAATATCCGATGTAAAAAATATTGCCGATATATTGATTGAAAATTATTTAAATTATGTAATTTTTATGTTTTTAAAATTCAAGGCATATAGGTTTAAAGAACTTGAATCTTCAATATATTTTATTAAGTGTGTAAATTCTAAAAGATATATACGCTCTTTAGATTTAGCAGAAACAATAAGTGAGTGGCTCGATGAAATTTATATAGGCAAGTATCCGGTAAGCCCTCAATTAGATATTGAAAAAATAGAAGAAGATAAATTTCTATTAACAGTTTCGGTTAAAGCAAATGACCCTAAATTAAATGAAAAAGAACCGCCAAAACAGTTATTGGATATTTATCAAGACGGTACATACTGGGGATATCAGAATACTTATCTGGTTAATATTGTCGAAAAACAATTAAATTATGCTCTAAGGTACTATAAAGAGCTTGAAACACTTTTTGAAGATGAAGACAATTTGAAACTTTATCTTTCTTTAAACGATGTATATAAATTAATGATTCATACCGCTTATTATTTAAATAAAGCGGGTATAAATATCAATTTCCCGCCGAATTTCGGTAATATTGTTGTTCCAAGAGCCTCAATTAACGCCAAAATTAAAGCTTCACGAGAACAGGATGTGGCTGATATTCTCAACGGAAAAGGCGGAAATATCAGCTTATCAAATATTTTTGATTTCTCTTTTCAGGTTGCTATCGGTGATGAAAAGATTTCAGTTGATGAATTTGAAAAACTGATAAAAGATGCAAACGGTATTATCGAATTTAAAAATAAATATATACTTATAGACCAAAATGAAGCTCAAAATATAATAAATAAACTCAAAAATCCTAAAATTGATAAAATTACAAGGATGGAAATGCTTCATGCGGCTTTTTCAGGGCATTTGAACGAGTATGAATTTGATTATGATGAAGCTTTTGCAAGAATAGTTCAAGATATCGGCAAGACAGTAGAGGTTAATCCTCCTGCAGACTTAAAAGGTGAATTAAGACCTTATCAGATCGGTGGCTTAAAATGGCTTTATACAAATACTACAAAGGGCTTTGGCTCTTGTATTGCTGATGATATGGGATTAGGTAAAACTATTCAGGTAATAAGTTTAATTTTGAAACTTAAAGAAGAAAATAAACTTAAAGCTCCTGTTCTTGTTGTATGCCCTACAACATTGATGGGCAACTGGATGAAAGAACTTAATATGTTTGCCCCGTCTTTAAAAGCCGCATTTTACCACGGACCCGAACGTCAATTAGATTTAAAAGCAGATATTTTGATTACTACTTTTGCTATTCTTCGTATTGATATAGAAGAAGTTAAAAAGCATGAGTGGGGCATGATTGTTGTTGATGAAGCTCAAAATATAAAAAACCCCGATACCTCACAAACAGTTGCGGTTAAGTCATTAAAGTCCGACATAAAAATCGCGATGACAGGTACTCCCGTTGAAAATAAATTAACAGAACTTTGGAGTATTTTTGACTTCATTAATAAAGGTTATTTGGGTTCAATAAGAGATTTTCAAAAATGTTATGCTATCCCGATAGAACGTTTTAAACAGTATGAACAGGCTGATAAATTAAAACTTTCCATTTCGCCTTTTGTATTAAGACGTTTAAAAACGGATAAAACAATTATTGATGATTTGCCCGAAAAAATGGTGCTTGATGAATACTGCTATCTTACTAAAACTCAAGCTGCTTTATATGAAAAGACATTAAATACCCTTATGGGAGATATTTCAAATCAAAAAGGTATCAACAGACGCGGTGTTATTTTTAAATTGATAACAGCATTAAAACAAATATGTAATCACCCGTTCCAATATCTTAAATACGGTGAAATGACAAAGGATGTTTCGGGTAAAACGGAAAAATTTATTTCGCTGTTATCTCAAATACTTGAAAACGATGAAAAAGTTATTGCTTTTACTCAATACAAGGAAATGGGAAATATTTTATCAACAATTATTCAAAATGAATTGAATGTAACCCCTTTGTTTTTCCATGGGTCTTTAAATACAACACAAAGACAGAATATGCTTAATGAATTTGAAACTAATCCGGAGCAAAAAATAATGCTGCTTTCTTTAAAAGCGGGCGGAACGGGACTAAATTTAACTTCAGCTACAAATGTTATTCATTATGACTTATGGTGGAATCCTGCCGTTGAAGAACAGGCAACCGACAGAAGCTATCGTATAGGACAAGATAAAAATGTTATGGTGCATAGGCTTGTGACTATAGGAACTTTTGAAGAAAAAATTGATGAAATGATTAAACAAAAGAAAGAGCTTGTTAACCTTGCAGTATTTGAAGGTGAAAAGGTTATAACAGAACTTTCCGATGAAGAAATTTATAATATCTTTAGTCTCGGTAATTCTTAGATAAAGCTTGTTTTAAAACTGTATTTTTCACTTATATATTTTATTTCTTTTAAATATTTTTTGAAAAATATTTTTTGAATAAAAGATGCTTTAAGTTTTAATTCGGGTTTATTCCATATTGAATTTTCTTCAATTATTTTATTCAAATAAGCTTCAAATGCTTGATTTGACATTTTTTTTAGACTAACGGTTAAGCTGCCTTTAGGAAAATCATTTTCAAGTTTTTCTTTGTTCTCAATAGCCCAATTCTGAAGCATTTGTATGTAAGGTACATATTTATCAATTTTTAAATCTGCCTGAATAATTTGCTTTTCTGCATAATCTCTTAATTTTAGCAGATGTTTTAAAAATTTTTCGTTACTTTTATCGTGGACATAGGAATATTCAATATCAAATGCAAGCATTTTAAGCCCTGCTTTTTTAGAGTCGGCAATCCATTTATCTATTTCTTCAAAATTGTCATTTATTCCTAAAACCGTTATGTATTTTGAAATAACGTGTTCTCTCATAATATTTGCATTCGCATAAGTTTTTAAAGAGTTTAAAACTAAATTGTATGCATCAACTCTTTTAATTTTTTTATAGGTTTCCTCACATCCTGAATCTATTGAAATATAAATACAACAGTTAGGAACTTTTCGGCATGCTCTAACCATTGAATCGGAAAGTTTTATACCCGAAGTCGGCAGATAAATTTCGGGGATATTATTTTCAACAAATAAATCAGTAATTTCTTCAAAATCTTTTAATAAAGTGGGTTCGCCGCCCATATATCTTAATGAACCCGTAAATCTTAATATATTTTTATCTTTCATCTCTTTTATAAGAGGTAAAAGTCTGTATTGTTGAGGAGCATTGTGCTGAGTTTCATCTTTTCCTATAAAACAATATATACATCGGGAATTGCATTTTGTGATATGAGCTAAGGTCAGATGAGATATGTAATCTTCATCATCAATATCTTGTTCTTGAAGTTCCCAGCAGTTTTTGCATATATCATAATATTCGCCGTTCCTGAATTTGTTACGTTCATTTCGTTTTTTTTCAAAAAGTTTTTCCCAGTTAATAGCACTGCCGTTATATTCTTCTATCAAGTGAGGCTGATTTTCTTCGGGAAGTGAATCCATATTACAGCAATGTTTAACGGTTAAATTCCCATTCGGGAGTTGTTTAAAATATATTCCGTGTTCTATAAATCTGCAAGTTTTACATTTCATATTTTAATGATAATTTTCAATTATTTAACTGTCAAATAAATAATCGTATACAATTATTTTTGTTTAGGCTATAATTTCTACAGGTTAGAGGATATAACTGTAAATGTTTAATATAGATTAATATAGAAAACTGGAGGAATTATGCAAGTTACACATGAAATCGAAAATCAATGCTGTGTAAAAAGAGGTGTAAAAGGTTCACCTGCTCCAATCCCGCAAGAGGGAGAATGGACAAAATGTAAGGAAATTAAAGATATTTCAGGATTGACTCACGGCTGTGGGTGCTGTGCACCTCAACAAGGTACTTGTAAATTAACCTTAAACGTTAAAGAGGGGGTTATTCAAGAAGCTCTTGTTGAAACTATAGGATGCTCAGGCATGACTCATTCCGCTGCTATGGCAGGCGAAATACTTCCCGGTAAAACAATTCTTGAGGCTTTAAACACTGACCTTGTTTGCGATGCAATAAATGTTGCCATGAGAGAATTATTCTTGCAAATAGTTTACGGAAGAACTCAAACTGCATTTTCAGAAGGCGGACTTCCTATAGGTGCCGGTTTAGAAGACCTTGGTAAAGGCTTATGCTCTATGGTCGGTACAATTCACTCTACCAAACAAAAGGGTGTAAGATATCTTTCTTTAACTGAAGGTTATATATTAGAATTGGGCTTGGATAAAAACGATGAAGTAATCGGATATAAATTCGTAAATTTAGGTAAGGTTATGGATGCCATTAAAAAAGGTGTTGACCCGAAAGAAGCTTACGAAAAAAATATCGGTACATACGGCAGATTTGCTGAAGCCGTTAAAACTATTGACCCAAGAAAACAATAGCAGAAAATGTATTCAACAAATTGCAATGAAAAATAAAAGTATAATTAATTAAAAAGGAAATAAAACTATGGCAAAATTTGAAGGACAAGACAGACGTGAAAAATCCTTAGCTCAAGCTCTTAATAAATATGGTTTTAAATCATTGGATGAAGCTAACGAATTATGTTTGTCAAAGGGAATAAATGTAGATGAAATAGTAAAAGGCATTCAGCCGATTGCATTTGATAATGCTTCTTGGGCATATACACTGGGATGTGCCATTGCTATCAAAAAGGGTATTAAAAATGCGGCAGATGCAGCTGAAGCTATCGGAGAGGGGTTGCAAGCATTTGCAGTTCCCGGGTCAGTAGGCGATACAAGAAAAGTAGGCTTAGGTCACGGTAACTTAGGTGCAATGTTGTTAAGAGAAGAAACAAAATGTTTCTGTTTCTTAGCAGGTCACGAATCTTTTGCGGCTGCTGAAGGTGCAATAGGTATTGCAAGAAATGCTAACAAAGTAAGAAAAGAACCTTTAAGAGTTATTTTAAACGGTTTAGGTAAAGATGCAGCTTATGTAATTTCAAGAATTAACGGTTTTACTCACGTTGAAACCGAATATAACTATAAAACAGGTGAATTAAAAGTTGTTAAAGAAACTCCGTTCTCAGACGGTGAAAGAGCAAAAGTTAAATGCTACGGTGCAGATGACGTATCAGAGGGCGTTGCTATTATGATTAAAGAAGGTGTTGATGTATCTATAACGGGTAACTCAACTAACCCGACGCGTTTCCAACACCCTGTAGCAGGTACATATAAAAAATGGTGTACGGAAAACGGAAGAAAATACTTCTCTGTAGCATCAGGCGGCGGAACAGGCAGAACCCTTCACCCCGATAATGTTGCAGCAGGCCCTGCAAGCTACGGTATGACGGATACGATGGGCAGAATGCACAGTGATGCTCAATTTGCAGGTTCATCATCCGTTCCGGCTCACGTTGAAATGATGGGTGTAATCGGAATGGGTAATAACCCGATGGTTGGAGCTACCGTTGCAGTTGCTGTTGCAGTAGAAAAGGCTATGGCGTAGC
The DNA here is from genome assembly GCA_947631645.1 of Candidatus Gastranaerophilales bacterium. Taxonomy (GTDB): domain Bacteria; phylum Cyanobacteriota; class Vampirovibrionia; order Gastranaerophilales; family Gastranaerophilaceae; genus Avigastranaerophilus. The sequence continues at coordinate 6,794 of CANRMD010000060.1, forward strand.
GGATTTTGCGTAGAGTGAAGCGAAGCGGAACTCGAATAACGAAGGGGCGAAATGACGACAGCGAAGCGAAGGAATGACAGCCCCGAGAGGGAGCAAAATTCAAGATGCGAAAGTGCGGACGGGCGAGTGAAACGAAGCGAGTTTTGAAGTTGCGACAGCGAATGCGATCAGAATAAATTAAAAAAGGAAGCTTTTTAGCTTCCTTTTTTAATATTCCCCGTAATAAAAACTATATTCCTGTAACCAAAACACAAATTAAAATTACGGGTACTACAAATTTGAGTAAAATATTAAATATGTATCCGAAAATATTTTCTCCTAAAAGCTCTTTCCATAAAGATTTTATACACCAGCCTGACAAAAGACATATTAATAATGTATTAAACGGCAATAATATGTTTGATGTTGAATAGTCCAATAAATCAAAGAATGTTTTATTGAACAGCGTAAAATCTTTTAATACACCAAAAGAAAGTGTAGACGGAATACTTATTAAACCTATGATGGTTGTTAATATTATTGTTGCTTTTTTTCTGCTGATGTTGAAATTTTTTATAAATGATAAAATTCCTGTTTCCATCATACTTATACCTGATGTTATGGATGCAAAGAAAAGCAGTACAAAAAATACGAGTCCGAAAAATGATGAAAAAGGAAGTTTAGAAAACATTTCGGGTAAAGATATAAACACTAAAGAAGCTCCGGCGGTGGGTTCAACTCCAAATGAAAAAACAATCGGGAATATCATTATACCGGCTAATAAAGCAATTAATGTATCAAAAAATATTAGCTGATATGCTGATTTGGCAATATTGGTTTTTTCTTTCATATAACTACCGTAAGTTAAAATTGTTCCCATTCCTATACTTAGAGTAAATAAAGCTTGACCTAATGCCGTTAAAATCATTGTTTTGTCAAAATGACTGAAATTGGGTTTAAACATGAAAAGTAAACCTTCTTTAGCCCCGGGCAGTGTTAAAGCAAAAATTGCAAGTATGATTAAAATTATTGCAAATAAAGGCATCATTATATTATTTGCTTTTTCTATTCCGTCATTAACACCGCGATAAGGAAATATTGCAGTCATAATTAAAAATAATAGAGTTAAAATTACGGGCATATATATTTGTGAGCTGTATGCTCCAAAATATTGTGTAAAATTAGCCGGTATATGGTGAGATAAAAATAACCATATATAGTTCAAAATCCATCCGCCTACTACAAAGTAAAAGCAAGGTATTAATATAACGGTTAAAATACAAAGCCAGCCTACCCATTTGAATTTGGGATTAATGTTTTTTATTGACTGAATAGTATCAGTTTTGTATTTTTTACCTATAAAAAGTTCACAACAAAGAGGAATAACACATATAAAAGCTATTAACAGTAAATAAGTAATAAGGAAAACAGCACCGCCGTTTTTTCCCATTATATAAGGAAATCTCCAAATATTACCAAGTCCTACCGCACTTCCTACAGTTGCTAAAATAAAACTGATGTGAGAACTCCACTGAACTTTTTCATCTTCCATAAAACACTCCGGCTTGTAACAAAAAAAAGATAACAAATTTTAAACAATTTGTAAATAATTAGCAATTTTTTTTTTTACAGGTATTATATTTTTAGGTCT
>CANRMD010000061.1 GCA_947631645.1 Candidatus Gastranaerophilales bacterium
CTTGATTATTTATTATGCTTGTGATTTTATAAAAGAGAAGAAGCAGTTATCCTCTTTTAAATTGCTGATTCAACGGCTGCAAACGCTAATATAGCACAGTTGTAGGACAAATGGAGAAAGAACCGCATGGTTAAAATAAGATTAAGAAGATTAGGATATAAAAAGAACCCTGTTTTCAGAATAGTAGTTTTAAACTCAACAACAAAAAGAGAAGCAGCTCCTATTCAACACTTGGGTTATTACAATCCTAAAACAAAAGAAATGCAATTAGATAAACAAAGTGCATTAGATTGGATAAAAAAAGGTGCTCAACCGACAGGAACCGTTAAATTCTTAATAGATAACTGTACTGATGAAGGAAAGTTAAATTATGTTAAGAAAGAAACTCAAAAACTGTCAAAGAAAGCACAAGCAAAACTTCAGGCTGAAAAAGAAGCCGCAGAAGCAAAGGCTAAAGAAGAAGCTCAAGCTTCATCAACAGAAGAAGTTTCTGCATAATATAGATTTTTACAGGGAAAGAGAACACTTATTTACCGCTTTTATTAAAAGCGGTTTTTTTTATATATAATTATATATATGAATACAGTTGAAATTTTAATACTCGCTTTAGCCTTGTCATTAGATGCAATGATTGTAAGTTTTTCATACGGGTTAATAATAAAAGCCGGCAGATTTAAAAATGCAATCATGCTCTCATTATCATTTGGGTTTTTTCAGTTTTTAATGCCGATTATAGGGTGGAACTTTACATCTGTTGTATATAATTATTTAAAAATATATTCAAAATGGATAGTATTTGCAGTATTTGTCGGGTTGGCAATAAAGTTTATAAAAGAAGCCTATACAAAAAAAGAAGAACAAAATATACAATGTATCGGTTATATGTGTATGTTAGGCTTGGCTGTTGCAACAAGTATTGATGCGTTTGGTGCGGGAATATCATTAAGATTTTTAAATATTAATTCTGTTATACCTTCGGTAATAATCGGTATTGTAACATTCTGTTTATCGTTAACAGGGTTTTATACTGCATCAATATTTAATAAAATTCCAAAAAAGGCAGTCGCAATATTAAGTGCAATATTATTAATATATTTAGCAATAAAGTCGGTAGTATAAAAGTTGTTGCGAAATAAAAATGTTTCATGTAGTATATAAAGGAAGCGAAAACTTCTTTAAGCGGAAGTAGCTCAGTTGGTAGAGCATCTGCCTTCCAAGCAGAATGTCGCGGGTCCGAGTCCCGTCTTCCGCTATTTTACCGATTATACGGCGGCATGGCCAAGTGGTAAGGCAGAAGCCTGCAAAGCTTTTATCCCCAGTTCGAATCTGGGTGCCGCCTTTTTTGTTTTTAAATATCGTGTATTTGATTGACGTAAATCTTAATAAAACAACGTAAACTAATAATTATTAAGATGGAAGTATGAAGAAAAGTATAAATTTAAATTTTCATTTGCCCATTTTTATGATTACGTGTAAAATAAAAAAAGAAACACATTCGGAATAAAGAGTGAGAATTTATGGTAGAGAATAACGAACAATGGGAAGATACAGAATATTCTGATGATATGGGAGAAGAACAGGAATATTCTTCTGACTATGATGATGAATATTCAGGCCAATCTGAAGAAGAATATGAGGAAGATTATGATGAAGGATATACTCAGCCTGCGAAAAAAGGCAATCCTTTGCCGATACTCATATTATTTATTGTTTTAGTAGGTGTAATAATAGCTGTCTTAATGATGAAGCTGGGGTCAGGTTCAAATCAGGGTGCAGAAAACATTCAAGCTGATAACGGTCAAAATTTTGAGAACAGCATGCCGGTTGATAATAATCAGCAGCCCCAACAATCTACTAATGATTTAGCAAATTCATTTTTCTCTGATGCGGGAGGAGAAAATAACAATCCCGAAAATCAAGATAATAACATGATGAGTGTTAATTTTAATGATGCAGGGCAAACTAATGTTGTAACAGGGAACGGAGATTCTCCAAATGAACAAGTAGCTACGGTTTCAGATACAGATATACAGAATACCGCAAAAGAAAGTGATTTATTTGATACCCAAACAAATCCTGAAAGCTCAAATAGGCAAGAGAATAATGCAATTATGGTATCTTATAATAAAGGAACGGCTAACACCAATCCGTTTAAACCGCCGGTTATTGTTGAGAAAAAACCGACTGATATTCCTTTTGAGTTGATAAACAATACACAATTTGAGATTATTGAACCTCCGAAAGAGTCAATAGTTGATGAAAATTTAACAAGGTTACTAAAAACTCAGATTTCGGGTATATTGTACGATTCTGTAAGCCCATCTGCTATAGTAAATTTAAATGGTCTTGATCATTTTGTAAAAGTAGGAGATACAATTTCCGGCTATACTATAAAAAGTATAACAAAAGATAAAGTACAAATAACATATAAAAATAATAGTTATGTTGCTTCGGTAGGAGAGTTATTCAGTCCGGGTGATTTAACAAAACAACAGTCAGTTGCAAATTTGCAAAATAAATTCGCAGGCAGATATAAAAATTAATTAGAGGAGTAAAAGCATATATTATGAAAAGAAGGTTTACAAATATAACAAAACTTTTAACGGCAGTAGGGTGTGTGTCTGTTTTAGCATATAGTGTTGCCATGGCAGCTCCTCTTACTTATGATTTGGGGCAGCCGGCAGTAAGAACCGATTATAATTCCCCAAATAAAATTAATTTGTCGGGTAATGTTCATTTTGATGATCATGGACAATTGATAAATTTAAGTTTAAGGAATACTGATGTTCAGCAAGTATTAAGAATGTTTGCAGATAAAGCGGGATTAAATATAGTTTTCCATGAGTCTGCAACAGGTACAGTGAGCTTAGATTTAGTTGATGTAAAACTTGAAGATGCGTTTAAGATGGTAATGAAAATGACCAATCTTACATACGTAATTAAAGATAAAACAATAATGGTTGTATCAACAGAAAGTGCTGAAAAATTAAATCTTACAAAAGATAATATGACTATAATTCCGGTTAAATATGCAGATGCTGCATATTTAGCTCAGTTTTTAAATACAAATATTTTTGGTTTAAATACACCGGGGTTATCTTATGGTCCTATCGTATCTACTAATGCGGATAAAAATGAATTGTTAATATTTGGTACCGATAACGATTATCAAATGGCAAAGAAAATTGTAGATAAATTTGATAAAAGACCTGTTATGACAACATACAGAGTAAATCATACAACACCATTCGAAATGGCAAAAATGATATGCGAAACTCTGTTCCAACTTCCGTTTGAAGGTAGTGTATCAGGTGCGGGTGAATCAGGAACATACAGTTCAAAATTAAATGCAAGTGTTAAATCACAATCTTCAAAAACTCCGTCTCAAGAAGGTGCAATCGGCGGTGGTGAAGTTGCATGTGTTTATACAAGCGGTGTTACAACAGGTAATATTTCATCTTATCAATCAAAACCGACTATGACTTTGTATGTTCAGCCTGAACTCGGTACGTTAACAATGATGGGCGGAAGTGAACAACAAATACAAATGGTTAACGATTTTATTCTTGAAAATGACAGAAAACAACCGCAAGCATACTTAGAAATCTCTATACTTGCATTAACAGAAGATGGTGCAAAAGATTTTCAAAATACATGGTTATATAGCGGAAAGCATTTAAATCTGACATTTAACGGAGATAACGGTTTTGGTACAAATGCCTTTAGTTGGCATGGTCCGAGCAACGGTTCTGCTGTTCATTCTTTAACTCAACAAATTTCATATTTAATTACAAATGAAAAAGCAAGAATGCTTGCTAACCCTAAAATCGTAATTACAAACGGTAAAAAATCAGTAATTGACTTAACTCAAGACTATATTGAATCTACTACCGTTCAAATTTTGGATAGTATGGGTGGCGGCGGCTATGGAACGGCTTCTGTACAAAAAACATTTGAAATTGGTGAAGACAACGGTATTAAAATTGAAGTTCTTCCGTTTATTTCACCGGACGGTTATGTTTCATTGGATATTAAACCTGATTATGCATCTGTTTATAAAGACGTATTAGATACATATAATAATCAAGAATATACAGCTGCTACATTATTACAAAGACATAATTTAGATTTAAAAGGCATCAGGATTAAAGACGAAGAAACATTGCTTCTTGGTGGTATGATTCAAGAATCTGAATCAGATCAAGTAAGTAAAGTTCCGATACTGGGAGATATTCCAATATTAGGCTTCTTCTTTAGAAATCAGAAAAAAGAAATTAAAAAAGAAGAGTTATTAATAATGATTACTCCAAGAATAATAAAAGATACGGAAGACGTAGCTGAACTTTAGGACTAAAATAAATGACAAGCCAATTATTAGATAAATTAAAACCGGTATTTGATTTAACATTATTATCGAAGTTTGATATTAATGAATTGCAGTTAAATTCATTTGCCCCTGTTTGCGTTGATAGAGGTTCGGTATGTGTTCTGGTTAATTCACTGCCAAATACATCAGCAGCTACAGATATTATTGTTCAAAAATTAAATACTGATAAAATAAAATTTAAGCAAATTCCGGATTCGGACTTTAATGAAATTTTAGATTACGTCAAAGAAAAGTTAACCGTAAACCAACCAAGTGTCGATTTTGAAAATTCACAGTTAGTTGATGATTATTTGCCCGAGCAAGTTGAAACAAATAATCAAATACAGATAAAAGTTGATGATGATATTAGTAATAATGACGAATCAGAAATTAATGGTTCGGAAGAAGTGAAAAGTGATATATCTGTTAAGGATGAAAATACAGAGCAACATTCTACAGAACACAATGATAAATTTTTCTCAAAAAAAATTGGTGAAATTCTTGTAGAAATGGGATTTGTTACTAATGATCAGATATTTAATGCTTTAGTTGAATCAAAGAAAACCCATATTCCGTTAGGTACATATTTAGTACAACAAGGTTTAATAACACTTCAAGATTTAAAAACGGCATTAACAGCTCAACAAGGTTATGATACTGTTTCTGCGGATCAATTAAAAATTCCGGAATCGGTTATATCAATGTTGCCTGAAGACTTTATTAAAATGAATAAGGTAATTCCTATCAGTTATGATGATAAAGTTCTTGTTGTAGGTATGGTAAATCCGAATGATAAGAAGGTAATAAATGATATTATATTCTTAACCGGATTGAAACCAACAATTTCAATTATTACACATTATGAATTTTTAATGTGTATAAAGAACATGTTTGATGAGAATAAGAAAGCTACAAGTAAAATCTTGAAAAAGATGGAAAGACAGACTTTAGCTTTTGATCAGGAAGAAACATTATTTGAACAAGCACAAAAAGAATTAAAAGACGATTCAAGTTTAGTAGTTAAATTTGTTAATAAAATTATATCTGATGCAATAGATATGAATGTAAGTGATATTCATATTGAGCCGAGATTAGACAGTTATGTTGTAAGATATAGAAAAGATGGTATTTTAAGAGAAGCTCTTAAACTTCCGCCAAAGACTGAATCTGCAATATTAACACGTTTAAAAGTTATATCAAAGATGAATATTGCAGAACACAGACGTCCTCAAGACGGTTCATTTTCTATAACATATAAAGATAAAGACTATGACTTCAGAATCAATACACTTCCTGTAGGTGAATCTGAAAAGATGGTTATAAGAATTTTGGCTCCGGCAGTATCTATTGATGCTGCTCATGATGATATTGTTTTAATCGGGGCTTCAAGAGAAGAAACTGAAATCATAAAGAAGATGGAAAGTGTACCAAACGGTATTATATTAGCAACAGGTCCTACCGGATCAGGTAAAACAACTACTTTATACACATTATTAAAAGCTGTAAATGATGAAAAAGTTAACATAACAACAATTGAAGACCCTGTCGAAATTAGAATTGACGGTATAAACCAGTCACAAATTAATCCAAAAGCAGGTATTACTTTTGCATCTTGTATGAGAGCTATATTAAGACAAGACCCTGATATTATATTAGTCGGAGAAATTCGTGATATAGAAACATTGGAAACAGCTATTTCAGCTGCATTAACAGGTCACTTGGTATTGTCAACACTTCACACGAATTCGGCAGCATCAACTATTACAAGGTTAATAGATATGGGTGCTAAAGATTACTTGGTATCTTCAACTTTGGTTGGCATTATAGCTCAGCGTCTTGTTAGAAATTTGTGTCCACATTGCAGAGCTCAATATTTCCCTACAAGAGAAGAGGCTGAAATGGTTATAGCGGGTGGAGAAAAAGAAATTCAGGAATTTATGAAGACACCTGTATATAAAGCGAATGGTTGTGACCAGTGTAATTTTGAGGGTTATTCTGGTCGTATTGGTGTATATGAAATTATGCCTATTACAAAAGAAATAAAAAGAATGATTGCACAAGGTGCTCATGATGTTCAAATAGAAGAAGCAGCTGTTGGTACAGGTATGAAAACATTACAACAGTCATGCTTAAAACATATTATTGAAGGAAGAACTACAATATCTGAGTTCATTCGTGTACTTGGGCCTGTGAAGGAGTGAGGATAACAATAAATGACCAGATATGAATATGAAGCAGAAAAATGGAACGGAGAAAGAGTAAAGCATCGTATTGATGCTAAATCTCAAGCTGAAGTTAAAGTCCGCGTCAGAAATATGGGTTATAAATTAATATCTCTAAGGGAAGTAACTTCAGGTTCATCCGGTTTTATGAAAGGTTCTTTACAATCTTTAAAACTAAAAGAAAAAATTGATTTTACTCAAACATTTTTAACCTTAAATAAGGCGGGATTACCTATTCTTGAAAGTTTAATTTTTATAGAAAAAGATGCTGCTTCAAGACAGGTAAGAATGATAGCCCAAGAGATAAAACGTCAAATTATTGCAGGTTATACATTATCTGATACAATAGCTCAATATCCGAATTTATTCGGGCAAGTATATATTGGACTTGCAAAAGCCGGTGAAGATTCGGGTGAAATTGATAAGACTTTTGAACGTTTAATTCAATTGCTAAAAAAGCAAGGTGATATAAAAGGGAAAGTTATATCTGCATTAACATATCCGACATTTGTTGTATGTTTAGCAATTGTTGTTGTATTAGTTATGTTAATGTTTGTATTTCCGGCATTTAAAGAAATGTTTGATCAACAAGGTAAAGAATTACCTGCGATTACTCAATTTTGTATTAACACAGGTGAGTTTTTAAAAGATAAATGGGCTTTAATACCTTTAGGTATAATAGCTATAGTTGGTTCTTTTATGTATTTATTAAGATGGGAACCTTCAAGGCGTAAAATTGATGAATTTTTGTTAAAAATACCGTTAATATCAGACTTAGTAAAAGCGGCTGCTTTTTCTAACTTCTTAACGGTTTTGCAAATTGCTTATGATGCAGGTATCCCGATTATTGAGTGTTTATACTTATCAAAATCAACATTGTCAAATTCCGTAATGCAAGATGCAATGAAAATATCAATTAAAAAAATGCAATCAGGTGCACATTTATCGGATTCTTTGAAAGCTTCAAATTTATTTCCTAAAATGATTTTATTTATGGTTGCAACAGGTGAGCAATCGGGACGTTTAGGAGAATTAATGACACAGTGTGTTGAACATATTGACCAGCAGTTAGACTTAATTATAGAAACAATGGGGAAACTGGTTGAGCCTATTTTGTTAATTTTCATAGGCTGTTTAGTATGTTTCTTAGCTTTATCTTTGTATTTACCGTTGTTTCAATCTTATCAGATATCCTAAGAAAGGGACTAAAATTTATGAGCGAACATAATAAAAATACTGATGAAAATAATTTTATAACAGGCATATGGTCTGAAAAAGTATTGGTAATAACAAAAGATTATCAAATCAAAGGTAATGTTTTTATGCCAAAGACAGGTAGAAAAAATAGAGTACTTTCAGATATATTAAATGGTGCAAAAAGATTTGTTGCGATTAAGGATTGTGAAGTTGTACACAGAGAATTTCCAAACAGAAAAGCTGAAACTCACGATTTTTTACAGTTAAATTTAAATTCAATAATATTATTAAGACCATTAAATGAAGATTAGTGCTTGATTTTTTAATATGTCTATGTAATTATATAGTCAAGTTAAGGGCTATTAGCTCAGGTGGTTAGAGCGTACGCCTGATAAGCGTAAGGTCCCTGGTTCGAGTCCAGGATGGCCCACCATTTTAGAAGAAGTCTATTTGGCTTCTTTTTTATTATAATTATTGTAGTTGGAAAAAGTAATTTTATATTTACGGTTAGTGTAGTTAATTGAGTATTTCTTTACATGAGTAGTTTGATATTTACGGTTAGTTTGATTTTTACGGAAAGTTGGCTTCCTGTTTGGGTTTTAGCTGTCGGAAA
>CANRMD010000062.1 GCA_947631645.1 Candidatus Gastranaerophilales bacterium
TCAAAAATTATTTCAGACAAAAATTTGTTAAATAAAACACTTGAAAATGGCGGAGTAATAGCTTTTGTTACTGATACAGTATGGGGCTTAGGGTGTTTGCCCGATAATAAAAAAGGTGTTGAAAAAATTTATGAAATAAAAAACAGGGATATGTCTAAACCTCTGATTTTAATGTCAAACAGGAAAGAAAATCTTTTGCCCTATGTAAAAAAAGTGCCTCTTTTAGCAGAAAATATGATGAATAAATATTTTCCGGGAGCTTTGACAATAGTTTTGGAAAAATCAGACAGAACTCCTGATTTTATAACGTCGGGTAAAAATACTGTTGGTATAAGGGTGCCTGATAATGAATTTTTTAAAGTTTTATGTTCCGAAATAAACGGCGGAGTGCTTGCAACAACAAGTGCTAACTTATCTAATCATCCGTCTTCTAAGACTTATGAAGAAGCACTAAATTCTATAGGTAATCTTGCGGATATTGTATATCAAGATTACGGTTTTACTTGTAAAGGCCGTGAATCTACCGTTGTTTTTGTTGATGAAACAAATTATAAGATTTTAAGGCAGGGCAGCGTTATTCTTCAATAAATCCATCTAAATCTATATCTTTTGTATCAACACCTTTATCTGATACTTTTATAACATCTCCGGTATGGAAAATATTACCTGTATAATCAAAGTAACCCTTATCTTCTTCAAAGTCCGTATCTTTTCTCCATACTGAGGTTAAATCATTGTATCTCTTTATTTGACCGTCTTTAATATCAAATAAATCTTTAAAGGTTTCAACATTAATACCGCCTTGGAATGGTTGTCCGTTTTCATCGGTTAAATTAACTATATAGTATATGTATTTTCCGTCTGTATATGCTTTTGCAACTTGTTGCTGCATTGCTTGTTTATCTTTTAATGCACTAATTTTATCTTCGATTCCGTTTCTTTCTTCGGCTGATAACTTTGAAGAATATAGAGATTCTTGAAGTTTTTCTATTTCGTCATCAATATAATTATATTTTGTAGGAACTAATATCTCAGGTAAAGAATTTAAATCTTCATCATTTTTTATTCCGTTATATTGTCTTATTATATCTTCATCACATCCGTATTGTTCTGCGATTTCGGTTAAAGAATAAGGAGTTCCGTCAAAAGGAACTTTAGCAACATCTTTTGTTGGTTCAGCAATAGCTGTTCCAAAGTTCAAAAGCAATACAGAAGCGACTCCTGCCGCAAATGTTTTAACGGGAAGCGGAATTACTGATTTTTTCCTTTTATGATTTACTCTGTTTCTTTGAGAATTTTGCTTCGTACCGACTATTATAATATCATCTTTTGGAGGGTATTGATATTGTGGAAGGCTTCTTTTTGTACTTTTGTCTCCCACTATCTGACAACGGATATAATCATCTGAAGTAGGTCTTGCTTGTCTTGTTTCATAATTTCGTGCATATCTTGTTGAATTCATGTTTGGATTGGAACTTGTTCTTTCATAATTTTGTGCAGGTCTTGTTGAATGCATGTTTGGATTTGAACTTGTTCTTTCATAATTTGTCGGATTTTTATATGTTCCCATAAATGATATTGACTGTATATTCATAATTTACCTTTCGAGTTTTTGTTTTTTCTAACAATTATAAATTTTAAATATTGATAAAACTAAAATTAAACTTTACATGTCGTAATATAAATTTTAGCAAAAAAAATTTTATTGAATTTTTAAAATTGTCAAAAGGAGAGAGTAATGAACGTAACATTTAATCCGTATATAAAAACAACATCTTTTTCATCGGCCAAAAAAAACACGGCTGTATCAGAACCTAACCGTTATGAAAGTGAAATAACAAATTTATTAGCTCAATTTTCAACGGATAAAAAGGCTAAAGTTCCGCCGATAATGTTAATGAAAGGAATTAATCCTAATAATAACAATGTATTTGATACATTTACAAAAATAGACGATGTAACAAGAAAAATTAATTTTGTAAGAAGTCAAGAAGCATGGAATGATTGTTTATTAGAAGAAATAGAAGAATTTAATGTCGCAAGAAGTGAATATGAATTAGATAAAACTCAACAAAACTATGACCATATGGAAGAAGAAATGGGAGATATTTTCTATACGGCGGCAAGTATTGCAAAAGATTCGGGTATTGACCCTTTAGAAGCATTTAAAGCTACAAACAGAAAATTCTATAACAGAATAAATTTGATGGAAAGAATGTGCGTTTCTCCTGATTCGCGAACTCCCGATAAATTGGAAGATTGTAAAGACTATCAAAGAAGAGCTCTGTGGAACGCGGCAAAAAGAAAATTATATGATGCTCAGTCTATCAGATATTTAGCATAATATTATTTTAAGATTTATTTTTCAGGTAAATATTTTATAAAATAAGAAAAAATTAACGGAATAAATGTCATAGCTAATAATATGTGCATTATTCCGATTTTTTCCGCTAAAAGGCTAATTAACGGTAAAATCAACCCTATAACTCCCCAGCTGAATCCGCCTATAAAACCTGATATCATACTTTTAAACTCGGGCATCAGTTTTTGTGCTAATGACATGTTAACAGGTACAGCTAAAAAGCTTACATAGCCTATTAATATAAATGAAATAAAACCAATAAGACCTTTTGCATTTGATAAATAAAATATAATACCTAAAAGTGCAACGGTTATTAATGAAATATAAAATACCTTTTTTATGCCGGCAAATTTTTCAAGTATAGGACTTGTAACAACCCCTAATGCTCCCATCAGCATAAATATTAATAGTATCAAACCTATTGTTGATACGTTATAGCCTATTGATTTCCAATAAAACGGTAAAATTATTGAAAAAGATGATACTACAAATGATTTGACAATTGATGCGGCAACCAAAATGGCAACGGGTTTATTTTGAAATATCTTTTTTATTGCAAAAATAAGCGAAATTTTTATTTTTTCGGTTGTTAAAGTATTAATTTTAGGAGTGTTTTTAAGAATAATAAAAGCTGAAATTATGCCAAAAAAACATGCAAACGGGAGTTTCTCAAGCCCGAAAAATTGAGTAATACCGGAAGAAATGGCAGGCCCCAGTGCAAACCCGAATGTTCCCATTGCAATAAACATACTCATATCTTTACTTTTTTCAGAGCAGTTAGAAACAATACTTGTTGCCTGCGGATGAAAAAAGGCAACTCCCATGTGTCCTAAAAGCAAACATATTATTAATGTATAGATATTGCGGGCAATTCCTAAAAAAGACAAAAAAACAGATGCCATTATCATTCCCCAGAAAATAAAAAATCTTCTTTGCCAACGGTCTGCTATGTAACCGAAAAACGGTTGAGATAAAGAAGATGTAAGGTTTGATATTGATATTAAAACTGTAGCTATTGCCATTGATATTCCTATTTTTGCAGCTATAAACGGCATAATAGGGTTTAAGAAACCCGAGTATGCATCGGTTATAAAATGCCCTGCCGACATAGCTTTTATTGTATTTTTTTGTTGTGAAATTTCCATAATTAATGTCTGAAGTGTCTTATTCCTGTTGTTATCATTGCAATATTATATTTATCTGCTGTTTTTATAACATCGTCGTCTTTGATGCTCCCTCCGGGCTGAATTATTGCCGCAATTCTGCCTTGAGCCGCAACATGAATATTGTCTATAGCGGGGAAGAAACCGTCTGAAGCCGCAACGGCATCTTTTGAACCGTCACAAGCTTTATTTAATGCTATTTCAAATGCATCAACTCTGCTTGTTTGACCTTGTCCGATTCCTAATGTTTTAAAATCTTTTGCAATTACTACGGCGTTTGATTTTGAATGTTTTGCAACTTTCCATGCAAAAATCATATCTTCAATCATTTCTTGGGTGGGTTTTACTTTTGTTACTACTTTAAAGTTATCTTTATTTAATTCACCTTTGTCGCTTTCCTGAATAAGCGTGCCGAAAGGAGTTATTCTTATTTCTTCATTTAAATAATTTTTGTATTCTTCTAAAGATGTATTTAATTTTATTACTCTTAAATTCTTTTTTGTTTGCAATAGTTCAAGTGCTTTAGGTGTGTAATCGGGAGCAATTATAACTTCCAAAAACATACTGCTTAATTGTTTTGCCAAACTTTCATTTACGACTTGAGTAAAGCCTACAATTCCTCCAAATGCACTTAAAGGATCACAATCAAGAGCTTTTGACCAGGCTTCTTCAATGTCTTTACCAAGAGCCACACCGCAAGGTGTATTGTGTTTTATTATTACGCTTGCACATACGTCAAAAAATTCACTTAAAATGTTTGTACAAGCTGTTATATCTAAAATATTGTTATATGAAAGTTCTTTGCCGTTTAGAATATCATAATCAATTGTATTTTTTGTAATGTATAAATTTGCGTTTTGATGCGGATTTTCACCGTATCTGAGTTTTTTTGTTTTCTTCAAATTTAATGAAAAATAGTTATCCGCATCCTCTTCGTAACGGTTTGAAAGCCGGTGAAGTATTTTTGTGTCAAAATCAAGAGTTTTTTCAAATACTTTAAGTGCAAATTCTCTTCTGAGTTTTAAAGAGCTTTCTCCGTTGTGCTCCTTTAAATCTGAAATAACTTCTTTATATTGTTCGGGAGAAGAAACGGCAAGAATGCGTTTATTGTTTTTTGCTGCAGCTCTAAGTAAACAAGGACCTCCGATATCTATAGTATTTATCAATTCGGTTTCTTCCGATTCTTTGCTTGCTGTTTCTTCAAACGGATAAAAATTTACAACTACCATATCAAATAACTGTATATTATTTTGATTGATGTCGTTTTTTTCCGATTCATTATTCATATCAGCTAATATTCCGGCGAAAATATCGGGATAAAGAGTTTTTACTTTACCGTTTATAAGTTCTCTTCTTCCTGTTATTTCACTTATTTCTTTTGCTTCAATGTGATTTTCTTTTAATAAATCATAAGTTGAACCTGTTGAAATTATTTCATAGTCATAGTTTTTAAGTTCTTGTGCAAATTCAACAAGTTTATCTTTGTTGTATACACTGATTAATGCTCTTTTTGTCATAAGTTCTCCGTATTATTATAATCATGGTTAATTTGTGCCGCATGGCTGTAGAAATCGGTTAATAGTCCTAATTCCTTTGTTCTTTTTTTAAAATATTTTATTAAATCTTGTATTTTTTGCGGAATGTTATTTCTGTGTGATAAATACCAGTTTGTTTCAACATCCATTATTACTTTTTGTACACCTAAATTACAACATAGTAATAACCATTTTTCAATTTCATACTCTGAATCATTAATATTGGGTATAATAATATATTTAATTCTTACTGCATCTTTTTTTGTATTTTGAGCTTTAATATATTTTTTTATATTATTTATTACTTTATCAAAAGCATCTATTCTTTTTATTTTTTTGTACAAATTTTTATCTGAACAGTCAAGAGATAATGTTATTTCTATTTTATCCTTTTTTAATGCTTTTTCGATAGATTTTTCATATTTAATACAGGAAGAATTTAAATAGATAGTGTTGATATCATTTTTTAAACAAAAGTTAATTATATTGTCCAGTTCATTTAATTCAGAGGGTTCTCCACCCGTAATTACAAAATAGCCATTATTTCTGATTAAATTATTTTTATTCATTTTATTTAATAAAGGCATAATTTTATTATTTTTAAATTTTTGAAAAAAATATTTTTGCGGATCATAATAACAATAAAAACAATTACAATTACACTTTGTCCAATGAGAGATGTAAATGCAGTTTATATAATCTTCATCATCCCAGTTTTTTTCTTCTAAATTATAACAATTTATACAACCTTTTAGAATTTTCCCGTTTTTAAAATTCAGCCTTATCTCTTTTTTTTTCTTCATTATATTTTCAATGGAAAAGTCTTTTGAATTGAAATATTTATCAAAAAGTACATCACCTTTGTCGCCGGCATTATAAGAACAGCAAGTTACAACATCTTTCCAAGAGAAAATTAAACCGTGTTCAATCATATTACAGCTTTTATATTTCATTAGCCCAATACCTTTGCTTTTTGCACTGTTTTTTCAATGGTTTCGTAAAGAATTTTTGAAACGTTATTATCTTTTAAAACTTTGTTTCCTTCTGCCGTGCAGCCTCCTGGAGTTGTTACGTTAATTATTAATTGTTCGGGAGTTACACCCGATTTCATAACCATTTTGGCTGAACCCAGTGCGGTTTGGGCTGATAATTTTAAACAAGTTTCATAGTTGAGTCCTAATTTTTCACCTGCTTTTGCTATTTCATTTATTATATAGTAGTAAAATGCAGGTCCTGAGCCTGATATTGCGGTAATGATATCAATATATTTTTCATCGGATTCTATGACTTCGCCGACACTTTTAAAAATTTTATTCGTAATTTTTACATTTTCTTCATCTGCAAAGTTACCTTTGCAAATTGCACTCATCCCCTCATTTACTAAAGACGGGGTGTTTGGCATAACTCTTATTACGGGAATTTGCCCCAAAATATCTTCTATCGTTTTTATGCTTACTCCTGCAGCTATTGATATAATTAATTTATTTTTTTTTAAAAACGGCTTAATTTCCTCTAATACGTCTCTTAAAATAAAAGGTTTTACCGCTAATATAATTATATCCGCATTTTTAACAACTTCTGAATTTGAAAGCGTAACATCAACTTTAAATTCATCGGAAATTTTTTGAATAGTGGCTTGAGATTTAGCACTGACTATAATTTTGTCAAAAGAATTAATAATTCCTTTTAGTATGGCACAAGCCATTTTTCCGCCGCCAATAAAACCTATTTTGTTCATATTCTTTAACCTTTTATTTTTTGTATTTGACATTAGTTTATGTCTTATTTATTATGATACAATGAAAAATAACACATTCAAGGAGAAATAAAAATGAGACGTACTTTGGAAGGAACAAAAAGAAAAAGACAAAATGTCAGCGGTTTCAGAGCACGTATGGCAACATCAGGCGGACAAGAAGTTTTAAACAGACGCAGAGCTAAAGGCCGTCATAAAATTGCTATTACTGCAAAAGAACGTGCATAATATTTTTGTTGAAATAATAAAAAAAGAACTGCTCAGGCGGTTCTTTTTTTGCTAATATA
>CANRMD010000063.1 GCA_947631645.1 Candidatus Gastranaerophilales bacterium
TATAAAACAATAAAAAGAACGGATAAGTTTAATCAGGTTTGGGACAATATAAAACACTACAGAAAAGGTCTTTTAAATGATTTAGCATCTAACGTAAAAGTAAAATATATAATTATTCCGGGTATAAACGATACATTTGAAGAAATAACCGAATTTTTAAACAAAATAAAATCTCTTGATATAAAAAGTATAATTGTTGATGTGGAATATACCTATGCAAATAAAAATATAAACAATATTTCACCTCACATATATATGCTAATGGACTATATGGAAAATTTTGCAAAAGAAAATAATATAAGTTATGCACTGTACGATTCTGCCATATATGCCCAAAAACAAAGAAATATTGAGAACACAAAAGAATGTAATGCTAAAATTATAGCGGAAATAAAACAGCAAAATATACATAAGAATATAAAATATTGTTAAATTGAAAAAAGAAAATTGATTATGCTAAAATTATAAATATATTTTGGAGAAAGAGCATGATAGGAACAAAAGACGTAGAACATGTGGCAAAACTTGCCAGACTTGAATTAACACAAGAAGAAACAGAAAAATATTCTAAACAGTTAGGCGATATATTAAAATACGTAGAACAAATGAATGAAGTGGACACCCAAGGTGTAGAGCCTATGCCTCATGCAATCCCTGTATATAATGTCATGAGAGAAGACGAAGTAAAATATGAACAAACAAAAGAAGAATTAATGGCTAATGCACCATATGAAGAAAACGGGTTTTTCAGAGTGCCGAAAATAAATTAACGAATTGAGGAATTAATGAGTACAAAATACATATTTGTAACGGGCGGTGTTGTATCATCACTGGGAAAAGGAATAGTAGCTGCATCCTTAGGCAGACTGCTAAAAGCAAGAGGGTTCAGCGTAGTAATACAAAAATTTGACCCTTATATAAATGTCGACCCCGGAACAATGAGTCCTTTTCAGCACGGAGAAGTATTTGTAACGGATGACGGAGCTGAAACAGATTTAGATTTAGGGCACTATGAAAGATTTACCGACACGAACCTTGGCAAAATAAATAACGTAACATCGGGCAGTATATATCAAACAGTTATAAATAAAGAACGCCACGGGGATTATTTGGGAGCAACCGTTCAAACAATCCCTCATATTACAAACGAAATTAAAGCAAGAATAAAAAAAGCGACTCAGCAATTTAAACCTGATTTTATAATAGCTGAAATCGGCGGAACCATAGGTGATATAGAGAGCTTGCCTTTTATTGAAGCAATAAGACAATTCCGTACGGAAATAGGTTTCGGGAACAGTTTATCAATACACGTAACATTGCTGCCATATTTACCGACATCAGGAGAACTAAAAACAAAACCCTCACAGCACAGTGTAACAAATTTAAGAAGTTTAGGTATTCAGCCTGAAATATTGGTTTGCAGAACCGCAAAACCGATACCGAAAAAAGAAAAAGAAAAATTAGCTTTGTTCTGCTCCGTTCCTAAAGATGCCGTAATTGAATGCAGAGATATGAAAAGTATATATGAAGTTCCTTTGGCTCTTGAAGAACAAAATATGGCAACTGTAGTACTTCAAAGATTGTTTATTCAAGATGTAAAACCTGATTTAGACTCTTGGAAAAATCTTGTTTACAAAATAAAGAATCCTGAAAAAACAATAAAAATAGCCATCGCGGGTAAATATACAAAGTTATCCGACGCTTATATTTCAGTAGTAGAGTCATTAAAACACGCCGGATATAATCACAATGCACAAATAGATATAAAATGGATTAATTCTGAGGATTGCATAGATTATGAAAAAGCAAAAGAAGCACTTATAGACGTGGATGGGCTTGTAGTTCCCGGTGGTTTTGGCATAAGAGGAATTGAGGGTAAATTAAATGTAATCAGATATGCACGAGAAAATAATTTACCGTTTTTAGGATTGTGTCTTGGTATGCAATGTGCAGTTATTGAATATGCAAGAAATGTCGTAGGATTGAAAGATGCAAATTCAATGGAATTCAACGAAAATACACCATATCCCGTTATAGATTTAATGACTGAACAAAAAAATGTAGAGGGCTACGGCGGAACAATGAGACTTGGGCAGTATGAATGCCATGTACAAAAAAATACAAAAGCTTTTGAAGCATACGGCAGCGAAGTAATTTTTGAACGTCATCGCCACAGATATGAAGTAAATAATGAATACCGCAAACAAATAGCAGATGCGGGACTGGTATTTTCAGGATTGTCACCTGACGGTATGCTTTGCGAAATGATAGAGCTTCCGAAAAACGATTGGTTTGTTGCCTGCCAGTTCCACCCTGAGTTCAAATCACGCCCCGAACATCCTCATCCTTTATTTGCAGGTTTAATCGCTGCCGCAAATAAAAGACTTGAAGCTAAAAATAAAGAACTTACAAAGGTTTAAATTAAATAAACAATTAAAAACAAAATTTAAAAACCGTTTACGTAGTTTCGTAAATTTTCTTTCAAGACAATGTCAAAGCGAGGACTGTTTGACGACCGTTAGGTCGGAGTTCCGCAGCTCAAGTCGCAGATAGAAAATTAGAAACGTAGTATAAGGTTGTAAATTTTTGTTTTTTAATTGTTTCGAAATATATAAGAAATTAATCAATAGTAAGGCTTTTTAAGAACTTATAAACAGTTTCAAGTTTTTGACTGTCTTTAGACAAAAAGTTAATATAAGTTTTAATTTCTTTTAAAAGTTCCTCATTTGATTTCAAGTGTCCGACGGCAAAAAGTTCTTCATAATTAGTATTTAAGGCCAAAACAATTTTATCAAGGGTTTCTGCTGTAAGGAAATTTTCCCCCACTTCAATTCCGCTTAATGTTCTCGGAGAAATATCAACCGCCTCTGCAAGCTGTTCTTGAGTTAAATCTCTTGATTGTCTTATTCTTTTAATTTTTTTACCGAGTTCTTGTTTTATTCCCATTTTACATACCATTTTTATTAGAAACTAAATTTCATATTTTTTTATCAAATAGATATTTAATTTATTTTATATTAATTTTTGTAAAGCTTAAATGAGCTTTAATATCAATCTATTGGATATTTTTTGAAATTAAATTTCTATTTTTTAGCAATTTAATAAAATAAAATTTCTTTATTAAATCATAAGGAAAAATTAATAAAAAAATTAGGAGGTTAGTTTATGTATTTAAATCAGATTTCATTTGCAAACGGTATTTTACCAAGAACAGAAAAAAACAAAGATAGGGAACCTTGGGATGAAAAACCAAATTATCCATATCCAAACCCTTTTGAACACGGTTTTTATGACAAATTACCAAAAATGACAAGTGCAGATATCACAGAATTTATACAAAATGCTAAAGATGTTATTAAAAACGGTGTAACACTTGAAAATTCCGGTGTTGGGCAAGTTATTGATAATGCTAAAGATGTTGCTAAAAACGGTGTAACATTAAAGAACTTCGGTGCAAAACATGATGCCGTAACTGCGGAATATTTCGTATAATAACAAAAAAAACAAAAACAAAAAGCTCCCGATTGGGAGCTTTTTTTAATACATTTTATCCATATCTTTAGATTTTTTTCGCCAGTCTTTTACTACTTTAACTTGCAAATCTAAATATACTTTTTTGCCTGAGGTTTCTTCAAGTTCTTTTCTTGCTTCCATTCCGATTTTTTTAAGCATAGAGGCATTTTTGCCTATTATAATACCTTTTTGAGTTTCTTGTTCCACAATAATTTGAGCAAAAATGCGGTCAATATTTTCCTTTTCTTCATAACTGTCAATAATAACGGCAACACTGTGAGGAACTTCATCATGAGTATAAAGAAGAATTTTTTCTCTAATAAGCTCACGTGCAATATTTCGCATGGTTTCGTCGGTTATTTCATCATCTTCATAGACTTTCTGACCGACAGGAAGTTTTCTGGTAATATTTTTCAAGAGGGTATCAAAATTTCTGCCGGTTTTAGCGGAAATTTTTATGCAGGAATAATTTTTTTCAAATAAAGTTTTATAAGTTAAAAGATTTTCTTCTCTTTTGTTAATATCTTTTTCCAAATCATACTTATTAGCAACAATAAGCATTTCTCCGTTATAAGATTTTAAAACATTTTCGACAATCCATTTATCGCCTCTGCCCGCTGATGTTGAACCATCTACAACAAACAAAACCAAATCAACATCAGGAATTGCACTTTTTGCCTCATCAACAAGACATTCACCTAGTTTATCAACAGGCTTATGAATACCGGGGGTATCAACAAAAACTATTTGAGCCTCGTCAGTTGTTAAAATACCGTTAATTCTTCTGCGTGTAGTTTGTGCCTTATTTGTTGCAATTGCAATTTTCTGTCCGATAAGCCTGTTTAAAATAGTGGACTTACCAACATTAGGACGTCCTATTATTGCAACGTATCCGAATTTATAATGTTTCATTTTGTTCCGTAACTTCTGTTGCTTGCGGTTCGGCTTCTATAAACGGAGTATCTTTTTTCATAATAACTCTTGAAATTCTAATCCCGTCAAGCTCTATAACTTCAAAAGAAAGGTTTTTATCTTCTACCTTGTCGCCGATTTCAGGCTCTCTGCCGAGCAGCCCGAAAACATAACCGCCGATTGTTTGAAAATCTTCACTCGGAATATCCAAATCATATTTTTCGTTTATATCTTCAATATCCATTTGAGAAGAAACATTTAAAGTATTATCATCTATTTTAATAAGTTCGGGTACAGGGGCTTCATCAAATTCGTCATATATCTCGCCGACTATTTCTTCAATAATATCTTCAACGGTAACGATACCGGCGATACCTCCATGTTCATCAACAACGGCAGCAATTTGATTTTTAGTGGTGGTAAAATCATTTAAAAGGTCGCTTATAAATTTGTTTTCCGGAATTATAAGAATTTCTCTTGCAAGTGATTTAATTTCAAAGCCTTCTTGCTCATACGTTTTATCTCTAAGTGCTTTAAGTGCGTCTTTTGCGTTTATAACACCTATCAAATTATCAACCGTATCTTCATAAATCGGGATACGTGTATGACCCGAGTCAATAATAACATCAATCAATGTATTAAGATTATCTTCGGCATCAATAAATTGAACCTGCGGACGGGGAATCATTATTTCTTTTACTACGGTTTGTGCGAATGAATAGAAGTTAGAAAGCATATTTGCTTCTTTATTGTCAATAACTTCAATTTTTTCACCCTCTTGAATAATTTTATCGAATTTATTTTCCCAGTTTTCCTCTGCATCGTTTGAATCTATTTCAACAGAAACATGAGAAATATTTTTAATATTTTCCCTTATCTTACGTTCAACCATTTCTGTAATGTCGTCGGCTTCTTTTACTTGGATCTCTGGGTCAACTTCTATTTTTATATTAACAATTAAGCCCGATGTTCCCATATTCATTGTTTTTAATTCTTTAACACAGCTGACGCAGTGCAAATTTTCGGCAATTTGTTTAATAACTTCTTCAACCTGAGGTTCAGCAGATAACCCGGTTAAAAGGTTAACGTTATTTTTAAGCATATAACCCGCTAGAAATAAAAGTAATGAAGCAATAATACCTGAAGCAATACCATCAGGAATATGAGCAATATTATCAGGCAGAATTTTTGAAACAGAAACCGCGACAAAAGCGACTATAACACCCGTAAGAGCCACAACATCTTCATACCAAACATATTTTGTAGTAGGGGTGTTAATTTTATGTACGTATTTAATTGATTTAATAAAATCTAAAACAGGGTTTTTATGTTCAATCTGTGATTCATCAAGAACCGCATGAACAGCACTGTTAACTGCCCAGCTTTCAAAACATATACTGGCAATAAGTATAACGGCAAGAGCATGATAGTTGCTTAAAAGCTGTTTATTAACAAAAATCTTATCATAAGCACTGATTAAAGAAACTGCAGCACCTATAAACATCAAAATACAAGCAATAATAGTCCAAACATTGGTTTCCAGTCCGTGTCCAAAAGGATGAACTCTGTCAGAGGGTCTTGAACCTCTTTTTAAACCGACCATAAGACAGATGCTGTTAAAAGAATCCACCCCTGAGTGAACAGCTTCCGCAAACATAGCAGAACTCTTTGTAAAATACCAGGAAGCGAATTTAATTAAAGTAATAAAAACATTAGCTAAAAAAGCCCGAACAACTGCTCTAAATTTAAGATTAACATTTTGTTTTTTTTCAATATTATCCGCGGCGGGTTCTAAACTTTGATTATCCTGTGCGGGGTTTGAGTCTGATGTCATTTTTACCCTTATTTGTTATATAACGAGGTATATTATAAAATAAATGACAAAAAATGTCTATTATTATAAATATAAGATATATTTAAATAAAATAAATGTTTAAAAAATTTTTTTTAGTATTAAAATAATATTATCGAATAATTGAAAACCAAATAACAATTATCGGGATGTAGTGCAGCTTGACTCTGCCGACGAGAAGGTGACTAAATGTCACGTTCGAGGAGAGGTAGCACCGTAGGTGTGCTACAATATG
>CANRMD010000064.1 GCA_947631645.1 Candidatus Gastranaerophilales bacterium
ATTCTTCCTTTACAAAAAATAAAGCAGGAGAAGGAGAAGACTGGCAAGAAGATAGTAAGGGCGGTGCCATATACAATAATAGCAAAGCAACAATTACAAATTCAACATTTACGGGTAATCGTGCAAAATATGGCGGTGCTATATATAATGGTGCTGAAGGTAATATGACCGTACAAGGTACATTTAACAATAACTCTGCACAAACAGGCGGTGCAATTCAAAATAACGGTAAACTAACCGTTAAATCAGGCTCTGTATTTGAAGAGAATGCTGCTACCAGATTCGGCGGAGGTGCTATTGATAATGAAGACGCGACTTTAAATATAGAAGATAACGTAACTTTTAAAAATAATACATCACTTGGTACTGACGACAAAAAGGGCGGTGCAATTTTTTCCGAGGGAGAAGGAAACAGCAAAATTCAAATAGGTAAAAACGTAACTTTTGATGGTAATAAATCCGAACAAGGCGGTGCAATAGACCTATATAAACATAATAATGTAACAATAGATGATAATGTAACATTTAAAAACAATAAAGCATCAAGTAGCGGCGGGGCCATAAGTGTTTATACTTATGGCTGGGATAGTGCATCAAGTTTTACAATTGGTAATAATGCATTATTTGAAGGAAATCAAGCCGGTTTTGATAGCACAGAAGGATATACTCCAGAGGGTTTCGTTTTTGGCGGTGCTATTGCAGTTAGTGAAGGATTATATGAGTCCGAAAATTACAGCACTTTTTCAATAGGGAATAATGCAATATTCAGAAATAATAAAGCAATATATGATGATCCGTCAGTAAATGGTTATGGCGGTGCATTATATAATGCCGCATATAATACAACCGTTGGCAATAATGCATTATTTGACGGCAATATTTCAGATTATGGCGGTGCCGTTTATAACCAAGCAAGCATAGAAATCGGTCAAAATGCAACATTTACAGGAAACCAGGCAACAGTTGGAGGAGCTGTATATAATTACGGCGATTTAAATCTTGGAGAAAATGCGGTATTTGACAATAACACTGCCTCAATGGGCGGAGCTTTGTATAATTATTTAAAGACTGAAGAAGGTTCAATAAAAAAAGCAATATTTAGAAATAACAAAGCAACTTTTGGCGGAGCTTTGTATAACGGCAACGGTACTTTGAATATCGCTGATTCTGTGTTCTATAACAATAATGCGAGTTCTCAGACATATTTAAATAACGGCGGTGCAATTTATAATCAATCAAACATTAAAGTTACAAATTCTTTATTTGAAAATAATACCGCACAGGACTTTGGCGGTGCAATTTATAATACAAAAAACACAAGTAATAGTGAAAACCCTAATTCTACGATTGATAACTCTCAATTTACAAACAATAAAGCGATGGCAGGAGGTGCAGTAGCCTCATCAGGTGAAAAAGCACAAACAACCGTAACAAATTCAGCTTTTAATAATAACAATGCAATAGAAAAAGTAGATGAAGACGGTATCCCGACCGGCGGACAGGGCGGAGCAATCTGGACTGGAGCAAATGCTGCTAATACTTTAAATGTCGAAGGTTCTGTGTTTGAAAACAATACCGCAGAAGCTGAAGGCGGGGCTATCTGGTCAGGAGGTAAAACCAACATAACCGGCTCGCTATTTAGAGGAAATAAAACAACAGGTACCGAATTTAGCGAAAATAAACCAAATTATAGTAAAGATAGAGAAGGCGGAGGAGCAATATTTGTAGGAAGCAGTTCCCAAACAACTATTGAAAAATCTGATTTTATAAATAACTCTTCTTCTTCCGTCGGCGGTGCTATCGCTACACGTTCAAATGCTTCAGGCGAAGCTTCTTCTTTAACAGTTAAAGGAAGTACTTTTAACGGAAATATTGCAAGTAAAAACGGCGGTGCCATTGCATCTTATACTGATGCCACAATTACTGATACAAGCTTTGTTAATAATAAGGCAGGAAGTAAAGGCGGTGCCATTTGGGCTAACGGTAATGTTTCCGTTAATGCCCAAGATAGTGATATAATCTTCCTCGGCAACTCCGCAGAAGATGGCGGCGATATCTATATGGATAATAAATCATCTTCCGGCAGTATGGGTTCTTTAACTCTTAATGCGGGAGAAAATAAAAATATTACAATAACTGACGGTATTTCTGGTGCTGAACAATATAATGTGACCGTAAACGGTGCAGGTAAGGTTACTTTTAACTCTGAAATTAAAAATGCCAATATGAAAGTTTCCAACGGTACTTTACACTTAGCAGAGGGAAGTTCTTTGGGTGATGGCACTACAGTTAACGTTACAGGTGCTACTTTAGATTCTCAAGACGGCAAAATTAATGACTATAGCGGAAAAGTTTTCATGGGGCAAAATTCAAAGCTCAGATTTGATTTAAGTTCCGCAAATAAGACTACGGATAAATTCTCTGCGGCAGAAGGACTTTCAAGCGGTACCGTTACCGTAGAAGACTTTAACTTCTTGCCTGATACACTGGTAAGTTCAGGAAATATGACACTTTCTGATATTAAAGATTCTTTAGGTTTTGAAGATGAAGTTCAATTACAATTACCCGAAAAATCATTTAAAACATTAACTCCATTAAGATATGTTAATGTCCAAAGCGGAGCAGACGGCATATCATATATTCCTACAGGTAATTCATATAGAGATTTTAATCCGGCAGTTATGGCCGCTCCTGTAGCAGCACAAGTGGGCGGATATTTAACCCAATTAGATTCTTATGATGAAGCATTCCGCAATATGGATATGTATATGATTATGCCAAAGAGTATGAGGCAGGCAATGAAATTCAAAAATAAATATGCTTCAAGTGCAGATAACTGGAATGTAATCTATGATAACTCTTCAACTCCTTATGAGAACACTGCTCTTTGGGCAAGACCTTATGCAACATTTGAAAATGTAAAATTAAAACGCGGACCTAAAGTTTCTAACGTTGCTTGGGGTTCATACATCGGCGGTGATTCCGAATTGTTTGATTTCGGTAACGGCTGGGAAGGTATGTGGAGTTTATATGCCGGTTATAACGGTTCTCATCAAGCATATAACGGCATAAGTATCTACCAAAACGGAGGTACTCTTGGGTTAACGGGTACATTATATAAAAATAATTTCTTTACGGGTTTGACCGCAAACGCAGGTGCTAACTCGGCAGAATCTTCTACAAACTATGGAGATAATTCCTTCGGTTTGTTCAGAACAGGTGTTGCTTCTAAAACAGGTTATAATTTTGAATTCGCTGACGGCAAATTTATTATTCAACCGAGCTGGTTAATGTCCTATTCATATGTTAACACTGAAAATTACACAACTTCAAACGGAATAAGAATTAATTCTGACCCTCTTAATGTTTTGCATTTAGAACCGGGATTAAAATTTATAGGTAATACAAGTAACGGTTGGCAGCCTTATGCCGGTTTGAGTATTGTTTGGAACTTGCTTGATAAAACAGACTTTACGGCAAGCGATGCGACTTTGCCCGAGTTAAGCGTAAAACCTTTCTTTAAATACGGTTTAGGTTTGAGAAAAATATACGGTGAAAGATTTGTAGGATACGGACAAACCTACCTTACAGGCGGAGGCAGAAACGGTGTAGGCTTGCAGTTTGGCGGAAGATGGACAATTTAATCGTTTAAATAAAATAAGAAAACCTGCAAAATTGCAGGTTTTTTTATTTATTGTGTTAGGTTATGCAAGACCAGTCAAATTCAACCTGTTTGTAGCTCACATCAGGTGAGCAATAGCTCTTTTATCAATTTAATTAGAGCTATGCGAAGCGTGAGAACCTGCGAGCAGTTTAAACAAAATAAGGATTATTGCTTCACACCTTCAAGTCGCTCACTATTTGCTTCGCAAAAGTCGTTCGCTATTTCGGTGCTACTTCGGCATTTCGCTTCGCTTCAGCCTACGCAAAATCCTTAAAAAATCGGGATGACAGGATTTGAACCTGCGACCCCCTCGTCCCAAGCGAGGTGCGCTACCAAGCTGCGCTACATCCCGATGTTATTTAGTTTTCAATTGTAGCACACCTACGGTGCTACCTCTCCTCGAACAATACTCAATTGTTCTCGTCGGCAGAGTCAAGCTGCGCTACATCCCGATGTTATTTAGTTTTCAATTGTAGCACACCTACGGTGCTACCTCTCCTCGAACAATACTCAATTGTTCTCGTCGGCAGAGTCAAGCTGCGCTACATCCCGATAATGTTATTTAATTTTCAATGAGCTTGGGACCAAGCTGCTACCTCTCGCAAAATGATATCACCTACACTTACGTTTCGGATACAGGCTCACAATTTTTGCTTCGCTTCAAATGTTCGCTTTGTAAATCATTTTGCTCGGCAGAGTATCCCGATTTACGAATACTTTAACAATAAAAAGGTGCATAGTCAAGTAAAACTATTAACCAAACTTATGCACCTTATTTAAATATATTATTTTTTTGCTGTTCTTTTCTCTGCGGGAAGAGCGAAGAAGTTAGAGAAATTAAGCATCCAATTATAAATAAAGGAGTTATGTTCTTCTCTCTCTGGTTGTTGAGTTTTTGTCAAAGTTTCTGTTTTAATTTTAGCGGGAGTTTCAACCTTTACCGAAGTTTCCGTCTTAACTGGAGTTTGTATAACATCCGTTTTTAGAATAATTTCATTTGTTTGAACTTTTTCGGGAACCTTTGTTTCAACTTTAACAGTTTTTTCCGCTTTAACTTTAGCAGATTTTTCAAGTTCAACTTTAGCGGGCTTTTCTACTTTTTCCGTAGTTTTTAATACCGCCGGTGTTTCAACTTTAACGGGTTTTTCTACTTTAACCTCAGCCGGTTTTTCAGTTTTAACTTTCTTAGATTTTTCGGTTTTAGTTACATTTGAAACGGTTTTAATGTTTTTATCAGGTTTTTGAACTTTTTCAACTTTATTATCATCACCGAGAGCCCATCTAAAGCCCGTAACAAATGCTACACCGTTACGACCGCCGCTTCTTACCATAGCCTGCAAGAAGCCTGTATATTTATCATCCCAAAGTTTTTGTATACCGACTCCGTATTCGGCATAAGGCTTAATACTAACAGCCGGGAGTGAGTATACATTAGGTCCCTCAACAGCTTTTACTTGGCTCTGCCCCATAACATTGTATACAAAACCACCTGTTAAATAAGGCTGCCAACCACTTTGGGTATTCAATATAAATTTAACATGAGGGTTAACTTGCAAAGAATGTAAAGGTTCGGAATCAATTTTTACACCCGCCGCATTTGTATAATCAAATGTATTTATAAATGTATATGCTAACAACAAGTTTGGCTGAATAATAAATCTGCCGTCGTTGAATTCAAAATTATAGCCTGTCTTTGATGCTACACCGCCATACAACATAGTAAAATCTTCATTACCGAAAGAAGTAGATGTTTCACCGAAAGAAGTACCGACGGACATAGTCAAAGCGGTATAGAATGCATCTTTATAGAAAGTATCCGTAGCTCCTAAGATGACACCGTTTTGATAAGTTGAATTACCGTCAAAACTTTGATGAGAACCGTTATATCCTACATAACCGGTATAAACCGTGCTCCATCCGTTTTTCAAAGGAATAATTTCACTATCGCCGCCCGCATAGGAACCGTAAACTACGTTGCTGACTTTAGGTCCGTTTTTAAGCGGAACATTTTCAAATGTGGTATATGGTCTGAACCACATACTTTTCTTTGTGAGTTCGTTATAATATGATGGCAGTGAAACTGCCTCATTTATGGCATATTTATTATCGTTCAATTTTGCTTTTCTTACACTTGCAGGCAAAGCCGAGAATGTGTCAGCGTGTTCAAATGAGTATTCAAAACTTTGCATAACTGCGGAATAAACACCTGCCAATTGAGCAATCGAAGTTGCCTGTACAGCGGGATTATAATCGGTTCTTGTAAATACGACATAACCTTCATTACCTCCGCCTGCTTTTACGGAAGAAGTATTAAAGCTTCCGTCATTACTATACGTTACCGCATATTTAAATACAGGGCCCTGAGCTTCCGTAACATCTATATTTACACCATTTGCAAAACTTGAATCAGCAAAAAATACGGGTATTTCATCTGCCTCTTTATCTTTAATAACGGTTAGCCCTTTTAATGTTAATACTCCGCTTCCCGCTTCGCCATACTCATCTGCTGTAATTCTGCCCATTACTTGCTTTTCCAAATCAACATCAGAATTATTTATATTTATTTCACCATCCTTAAAGGTGAAGTTTCTGAAATTAAGCTGAGTTGTGCCAAAATTGCCAAAATTAATAGTGCCTGATTCAACATCAAGAGAATTGTTATCCGTTAAGTAATCGGCTTTAGCAATATCCGCCGTATAACCTTCATATTTAATATTCGCATTAGAAATTTTATTATTTAATACAAGTTTACTGCTGCCTGAGCCTTCAAATTTTAAACCGTAGCCTTCTAAACCGTCAATTTGGTCATCAATAAGATATGTTTCGCCGCCTTTTGCACT
>CANRMD010000065.1 GCA_947631645.1 Candidatus Gastranaerophilales bacterium
TCCTTGGCAAGGAAGCATTCTACCACTGAATTACTCTCGCACCTTGTACGTGTTTTTATTATACATGCACAATTTTTAATTTCAAGTAGTTTTTTTTTATCTGCCTAACATTAAATCTATTGCATTTCTGTATTTAACTGTTGTTGTACTTCCGTCAGGTTCTTGGATTACCTGTTCTTTTCCGGAAAGTGCTTGCGAGTTTGTAAAATAATTAGCTATACTTTGAAACCAACCTGCTTGCCAGCCAAACCATACTACTGCTATAAATATTATCCAGCCTATTAAACTTCTCATATTTTTCTGCCTCACTTAACCTTACTTCTATAAAATAATTTATTTTTCACTTTTAGTCAAATCTTTTCCTCGGATTAAAAAAGGTTTTACAAAATTATAAGTACCGTATATTGAAATTATACTTCCCGCTATATTTAAATATTTTGAAATTTCGGGTTTCTTTATTAATGCAGCTATTGAATTTATTGCAGTCCCCGCTGTAAAGCATAAATAACCCTTAAATATAGCTCTCGGAGTAGTTACCATATCAGTTATATCCCGCTTATTAACTACTTTTTCACAGATTTTATCAAAAAAGTCCCCTTTATATTCATTTTGCTGTTGATTTTGTGACTTCGCATATTCTGTTTGCACCTTAGATATATCAGGTTGCTTTGGCCTTGTCATTGATTGATATTGTGAAAATTCCGTTATAATATTCATTTTTTACCCTCTTTAATTTAAAATGCAAACATGAAATATTTTGTTAGTTTTTAAAATATATTTATAATACAATATTATAAGAGGAATTAAATTGTGAAAATTGTTGAAAAAGAATTAAATATTTTAAATGAATATCTTATTAAATGCGTTAATGAAGAAAAAAATAATATATCGGACGATATAGGTGATTTCTTAACTGCTAAGTCAAAAAGAATCAGACCTGTTTTGGTGTTTTTGTTTTCTAAAGCTTTCGGGCATGAAGTTGATGACAAAATATATCATTTAGCTTCAACCGTTGAACTTGTTCATAATTCAACGTTAGTACATGACGATATCTTAGATAATGCAGACACAAGACGCGGTAAAGTTTCATTGAACTTTAAATTGGGTAATAATTTAAGTGTACTTGCAGGGGATATACTTCTTGCCGTTGCTCTCAGAGAACTTGTTAAATGCGGAAATATCGATGCGGTTGATTCTTTTGCTTATTCTCTTTACCTGATGTGTAAAGGAGAAATTAATCAAAATTTTGCAATAGGTAAACTTCCTACCATGGAAGAATATATTAAAAAATCCGAATACAAAACAGCAGAGCTTTTTAAAGCTCCTTTAACTTCTTTATGCCTTATTCTGGGTATAAAAGAAAAAGATAAAATTTATTCTTTCGCTAAAAATTTCGGGATTGCTTTTCAAATAAAAGACGATTTGTTAAACGTTTTACAAACTGACAAAACAAAACCGATTATGAGCGATATTCATAACGGAATTTATACTGCTCCCGTTATTTATCTTAATGATGATATTAAAAATGTTGAATCACTTGATGAGCATCAAATTATTAATGAATTAAATAAATCTTATGATAAATATATTAAAAAAACAGTTGATTTAATAAAAGAATACGCAGATAGAGCAATTGAATCAATAGATTTTATAGAAGATAATCAATATAAAAAAGAAATTGTTGAAATAACTCAAAATCTATATAAAGCGGGAATAAATGAATAAAGCAGTAATAAAAGAAATTGTAGAAACGGTAGTTTTTGTTACGATTGCAATAATCATAATAAGATTTTTCTTGGGAGAAATTCGCTGGATACCGTCCGCCTCAATGAAACCTACTTTAGTGGAAGGTGACAGGGTTTTTGTTGAAAGGCTTTCAAGATTTTTTGAAACTCCGTCACGAGGAGATGTTATGGTTTTTTATCCGCCTCAAGAAACCCTTAAAGCCACACCTATAGCTGTTTTTGCAAGATTAACAGGCTTTTTCTGCAAAGATGTTGCTTATATTAAACGCATTATCGGAGTCCCGGGAGATAAAATTCAGGTTGTACAAAATGATGACGGTTCTAATGATGTACTTATTAACGATAAAAAACTTGTTGAACCTTATATTATGGATAGATATGAATATCCGATTTGTACTCAAGAAATGTATTGCGGGCCAATTATTCTTGGAAAAGACGAATATTTTATGATGGGTGATAACAGAGGTCATTCATCTGATTCAAGATATTGGGGCGTAGTAAATAAAAACCGCTTCATTGGCAGAGCAAAACTTCTGTTTTGGCCTTTTACTCATTTTAAATACTTTGAACACAGAAATTATCAATTATAATTTTCTTTTAAAAAGTCTGATAAAATTTGAAGTGATTTGATTGTAAATGCATATTTCATAATCGGTCTGATTAAATACGGATTAGCATAATATGAAAATGTTTTTGTTTTTTTACCGTTTGAAACTCCAATACATACAAGTCCGACAGGTTTTGTTTCTGTTGCACCGGTCGGACCGGCTATACCTGTAGTTGATAATGATATATTGCAATCATATTTTTTTAAAAGCCCGTCAGTCATTTCTCGTGCAACTTCTTCACTTACAACTCCGAAGTTTTTTATTGTTTCCTCGTTTACTCCTAAAAGCTCAACCTTTGCTTCATTTGCGTAGGTAACAAAGTTTTGAAAGGTATATGCACTTGAACCTGAAATATCCGTTAATTTTGAACTTATTAAACCGCCCGTACACGACTCTGCCGTTGATAATTTTAAAGAATTATTTATCAAAATTCTTGCGATTTGTTTTTCCTTTGTTAAAAACAATACAGGAAAAATATTTTTTATTATAAAAAAAGTATTTATAAACAGTGTTTTAACGCACATATTAGTATACCGGCATATCAACGGGTTTTAAAAGTTGAACTTCAATTGTATCACCTTGGTTTACTGAGTAATCTTCACCTTTTCTGAATAAATTTATAACAGAATCACCTACAAGATAAATACCGGCAACAGGAGTTGATACTATTGCACTAATAGGTGCTAAAATGTACTTAGGAGAACCGTTAAGCATATCTTCACCTTTATCCCAAGCCCATGTTGTAGGCTTTACTATTATATTTTTTGCCTTTTGTGCGGTTTTATTAAATGCGGTTCCGTAATTGGTTTTAGAACTCAATGCTCCGTCTATTGTTACACTCGGATTATTACATATACCCGCATTAAAAGGAAGTTGTCTGCCCGTGGGGCTTACTATATGGTCAAAATACAATCTGACGGTTCCGCCTTTATAAAGCATTTTAGGTGCTTCAACTTCTTCTAATGAACCTCTAATTACCGTACCTTGAGGTATTACTACCGAATTATCAACTATTACATTATCTGCTATCATTAAATCAAACTGATCACCTATTGATGCCGTTGATGAACTTATAGGGTCTAATAATTTTAATTTTATTACGGTTCCCGCAGGTACTCTTTTGGTCTTTATATTAGCATTTATTTGCTTGCTTACTGCACCGAAAGTCATATTTGTACTTAATATAAGTACACTTAAAAATATTGTTATAAAAGAAAATATTTTTTTCATTTGTTTGTCCTTTTTTAAATATCCGAAATAGAAATTTTACCGAATTTTGCCGATAAATCATCAATATGATGAATAATATACATAAACGGTTCGGCATCTTTGTCATTTAAATCTATTAAAGCACCCCAGTCGGTTCTGCCGTGGTGGGCTGCAATCATTTTTGCTATTTGTTTAAAGCCGTTATTCATACAAATCGAAAATCCCCATTGGGAATGAGTTCTCCAATCTTTTTTGAATTCTTCATCATATTCTATCAGCCCTGTTTCCATATCCACTTTGTATTCAAATATCTTTCCGAAATCATGGAGAATACAAGCTGCGTAAACTATATCGGGACTGATTTTATTATTGCATTTTGTAAGCACTATATCCGCAAATTCAAGACATTCAAGCGTATGCTCCAATAGACCGCCTATATAATTATGATGCATCATTTTTGCCGCGGGCGTTATCTTAAATTGTTCTTCATATTCAAATAATAAAGAAGATACAAACTCAGATAACTTTTTGTCTTGAATTTTATTGACATACCCTGTTATTTTTTCGAATAAAGATTGACGTTGTGCTTCATCTAAACCAAGCTTTGCTTCTTTTATCAATTTTATGTCTGAAATAAGGCAATTATTATATTTTTCATTATATGTACCGTTTAATTTTATATGGTTATTTGTTCTAAATAACTTGGAATCAAGTCTGTTTAATGTTTCTTCCCATAAAATACAGTTTAAAACACTATCATCATCAAGATTTTTAACCTGAAGCTTGCCCATTTTTGAACCGGCTTTTGTGTCTCCGATTGCAAAAGTAATTACTTCATATATTGCATTTGTATCTAACATATTTTTTCCCTATTTACTTTAATTATACATCAAACTTTAAGAATATATTTTAAATAAAATTTTGTTAATAACCTGTTCTTAAACCTAAGCCATAAAAGTTCTTTAAATTCAATTATTTTATGGTCTTTGCACACAATATAAACCGACTCTTTTGTTTTTTTAATCGGTTTTCCTATATCTGTCTGATAATTTTCTCCTATAATTTTATGCCTTTTAAAAGAAAAAAATTCATTTTTATAAGGAATAAAACAATCATACCAAGGATACAACGCTCTTATTCTGCGTGATATTTCTTCTGCTGTTTCGTTTTTAAAATCTAAAACAGTTTCAGATAAATTAATACGTTTTTGATAAGAAGCGTTTTTTTCATCTTGTTTTATTTTATTTTCTAATTTTTCATCAAAATTATTAAAAGCAAATGCAATATTATTTCTGACAGCATCGCAGCATCTGTGTTTTAAACTATCCCCCGTATCTTCGGGCAATATTTTTACTTCTTTTTGATAAATAATTGCCCCTGTGTCATAATTAGTATCCATTAAATGGAAAGTAATACCCGTAGTAATTTCCTTATTTAAAATAACTTGTAAATATGGGTTTGGTCCTCTGTATTTAGGAAGCATTGACGGATGAATATTAATGCATCCGAATTTTGGTATATTTATTGTTTCTTTATCAAATTTCTCTCCCCATGATGCTGTTATTATTATGTCAGGGTTTAATTGGTTAATTTTATTTCTAAAATTTTTACTGTTTACACTATTGGCAGAAATAAGTTTTAAATTATGAGATTTTATAAATGCATAATCACTGTTTGGGTAAAATAATCTGTAAAAAAATTTTTTAACGGGGTTAAAAAGTATGTTATCCTGAGTAAAAACACCTATAATTTGGTGTTCCGAACATAACAAACCTGAAACAGCCGCTCTGAATAATTCCCCGTATCCTATAATCACTATCTTCATAAATTAATTTTATTTCATAAAGAAATAATGTAAATTAAGTATTCGTTTTTGTAATAAAAAAGTTTAAAATAGTTTTATATTGATTTATTTTTTACTAAA
>CANRMD010000066.1 GCA_947631645.1 Candidatus Gastranaerophilales bacterium
ATTCCTTTAAATTTGTCTGCAACTGCCAATTTTTCTTCCTCCTAGTATTATTCAAATAGTATTCTTCCAAGTCTTATTATTGTCGCACCTTCTTGAAGTGCTATCATATAATCCCTGCTCATCCCCATCGAGATTTGTTTTAATTTTACTTCAAATTTGACTTCAAGGGCATCGTTTATTTGTTTGATATTCTTGAATAAATTATGAAGCTCCTCCTCCGAACTGTCGATAGGTGCCATATTCATTACTCCGCATATTTTGACTGATTTTAAAGAAAGTATTTGTTTAAAAGCATCTTGAATTTCTTCAGGAGAAAATCCTGATTTTTGTTCTTCTCTTGCATTATTTATTTGTAAAAGAATTTTTTGTACTATCTTCTTTTTTTCGGCTTCTTCGTTAATTACTGTTGCTAATTTAACCGAATCGACCGAATGTATCAAATCAAAGTTACCGACGGCTTGTTTTACTTTGTTTGTTTGTAGGTGTCCTATCAAATGAAATCTGCTTGTTGTTTTTATTTTTTCAGGCAGTTTTGACATTTTTTCAAGTGCATCTTTTACTCTGTTTTCCCCAAAATCTCTAAGTCCAAGCTCGTAGTATTTTATAATTTGACTTTCATCAAAGTATTTGGTTACTGCTACAATTTGCGGATTATAAGGTGCGATTTGAGTCTTAATTTGTTCAAGTTTTTGTTGAATTTTATCCATTTATATGTTTATTCAGCTCCCTTTATGAACAAATCAAAACACTATAGTTATTATAGTAAAATATTTTTATGAACACAACAAATTGTTTAATAAACAAATTGATGAATATTCTAAATATCCTTAAACCCATGTAACCATGGTTTTTGACATGTTTTCAATCGTATTAATATTTCTTAATATATATATGTTTACAGCATAAATATTGATTTTTTTATTAAAATTTTTTACAATTTTTTATATGAAAGAAAATTCAAAAAGATATCTGCAAGCGTTTAAATTGTACATAGAGGTGGAAAGAAACTTCTCTAAACATACTGTTGTTGCTTATTCATCTGATATTTTAAGCTTTTTGGTTTGGCTAAATGACAAAGATATAGAAAATGTTACGTATAATGAAATAAGAGAATATCTTGTATATATTCAGCAATTTAACTATTCCAAAACCACAACAGCTAGAAAAATAGCATCTTTAAGAACATTTTACAGATTTTTATACAGAGAAAAAATAATTGAAACAAATCCCGCTTTAGGTGTTCATGCACCAAAACGAGGTAAAACTTTGCCTGAATTTTTAACGGAAAATGAAATTGAACAGGTTTTAAATAATATAAAAATGGATTCCCCCGCAGGTTACAGAAACAGAACCATACTTGAACTTC
This sequence comes from Candidatus Gastranaerophilales bacterium, assembly GCA_947631645.1. Lineage (GTDB taxonomy): Bacteria > Cyanobacteriota > Vampirovibrionia > Gastranaerophilales > Gastranaerophilaceae > Avigastranaerophilus. Next base: position 1,367 of record CANRMD010000066.1, read on the forward strand.
TTTATGCTACGGGAATGAGAGTTTCTGAGTTAAGCAGTTTGAATTTTGAAAATTTAAATTTAGATGAAAATGAGATAAAAGTATTTGGTAAAGGTGCAAAAGAAAGAATTGTACTAGTCTCGGAGCGAGCTAAAAAGTATTTGCAGACTTATATAAAGACAGTAAGGTATTTAATTTTTAAGGAAGAAAACCCTATGCAAAACGAACCTGTATTTATTAATAAAACAGGTTACAGACTTCAACCTCAGAGTGTAAGATTGGCAATTAAAGATGTAATGGGAAAAATAGAACTGCCAAAGCATGTAACACCACACGTATTTAGGCATAGTTTTGCAACCAAACTTCTTGAAAACGGTGCTGATTTAAGAATTGTGCAAGAACTTTTAGGACACAGCAGTATAAGTAATACACAGATATATACTCACGTTTCGACCGAAAGATTAAGGCAGTCTTATAATATTGCACATCCGAGGGCAAATTAATATAATATAAAATAAAAAAGGAATTAATATGTACGATATAATTACAATGGGAAGTGCTACCGTAGATGCGTTTATTGAAACAGATGCGGCAAATATAGTTTCAGTCAGTTCTTTAAACAGTAAACGTGAGTTTATGGCATATCCGTACGGAGCTAAGATTGAAATAGATAATTTTGATATTCAAACCGGAGGCGGAGCGGTTAATACTGCTGTAAACTTCGCTAACTTAGGACTTAAAACTACTACTATTATAAAAATAGGAGATGATATTCAAAACGCAAAAATCTTAAAAACTCTTGAAAAAGCTGATGTTGATACTGATAATGTTATAAAATCAAAAAAACATAAAACGGGTTTTTCTATAATTTTAACGAGTTTTCAAGGTGACAGAACGGTTCTTGCTCATAGAGGTGCTAATGCTCATTTAGATGCAGATGATATTAATTTTAAAGCTATAAAAAAATCAAAATGGCTATATTTGGCACCATTAAACGGTGATTCCACAAAAGTGTTGGATGAAGTTGCCATGTTTGCCGAAGAGAATGATGTAAACCTGGCGATTAATGTTGGTACCAGCAGTATAAAACAGGGTAAAGAAAATCTCTATAAAATTCTTGAAACGGCAGAAGTTGTAGTCTTAAATAAAGATGAGGCTTCTATGCTTACGGGTATTGAAGTAAGACCTGATACAAAAACGGAAAAATATTCTGATAAAATTATTCATCCAGATATAGTTTCCATGCTAAAAGAAATTAATAAAGGAAAAGGCAGAATAGTTATAATAACAGACGGTAAACATGGTGTTTATGCGTATGACGGTTACAAGTACTACCAATGCGGAGAATTTCCGGCAAAGGTTGTTTCTACACTTGGTGCAGGTGATGCTTTTGCTTCTACTTTTGTTGCGACTTTAATTAAAACAGATGGAAATATCGAAACCGCACTTAAATATGCATCAGTAAATTCAGCTTCTGTTGTTGAAAATTTCGGGGCACAGTCCGGCTTTTTGTCTTTTGACAAAATAAAGAAAAGACTTGAAAAGAATTGCGATTTTAAAGTTTCTATATTAAATCTCGACAAGTAATATCAGTATATTTATCTTTTCTGTCTATTTTAATTTTGTTAATAATGTTAGAACGTTTTTTTCTGTATAACATATCAACAAAAGCTTCCAGTCTTGTGACAAAACCGGCTTCTCCCGTTTGTTCATCAACTGATAAATGTAAAATCGGTTTTTTATATTTTCTTGCAAATCTTGAAATTCTTTCAAGCATTAAAGAATCAGGCCCGCAGCCGAAAGCATTTATTGTTATAATTCCGTCGATTTGTCTGTCGGCAATATAATGAGCAGATGCTCCCGTTACTTCATATTCGTTTGCCCAGTATAGTTTTGAATGCATAAGGTTTAAACCCTCTTGCATCTGTTCTAAAGTCAAATTCTCGGCTGTAAATGTTTTTACTTCAAGTTTTTCAAGTTTATCAAATATTTTCATACTGACGCGTTCATCATAAAGATTGTAACCATGGGCAATTACTGCAACATTTATAGGATATGATTTTGGGCTGTCAGGGATAATAACTTTATTATCAATTGCTGATTTTAGTGCCTTTTTATAAGGTATACCGCTTCTTGTCATTATATGGAAGTTGTTATATACTTTCCAGCCGTTTTTTGATGCTTTTTTTATTACTTCGAAATCGGTGATACCGAACGGTTTAACAGATTGAGCCAAAAACTCGTATAAGCCTTGATTTTTTTCTGATTTATCAAGAGTTGCGTCAATAATTGTAAAATCTCTTTTTATAACGTTTCTGATTAAGTCAGGCAGTCCCCTGATTTTAGAACAATTATATATTTTAGGTGCGATTGACTGAATACAAGGTACAAAAATTTTATCAATACCTTTATCGAGTAAGTTAATAATATGACCTACATATACTTTAACGGGCAAGCAAGTTTCAGGTACAACATAAGATGAACCAGTAGACATTGTTTGCTTTGTGGTAGGGTCGGACAGAACTATTTCAATACCCAAATCCGAGAAAAAACCATACCAAAAAGGGTAAAAATTATAATATGATAAAGCTCTCGGTATACCTATTTTCATTATAAATCACATCCCTTTTTTGAATTAATGTTCCGATAAAATTATAACATAAATAATTTATTTTTTCCCTGATAACAATAAGTTATCAATAAGAGGAAATTTTTTGATTGTTTTGACAAGTTTTTTCTTTGTATTTATTTGGCAAAGAAATATACCTAAAAATACCAATATGCAAGCACCAAATTGTTTAAAATTAATTGTTTCGCCCAAGAAAAACCACCCGAAGATAACGGCAGCTACTGGTAGTACAAATAAAAAAGGTGAAAATTTGCTTGCAGGCAGGGTACATATTGCAAAATTGTATAAAGCATAAGCAACAACCGTAAGTATACCCAAATAAACAACCAAAAATAAGCTTGTATTTAAGACTACGTGGAACGAACCGTGTGTGAATAAATTTAGAGCGAAGAAAAATATCGCCCCGCCTATAACAGAAATTCCCGCAAGAAAGAACGGAGGATATCTGTCCATTAAATATTTAGTCGTTATTACGCAAGTATCAGTCAATATTATTGCAATTAATTCCAAAAAATTTCCTAAAAGAGGATTAGGTGCAAGTTCTGATGTGTCGGAGGAAATACTCAAAAGAACGGAACCTAATATTGAAACAAATAATCCCAAATAAACAATTTTAACGAACTTTTCTTTTAATATAATACGTGCGGCAATAACTAATATTACAGGTTCAAGTGAGCTTACAATTCCCGCTTGACCCGAGGTTGTATATTTTAGTGCCGTTGTTTCAAATATAAAATATAAGCAAGGCTCGCAGAGCATCATTAAAAGTATTAATTTAATGTCGCTTTTTTCTATTTTTATGTTTTTGTATACCGTTGTTAAGAAAGGGATGAATAATATTGCCGAAACAAACATTCTAAACGCCATCAATTGTGGTGTAGAATAGTATTGTAAACAAATCTTTGTTGCTGTAAGCGTTGTTCCGTATAATAGAACTGCTATGAATATTGATAAATATGCAAATAATTCGTTTTGGTTCTTATATTTCGACAAAAAATCTTTCATTTCATAAAAAATCCTCAATTCCCTTTAAGCAATAGTAAAATCATTAAATAAAATTATTAAAAAATCAAACATTCTAAAGGATATATTAACAAAACTATATTAAAATATTTTATGTTTTTTTAAGAAATATTTTGATTTTTTTATATTTTGTAATATA
>CANRMD010000067.1 GCA_947631645.1 Candidatus Gastranaerophilales bacterium
GGCGGTTCCGTCAGGGGCTTATGTTATGAGGGTGTATTAAAAGCATTAGAAGAAGAAAATATTCAAATAAAAACCTATACGGGTTCATCTATCGGCTCATTAATGGTTGTTTTTTACGCACTCGGTTACAGCGTGCAAGAAATGGAAGAAGAAATAAACAGACTTAATTTGCCTAAACTTTTTACCGATTTTAATTTTAATATGTTCTCTAATCTTGCACTTTCAAGGGGAGAGAAGTATTTAAATTGGCTCCGAGAAAAAATTGAGCGAAAGTTTTATGCTCAAAATTATAAAAAGGAAAAAATGCCTCCCGTATGTTTTAAAGATGTTGATAAAGATATTTATGTTACCGCTTTAGAGCTTGAAACATCGCAAATAAAAATATTTTCAAAGTATACTACTCCCGAATTCGAAATAGCAAAAGCCCTAAGAGCATCGTCAGCCATGCCGTTTTTATTGCCTCCTTTTAAATATGAGGGTAAAAATTTAATAGACGGCGATATAGCAAGAGGCTGCCCTATTTTCAAAGTTATACCTCAACTCCAAAATGACAATATTTTAGAGTTTAGAATAACGGGCGGAAACAAAAATAAAATATCCAAAAACCCCGTAAAAATGGTAAATTCCATTATAAATTCGACCGCATATATTATTGATAATCAAGCCTCAATAGATTATAAAACCGATAAAATCAACATTATAAAAATCGATGTAGACGGAGTTTCTTTTACCGATTTCTTTTTAACGGATAAAAAGAAAAAAGAAATATATAAAATAGGCTATGAAACGACAAAAGAATATTTAAAGGAGATTTTTAATGAGTAATTTTAGAAATACATTACAAATCTTATTTTTTATCATTGTTTTACTGCCATTTTGGATAGCTGACATATGTTATTTAGGATGTGTCATTCTGAGATTATTACCGAGCCTGCCTAATAGTGTTATTAATTTTCTTTGGTATTTTGCACTCGGTTATCTTCCGATATGCATTGTACTTATTATAATCGGCTTAATTGCGGATATAATTATTTATGCCGTAAAAAAATCACGCGAAAAATAATTTTTGAATATTTTGTTTTTAAATAATAAAAAATAAAAAATCTTCTGCTTGATATTTGTTTCTGTATTGCTAAATTCAGCTTGAGCTCCGCTAAAGAGAGCTTCGCTTGATATCGCTTCATTAAGCAATAAGACGAAACAAATATAGGCTATCAGATTTTTTATTTTTTTATTATTGTTTTTGAATATTTTTAAACAAATTTTTTTTAAATAATTAAAAATATTTTTACTGATTTTTTGATTTTTCCCACATATATGCCGATTTTATACTGTCTTCAAGAGTATGTTCACAACTCCAGCCGAGGAGTTCTTTTGCTTTAGAAGAATTTGCAAGCAAAACAGCCGCATCTCCTAAACGTCTTTCAAGACATTTAACGTTAATATCTTTTCCTGTAATTGATTTTACGGTATTGAAAATTTCTTTTACACTGCTTCCCTTTTCGGTTCCGAGATTAAAACAGTCAGATTTATTATTTTCAGTTAAATATAAATATGCAAGTCTATGAGCTTGTATTAAATCTTCAACATTAACATAATCCCTAATACAAGTTCCGTCAGGGGTGTCATAGTCAGTGCCGTATATATTAAAGGTTCTGTTTTTATCAAAAATTGATTTTAAAATATTCGGTATTAAATGAGTTTCAGGTTCATGCCATTCTCCGGTGCGTGCTTGGCTGTCTGCTCCCGCTACATTAAAATACCTTAATTTTATTGATTTTAACCCGTATGCTTTATCATAATCATCCATTATTTGTTCAATTATATATTTTGTTCTGCCGTATGGATTAATGGGGTTTTTAGGGTGATTTTCATCTATAGGGGTATATTTAGGCTCTCCGTATATTGCACAGGTTGATGAAAATACTATTTTTTTTACGTTATTTTCAATCATAGAATCTAACAGGTTAATTGTACCTAAAACATTGTTTTTGTAATATTTAGACGGGTTTTCAACGCTTTGGGCTACTTCTATGTAACCGGCAAAGTGGATAACGCAGTCAATTTTATATTCTTTAAATACATTCTCAATATCGGATTTATTTTTCAAATCACCTTTTACAAAGTGAACTCTGCCCATAGTTTTAAGCTTATTAACGGTTTCAATATGTCCGTTTTCAAGGTTATCAAAAATAACAATTTCTTCATTTGCATTTAAAAAATTAATAACGCAATGACTGCCAATATATCCGGCTCCGCCCGTAATTAAAATCATTAAACGGTTTCCTTATCTTTATTTTGTGTCACAACAACTTGAGGGAACGGAATCTCTATTCCCTCTTTTTCAAATCTTTCTTTAATCATTTGATTAAATTTACGTTTAACCATCCATTGTTCATGCGGAGTGGTCTTAAATCTTGCAAGGATAACAATTGAAGAATCTTGAAATTCATTAAGCCCGAATACTTCCAAATCAGAAAGAATATATTTTGAATAGCCGTCCATTTGTCTTATTTCGTTACTTAAATCTTTTAAAACTCTTATTACATGATTTATGTCTGTATTATAAGCAACACCTATATTAAATAAAGGCCATGAAAAATCTTTTGTTTGATTAACAATAGTATCAATTTGACCGTTTCTCATAAAATGAACATCGCCGTTAAATGTTCTTATAATAACCATAGTAAGGGTAACTTTTTCGACGGTGCCGGTTGAATTATTTATGGTAACAAAGTCACCAACACGTATTTGACCGGTAAGAATTATGGAAAGCCCAGTAAATAAATCTTCAACGAATTTTTTCGCACCAAAGCCGACTGCAACACCCAAAACACCTGCTGTTGCGAGTATCGGTTTCATATCAATTCCGAAGTTGCCGAGTATGTTTGTTGCAAAAAACAGTATTAATATTGCATCTACAATATAAACTCCAAGCTGTTTAATTGTGGAATATTGCTTTCTTGTTTCAGGGTGCGAAATTTTTGAAATAATTTTATCAAAAAACAGTTGCAGGGCTTTATTTACAACTCTGATTAATATTAAAAAAAGTATTAATTCTACAATTGATTTACCGATTAAAAATAAATCAATTTTAGCAAGATTATTAGTAAGTATTTGTTTAAAAATTTGTTCCAAAATATCTCTCCTTAACTTATATATAATATTAACCGATTAAAGTTTTATTATGTCAATATTATCATCGGGTAATTCAGAACCCCACTTAGGGAAATAATAAATTTTAATTTTATCTTTTTGGGTAATTTTAGCGTGACCGCCGATAATAATATTTGTGAAAGAGCCTGTTGGCGGCAAAGGGGTTAATGCCCATTTAAAGGGAAGTACAAAAATTGTTCTGTTTGCTCCTTTTTTTATATATATTGATTTTAATTTTTCCCTTGGAATATCAGGTATATCAAAATTATCAACAATTATAGTCGCAGGTATTCCGTTCATTCCGCGGGTAATGTATATTTCAACTTCCGCCGTAACTATTGTTCCCTTTTTTAATATAATTTTATTATCATAAAATACATCTTCTCTTACTTTAAAGTTAATTTTTTGTCCTTCAAATATTTCATCTTTTTTTGTAGAGATGTTTTTTGTAATTTGCAGTTTTATTGGAACACATTCTAAAGATTCATAGTTATAATTTAAATTTGTATATGGTTTAGCATATACATTTGATGCAAGAGTTTTTTCGACGAAGTAATCACGTTCTATGGCAAAAGAGGGTAGCGAAATAAAAAGTAAAATAAAAATACTTATAATTTTATTCATATTTTACTGCTTTCTTTGAACCGCTCAGTATTTTTTGTTGAAATTTTTGTCTGTTATTTATTGATGTTAAAAGAAAATTTTGATAATAAGGGTTTGAAATATAAGCATTATTTGCAAGGAAATAAGGATATTTTGTATAAATATATTCATATATATTTGCAAGTCTTACGGTAGCAAGGTTTTTTCTGCTTATTACGGTATATCTTTTTTGAGGATAAGTTTTATTAATGTAAGTAATTAAAGCTAAAGGATTATAACCGGCCGTAACCATTAAATCAACAGCACGTTTATCAAAGAAGATTTCGTATTTTTTAGGTGCAAATGTAACCTGAGCCGCACCTACAATCCCTCTTAGCTGTCCTTGATATGATTCTGCCGTCTTACATATTTCACGAGCCAAAAATGCTGCTATTTCATTATCATCTGAAGCATACTGAATATCTTTATCATAAAAAACAATTTGACGGTTTATTAAAGAAGGTTCTCCTTTTATAAGTTTATCGTCTTCTTTGCTGTATATAAATGCCATTCGTACATCTATTTTATTTGCATTTAAAATCTTTGTACCTATTTCGCTAACATGGTCTTGAAGCATAATATCGTTTAATATTGTTACATCATATTGAACAGCATAAGACTTTCCGATAAACAGCAAAACTAATACCGTTAACAAACAAAATAACTTTTTCATAATATATTTCCAACTAACTTCCAAACATATTATAACAAAAAAGGACTGCATTTGCAGTCCTTCAGGTTAAATTTTAATAAGCAAGAAATAAGTATCTTTAAGAGCTTTCAATGAATGCATAACATTTTTTTCAAAGAAAAACAACTGACCTTTTTTAATTTTATATTTTCTGCCATCTTCCTTATCTTCGTCAGGTAATTCACACCCGCATGCCTGACAAGTACAGTTATCTTCATCGCTAAAGACTATTTCCAGTTCGCCGTCTGCAACAAAAATACATACATCAGCATGAGACATGTGCGGTTCTATTTCCTGATGTTTTTTTAAAGAAACAAGCTTTAAATGTGCTCCGTTATTTTCCATTAAATCTACAATTTCTCTATCCGCATCTTTTGAATTTAAAAGTTCTTCAATTTCTATAGTTCTGTAAAACATATTCTTCTCCTTTCGATTAATGAATTTTAAAT
>CANRMD010000068.1 GCA_947631645.1 Candidatus Gastranaerophilales bacterium
GGTGCTAAAGAATTTAATGTTAATAACGAATCAAATTTAGATATTTCGGCAGATAATCGTATTGCTACATACAATTTTGGAAATTTAAACCTTAATGCTAATTTAAAAACAACAATTAATGCAGACTTAGAGAATAAAAAAATGGACAATTTCAAAGCTGATTCCGTCAGCGGAGACAGTAAAATTGTTGTTGATGCTTTTAACCTTTTATCTGATTCCGTTAATGATGATGTTGTAGAAATTAATTTATCGGATAGTACATTAAATAACTACGTAGGTTTAAGTGAAAATGCACATGAAGCTTTATCAAAACTATACAGATATGATGTAGATTATCAAGATAACTCGGGAGCATTTACATTCCAAAGAGCAGGGTTAATAAGCGACGGTAAAGGCGGAACAACTACCACTTGGCGTTCTTTTAATCCGACTGTTTTAGCTTCTTCCGTTGCGGTTCAGGCAGGAGCTATCGCTGCAATGAATAATACTTTCTATTATTCAATGCAGAACGCCGATAATTATATGAAATTTTCTAAAGCTCAAAGAATGGCTTTAAAATCAGTAAATAAATATGCTGCCACATCAGCTTCAAACGGTATATTTTCACCTTTATACACAAAACAATCAATGAACGGTTTCTGGTTTAAACCTTTCTCAACATTTGAAAATATCCCGCTCAAAGACGGGCCTAAAGTTTCTAATATTTCTTACGGAACATTGTTAGGATATGATACTGAAATACAAGAGCTTAAAAACGGCGGAGAAAGAACATTTTCGGGCTATATAGGATACAACGGAGCAAGCCAAAGATTTAAAGGTGTTGACTCCTACCTTAACGGTTTTATGATAGGTGCTACTTTAAGCCATTACAAAGGTAATTTCTTTAATGCGACTACTGTTAACTTCGGTGATATGATAGGCGACAGCAGCAATATGTACGGCAGAGAAGATTTTAATTTGCTTATGGCAGGCTTGGCAAATAAAATGGGTTATAACTTCGAAATTAACAGCGGTAAAGTTATTATTCAACCAAGTATGCTTATTGGTTACACATTTGTAAATACTTTTGATTACACAAATTCTGCCGGAATAAGAATTAAATCAGACCCGACAAATGTACTTCAGTTATCACCCGGATTAAGATTTATCTATAACACTGATGGGGGCTGGCAGCCTTATATCGGAGTTAATATGATTTGGAATTTGATTAATAACTCAAAAGTAACGGCAAACAATGTAGTGCTTCCCGAAATGACAATTAAACCTTACGTCCAATACGGACTTGGTATCCAAAGACAAATAGAAAACAACTTTATGATGTTCGGTCAAGCTATGATGCAAAACGGCGGTAGAAACGGTGTTGCACTTACTGCCGGTTTAAGATGGGCTATCGGATTGGATTAATAATCAGTTAAATTTTAAAAATGCTGTAGTTTATAAACTACAGCATTTGTTCAAATATATTTTTAATCCTTTCAAGACAACCGTCAGGACTTATATACCATTCACGCAGCGAAATTCTTTCTACATAAGCACCGGCTCTTTCCATAAGAGTCTGTTTCTTTATCTGTGTTTTATTTATTTTTATATTATCTTCCATACCGTCACATTCAACAATTATAGATTTCCCTGACGGAGATATAACCAGTAAATCTGCACTCATTCCGGCAATTATTCTGCCTGCTTTTACTTCATAACCTTCCTCACGTAATGATTTTGCAAGTTCCTTTTCAAACGAATTCTTGTAGATATTATCATCAAGCTTTAATTCGTTTTCCAAATTATTTTTAGCTACATAAGCCTGAACATATTCAATATAATCTTTTAAAAGACCATCAGGAAGTGATTTGGGGTCTTTTGATAAGAATACAATTTGTTTTTTCCTTGCACGTGTTATTGCTACGTTAAATAAGTTCGGAATTTGCAAGAATGTTAAACTTTGATTATAACTGTTATTGGCAACAGCCCAAGACAACATAATAATATCACGTTCATCACCCTGAAAAGTATGTGCTGTACCTACTTCTATTTTATGTTTTCTGATTGTTGATTCTTTAAACACCTGAGAAACCGCTTTTTTAATGAGCTCTACCTGACCTCTGAACGGAGAAATTATACCAACCGTTATCGGCTCATGGTTTTCATCAGTTATACGTTCATCATCTTGTATAATTTCTTGTAATTTCTGCATTATCGCTTCAACTTCGGGCATGTTTCTTGTTATATCAAAATCTACCTTGCCTTCAGGTACTTCAATTAATTCAAGTACATTATTATCATTACATTGCGACATAATTCTTATTCTGTCACCGTAAAACTCTTTATTACTAAAATCAATTATAGGTGCGTAACTTCTGAAATGTTCATCCAACAATACAGGTTTTGTTGAATAATAATTAGCCAAATCAAACATGGAATTAGTTCTAAATCTCCACATTAATTGATATTTATCGGGTATTTCATACTGGCTCAAAAAAGATTGTTCTTTTGATTTTTCCAAGAATGATAAATGCGGTAATTGTTTATCATCACCTACGATAACCGCCTTTTTGCATCTGTATAATATCGGAATACAGCTTGCAATATCACATTGCGAAGCTTCATCAATAATAGCGACATCAAATAATGCGGGTTTTAAAGGCAGTGAATTAGAAACAGCATAAGTAGTAACACACCAGCAGGGGAATGCTTCTAAAAGCGGTTTAAAATCTTCATCTTCCAAAAGTCTGTTTTGAAGATTTTGTTTTTTAGTTACCAGTGCTTTTGTATGGACAATTAAACGCTGTCTTTTAACTTGATCTCTTAACAATCCTTTTAATGAATTTCTTCTTTTACCTTTTAAAATATCTATTGCAAGAGTTTTTTGCTTTTTCTTTAAAGCTTTAATTTCTTCAATAATATTGTGGATATTGCCTAACTTAAACATTTGAGTTTCCGTATATCTTGCTTTTGTTGAAAGACGGGCAATCTCAAGTTCCAGTTTTAATCTTTCAAGATTTTCAAAATCAGGTTTAAATTCTTTATTTTGAATTATTTTCTTTAATTGATGATTAGCATATTTAGTTGTAATATCAGCTAAAAAGCCTTGTTTTTCGGCATTCTTTTCAAGGTTTTTTATTGCATTGTCAATATTATCAACTTCTTGCATTGTTAACTTAGCATTAAGAAATTGCAATTCTCCTATTTGTTTTTGCTTTTCATCACGTTCTTTAATATATTGAGTCCACTCTTTTTCAAGTTTAATAATTTCTTCGCACTTATTTTCTTTTTCTCTGACAGTTAAAACAAGCTTTTGCATATCTTCAACATCAACAAGCAGAGAATCTTCAAAATCAGTATCTAAATCGACTTTATTAGAAATTAAATCTTGCAAATCAAAAGATAATTGTTTTTGATAATTAGCTCTTCCGGCTCTCAAAGCCAAATATGGTGCTCCGAAGTCATTTAATCTGTCTGCAACAACATCTGTAGCTTTATCCATCCTTGAAGCTACCAAAACAGTTTTGCCGTTTGAAACTAAATGGCATATAAGATTAACTATAGTCTGTGATTTTCCCGTCCCGGGCGGGCCATAAACGGACAAAATAGTATTATCTTCAAGATTTTTTATAACATCTTCCTGTGAATCACTCAATGATAAAGGTGTTACGGCAACAAAATCTTTATCAGGATTATCTTTTATCTGTTTTGAAGCCATTTTCCCTTTACCTTGCAGATACTCTTCATTAACTATATTTAATGATGTTTCTCTTAAAATGCCTGACGGTTTTTCGGATATTTGCATCAATTCATATAAAACTCCCGCCGTAACAAGCGGTCTTTTTGTAAGAATTATCGCACTTTTATTAGTTAAAACAACCTTATCAACTTTCATTGAAACTTTTGGTTTTTCTGTTTCGGTTTCTTCTATTGCTTCTTGAAGATTTTCATAATTTATTTGTTTTTCTTCATAAAACTTTGAAGCATCTGTTTCTTTTATATTATTTTCAAGTTGTTCTTCTTCATACAATTGAAATTCCAAATCGGGAATTAAAGATTTAAGTGTGGTTAAAAATATATTCAAATCTTCTTCTTTCAAAGGAAGTTTAGGGACAACATCCAAGAGCCCATCGAGCATATTATCGATTTCATCTTCTTCGCCCGATAAATTCATTAAACTTGTAAGAGCCGCCGTATTTAATGATAATCCTTCTTCCTGAACCGAACATTCAATATTAACTCCCTGTCGTTCAAGCTTACAGGTTGAATATAAAAGAGGAGTTAAAAATTCATTTTTTCGTTTTGTTTTAGTGTTTTTACCGACTAAAAACAAATATCCGTATATTAAATATTTATCTTTTTGACCGTTTTCTCCTAACAGCATCAGTTCTGTTAAATAAGAATCAGAACCATCCAGTTTTATCGGCTCGGGATATTTAGAAAACAGTTTTTCTCCGTCTAAAATTGAGGAAATTTCTTTTTTATCGTTATTTTCCGCCTCAAGAAATATCCATTTGTTATCTTTATCTTGTTTTAAATTTCTAAATGTAGAACTTTGAACTTCTTCCCTTACACAATCGTGCAAATACAGACTCAGTCTTTTTATAAAACTGTTATGAAAAGCTGAATTTAATATTTTTGTAGCTTCTTGAAGCATAATTTCCCCTATTTTAATCTCAATAAAAAATTATAACATTTTTTAAAGTGCTTCAATTCATATAAAAAGCTGAATTTTTTAAATATTATTAAAAAAGGAGAGTAATAATTACTCTCCTTTTTCAAATAAAAGTGATTTATTATTTAGATTCAACAACAGCTTGAGCTGCAGCTAATCTTGCCTGCGGAATTCTGAATGGTGAGCAGGATACATAATCTAAACCGATTTTATGGCAGAATTTAACACTGTCAGGGTCACCGCCATG
>CANRMD010000069.1 GCA_947631645.1 Candidatus Gastranaerophilales bacterium
TATGCCATTTCTGCCGCTTCTTCAAAATTCTTTGCTTTATACATTGATAAAACAGGTGATAATTTTTCACGGCTGAACGGGTCATTCCAATCAACTTTAGGTCTTTCAACCAATAATATTTTAGCATTATCGGGAACTTTAAACCCTGCCAATTTAGCTATTGTATGAGCAGGTTGACCTACAACAGCGGCATTAGCAGTACCACGTTTAGGATCAATTAAAGGTAAATCAATTAATTTTTGTGTTTCAGTTTTATTTACAAGGTAAGCACCACGGTAAACAAATTCTTTTTTAACTTCTTCATAAACATCTTTAACAACAATAACTGATTGTTCCGATGCACAAATCATACCGTTATCAAATGTTTTTGACATAAGAATTGAAGAAACTGCCGTTTTAATATCAGCTGTTTCATCAATAACAGCGGGAGTATTACCCGGTCCAACACCTAATGCAGGGTTACCTGATGAATATGCAGCTTTAACCATACCCGGACCGCCTGTTGCCAATATACAATCTATTTCTTTATGGTTCATTAAAGCACTTGATAATTCAATAGAAGGAACATCAATCCAACCTATAATATTTTCCGGAGCTCCTGCTTTAACTGCGGCATCCAAAACAACTTTAGCAGCAGCTATAGTTGATTTTGTAGCTCTCGGATGCGGGGAGAAGATGATTCCGTTTCTTGTTTTTAATGCTATTAATGATTTAAAAATAGCAGTAGATGTAGGGTTTGTTGTAGGAACAATACCTGCCAAAACTCCCAAAGGTTCAGCAACGACTTTTATACCGTTAGCCTTATCTTCTCTGATTATTCCGCATGTTTTTGCATTTTTATGTTTATTATAAATATATTCTGAGGCAAAGTGATTTTTAATAATTTTATCCTCTAAAACTCCCATGCCTGTTTCTTCAACAGCCATTCTTGCAAGAGGAATACGAGCCTTATCGGCAGCCGCTGCTGCTGCTTTAAATATTGTATCAACTTGTTCTTGGGTGTATGTTTCAAATATTTTTTGTGCTTTTTTTACTTTAGAAATCAACACTTCAAGCTGATCTAGTGTTTCAACAACATTAGACTGATTTAATGCTTTTTCTAAAGCTTCAACATTTTTCTTGGTTTTTGTTGTTTTTTTTACTGCCGACTTTGCAGCACTTTTACCTTTTGTTGCCATAATGTTTCGAATCCTTTCGTGATTAAAATCTCTATTTATAGAAAACCATAAAATCGCTAAAAAGTCAATTTATAAACCATGTAAATGATTTAAAAAAAAATAGAATAGCACATACTATATAAAAAAAGGAGGAATACATGAAAATATTTATTAACAGTTTACTAATCGGATTAAGCTTATTAGTCATCAGCCAAACTGTAACGGCAGCAGAACTGGATACAAGTAAAATATACAATTGTTCAGGTGTAATTAACGGTAAACATGAAAGTGTATTTTATGATGCAAGAATAGTACCCGAAAGAGATTGTCAGCAAGCTGCTCAAATTGCAGTAAGCTTTGCAAAAAACATGGGCAAAGCAATAAATACTGAAGATGTAAAAAAATCTTGTATGGCGGAATATAATGCTGATAAAATAAAAGTCCTAAAACTTAATGCACAAGGGAATTGTAAAACTACTCTTCCGGGACAACCGGTTATAATGACAAATAAATAATTAAGGAGCAAAAAAATGAAAATAATAAACGGAATTTTATTAAGCATATTTTGTATACTGGTATGTGCAAATATCACACCGGCAAACGAATATTATTGTTCTCAAGATACAAATTTATTTAATGCTAATTACATTTATGACACATCAAAAACTACTGAAGCAGAATGCGAATGGCTAAAGGATGAATTTTTTGCAAAAAATAAACCTAACGGTTATGCAAATTGTGTAAAAAAGTACAATGAATTAAAAAATTCATTCACAAAAGGTATTTGTACTCCAATATTAACAAAAACATATACTCAAGGTAATTCAAAATGCACTGTACATTATTACAAAAGAGGTGAAAAACTTCAAAAAACGCAACGTGAATGCTACGGAACAAATACGGATAGCCTTAAATCACAAATTGATAAAATTTATGAATAAATAAAAAAAGAGGCGGTTTAAAAAACCGCCTCTTTTAAAATTAATTACGCATAAAGTTTATCAGCTTCTTTTGTAGTCATCGGACCTTGCTGTCTTAAAATATATGCAAATTCTTCTAATTTATCGGTCAATTTAGTCGAATGTCCGTTATGTTTAGCTTTTATTGCCTTAGCTAACGCATCAGCCAAATTCAAACCTTTACCCTGAGCAAGATTTTCAAAATACTGACGTTCATAATCTCTTGAAGCTCTATATGACCAGTTTCCGTCTGTTGTATTAGGCATATTAATTCTCTTTTCAGAGCCTAAAATATCAGGCAGTGTAGCAAATTGGTTTTTAGTTGTAAACAATTCAGCCCAAATAGCCTTAGATAATGATTCAGGAGAATGCATCAATTCTTGATGATTTAAATGTAAATCTTTTGCCAAATAAGAAGCTCTGTCTTTAGCCGAGTCAACTTGTTCAATCAAAGATTCATTATCATGAGTTCCTGGTCCTATTGTATAATCCCCGGGATGCATATTTTGATACTTGTTATCACCATAAGATTCATAATATTTAACACGGCCCCAAGAATCAGAACCGTATTTTGTAATATGAATTAAAGTAGCACCTGAATGTTTAACAGCATCTAAAGAATCATAAGAATTTCCTCCGAGAAGTTCCAAAAATACTTTATCTCTTGAAACACCGTTATTGTCAGCCGCTTTTAATACGATATCATTTATAATTCTTCCGCCCATATCAGGTTGATGATTTAATTTTTGTCCCAATTTGTTGCCGTTAGCATCAAAAACATCTTTACCGTTATGTTTTAAAGGTTCACAAATTAAAGGTTTTATTAACTGCCAAGCAGCATCTATTCTAACTCCGTTGTAACGTTTAAAGAATAAATTAAATTTATTATATAATAATTCACCCGCATCACCGTTTATTTTACCGAAGTCAATAGCGGGCGACCAGCATGAATAATTCCCCTCACCTATATCACATCCGAATTCTTGTGTAGGATAAAATGCAGATTTATGTGCCCAGTAATCTTTTTGAGAAAATCCTATTTGGCAGTCACCGAATATATCAATACCTTGAGCATTAAATTTTTGTTTTGATTCTTTTTGTTGTTTGTCTGCTATAAATTGAACAAATTCGTTAAAATCAACAACATTAATACCTTTATCATCTTTAATTGCTTTTAATTCAGCTATTCTTTGTGTATCACCTTGTTTTGTTGCAAAAACATTTTGATCTCTATGGGACCAAGTTCTCATGTCGCCTGAACCGTTTGCAACGGCTGCTGCTTCAAATAAAGCATCTTTTTCAAGCCAATATGTATTTTCTTTTTTGAACGCTTCATATTCTTTCTTTAAAGGATGCGAAGCTTCAAGTTTAGAAAAACGCTTAAACGCGGTTTGAAGCATAGCTTTTTGTCCGTCAGGGGCAAAAACATTATTATAATCTACTTTGTCATGGTCTTTTACTCTTGTCATATAAGGAGAATTTAGGTCTTTATCGCTTAACAAATCAGCATAAGACTCATCTTGAAGTTTAGTTAAATCAATAATGTGAGCACCTAATGAGAAGCCGGTTCCCGAGTATGGTGAACGTACATAATTTGAAATCTCGCCTTGAGGCTGCAATTGGATGGAATTAACTCCGCACATTACTTTTAAGAGTCCCGCTATATCCTGTGCATCCTTTGAAAAACTTGTACCGATACCGGTATCTTTTTTTGAAGACGGAACACTAAAATCAAATATGGTTGCTGTTGTTTTATCCAGATTTAATGTTTTTCTTGCTTCTTTTTGCAATTGAGCAAATTCTTTTTGTTCACGTGTACTCAATGCTCTACCAAATGCTACGGCAGTATTCATTGCAGAAATTTTCATATAATACTCCTTAAAAACGAGACCTAAAAATATAATACCTGTAAAAAAAAAAATTGCTAATTATTTACAAATTGTTTAAAATTTGTTATCTTTTTT
>CANRMD010000070.1 GCA_947631645.1 Candidatus Gastranaerophilales bacterium
TCTTTAATTTCAAAAATTTCAACATTTTTTAAATATTCTTCCTTAAAATGCAAGGTATCGACGGAAGTAATAATTGTTTGAGTTTCGTTTCCTATAGCATCCAGAAGAAAATTTTGCCTTAAATCATCAAGTTCAGCTAAAACATCATCAAGAAGTAAAATAGCATTAGTGTTGATTTTTTCTTTAATAAGTTCAAGTTCAGCAAGTTTAAGAGATAAGACAATGGTTCTTTGCTGCCCTTGAGATGCAAATTTTTTAGCATCGTTATCATTAATAAAGAAAGAAACATCATCTCTGTGAGGGCCAACAACAGATTGAGCTCTAATAATTTCTTCAGGCTTTTTTTCTTTAAGTTTTTGTTTGAAATTTTCTAATATATATTCATTGTTATAGGGAAATTTTTCACTGCAATTAATATCCCCAATAATTGATGAATTATAAAAAACAGTTAAATTTTCGCTGTTTGAAATTTGTTTATGTTTTTCTATTGCAATTCTTTGAAGTTCATATAGGAAATTTAATCTGATAAATATTAAATTACTTCCCGTAACGGCAAGCTGTTCATTCCATATATCAAGCATAGCGGTATCTGCATTCAGATTACCTTTTAAGTTTTTTAAATAGTTATTTTTTTGAGTTTTGATTTTGTTATATTTATTAAGTCTTTCAATATAAGCGGGCAAAATTTGGCTTATAGCGTTATCAAGCCACTTGCGTCTGTCATCGGGAGTGCCTCGAAGTAATAATAAGTCATTTACGGTAAAACAAACCGCAGAAATATTAGAAATAAATTCCGAAGATTTATTTTTGTTTAGCCCGTTAACTTTAAGTTTTTTTCTGTTTGGCGGATTAATATTAACTTCCAAATCAATATCTATATCAAATTTTTTTATTTCGGCTTTAATATTACAAAAATCTTCACCCCACTTAATTAATTCAGAATCAGATTTTGCTCTTAAGGAATCAAGTGTAGACAAATAATATACTGCTTCTAAAAGATTTGTCTTTCCTTGTGCATTTTTTCCGATAAATAAAATTTTTTTAGAATTAAGTTCTAAATTAACTTCAGTATAATTTCTAAAATTTTTTAATTTCAAAGATTTAATAAACATAAAATAATTATAACAAAATAAAAATGTTTAATTAATAATTTTGAATTTGATTTGCAAATGCGGGAGCAATGATATCCCAAGCCTTTTCATTAGGGTGAATATCTTGTTCGGATATTTGAAATTTCACATTATTAAATATGTTATTACAGTTATCCAAATCATATAAATTAATAATTTCCCAATCGGTTTCTTTTTGCAATGTTTCTAAAAACGGTTGAGTTGTGTTTGAATAATTTAATATAAAATACTGCGTATAATTATTGTTCCAATATTTTTTCATTAAATCTATAGATTGTTTATAAAATAATATTGTTAAATGATTTCTTGATTTTTCAAAATGATGGTTATAACCCTTTAAATGAGCGATGAAGTTATCAATTGTTTTAATTGTATAAAGTGAAAATAAAAAAGTGGGAACTTTCTGTTGTTTTAAGATATTAGAATTTAAAAGTTTATTATAGTGAACACATAATCTGGTTTCACCCGGATCAAATATATGTAAATAAATTCTGTGTTGTTGATATGGGCAATAAACAAAAATTACATATTTAGGAGGTCTAATACTTTTAATTAAATTATCATTTTCTATTTGGTAAAGCATATTAGCGACGCTCCAACCGCCATAAGCCATATTATATATAGGTCTTTTAATATATTTAGCAAGTTTATGAGAAAATGTTTGATTATCATTTAAATTATCTCCATAAGCAAAAGAACAACCAAATATAATAACCGGAGCTGCATCAATATTTTTGTTTTCAACCGGTCTTATATAATTTTTTTTAAAGTAATTATAAAAAGAATCAAATGTATCTATTTTTAAAGAATAATTAAAACTATAATGTTTATTTTTTTCATAATATTTTAAAATCTTCCAAAAACTAATAAATTCAGCAAAAACAAATATAATAACAATTACTAAAATATTAAGTAAAATAATTTTGATAAATTTATTAAACATAAAATAATTATAACAGAATAAATGTAAAAATTTAAAAAATTTGATAAAATAAAAGAAACAAAAGGATAGTTATGCAAGACATTATAGATATTGGAAAAAAATTATATGAAAAGAATTTGACAATAGCAACATCGGGTAATATAAGTATAAGAACCGATAAAGGCATATTAATAACAACTACGGGCAGTATTCTGGGTGATTTAAAAGAAGAAGATATTGTTTTAATTGATTTTGACGGGAAAGAATTGGAGAATAAAAAAGCTTCATCAGAAAAAATGCTTCATGTTGAGATTTATAAACAAAGAAGTGATATAAAAGCAATAATACATACGCATCCCGTATATTTAACAACATTTGCTTGTTGCCATAAAACTTTAGATGAACCTATAATGTCAGAAAATATAATATATTTTGAAGATATACCGGTAGCTCCGTATGCCATGCCATCAAGTAAAGAACTTGTTGAAAATACCGTAAAATACCTTCATAATAGGGATGTCGTTTTAATGGCAAACCATGGGGCAATTGCAATCGCTGACAGCTTAAGAAAAGCATATTTAAAAATGGAAACTGCCGAGTACTATGCTAAAGTTACTATAAATACAAAGATATTGGGCGGTGCAAAATTTTTAAACCAAAATGAAATAACTGATTTAATTAAACTTAAAACCTTAAAAGATTAATTATAAATTTTTGAGAAAAATCTTTTAACATCTTTCTACCGAAAGTGGCTAAGGTCTTAAGACGAGAATCGCACAACTAAGTGAGAATTACTGAGTCTGCATGATTAACTAAGTTGTTATTTTCAATTATATTTAAATGTAATTAACTGTAGAATTAACCCCGAATTCCCATGACCATAGAGGCACTGGCTATTTCCATCGTTTCGTCTTCGCGTATTTCTTTCATACCTGAATATTTCATAAAATTAGGAGTAAACTCTAAAATATGCATTGCTGCAAATTTATCAAACTCATTACCATTTACTGCTGTATCCAAACAAGCTTTGGCAAAGAATTTTACAAGATCTTTTTCGTATCCTAAATGAATAAAACCTAAAATATCATCAATAAGAAAAGCGTGATGGGCATATTCATACGTTTGAGTAATACAAGCAATATCCGTTGAAGAAAGGTTTTGTAAAAGATTTTTAATTCCTTTTTTATCTTTCTTGCTTCCATTTTTAAGTATTTCATGAATTTGGTCAACATATTGTGCAATTTCTTCTCTGGGAACGGTTATACCTTTAAAATATGCTATAGAATCTAAAGTTTCTTCAGAATAATTATATTTTTTCTGAAACTTATCTTCATTATCATCATTTATATTAGTATCAAGTATTATTTCATCATTATCACTATTATTTGTTGTATTTACTGAGCTTTGTCCGTTATCGTTAAGACATTTATAACAACATTCCTTTGTAAAATTATTTTGAGATATCAGCATAAAAATTCCTTTGTAAATTCATACAAAATTTAATAACGGCATTTTAATCAAAAACTTTAATAAAAAATCAGCATTTTAATGTCAGATAGTATTTACATTAGCTCCCTGAAAAGAATTTCTTTTTTCAAGTAATTTATCAATTTTATTTAAGACAACAAATTTTTTACTTAACCACCCTGGGGCGAGCATATTAGGTTTTAAGCCGTTACCGGCTAAACGGTGAATAGTAACCGATGGCGGAAGCATTTCCAAAAAATCGCAAGCGGT
>CANRMD010000071.1 GCA_947631645.1 Candidatus Gastranaerophilales bacterium
GAAATATTAATGGAAAAATTGTTACCAGTACTTTTATTCACTTAAATCAAATAAATGTAAAGAAAGAACAAAGGGTAGAAAAAGGACAATTAATAGGTTTAGTGGGTTCTACTGGAAGGTATTCTAACGGTAAACCTTCATCAACAGGACCTCATTTACATTTATCAGTTTATGAAAATAAAGTACCTGTTAATCCTTTCAAGTATATAAAAAAATAATTAATAATTATTTGATTCACCATATTTTCGGATAATTTCATAATAATTATCTATTTTTTTTACACTTTTTGAATTGTATTTTGCAAGGTCTATAAGCTTATCTGTATTAATATCATTAGCTTTTAAATATTTTTCCAGTATATTTTCAAGAGTATATGAATCATCGGTAGAGGGTACATTTAAGTTGAGATTTGCATATTTTTCAGTAATTTTAATCATGTCATTATATATTATAAAATCAGAGTTTCTGATAACATTTTTATAATATTCCATTTTATCCAAATACTTGTCTTTATAAAGTTTTGCATGACTATCATTTTGAAATTTATCAAAGAGATTATTTGCCTCCTTTAAACTTTCATCACTCATATTTTTTACTTCTAAAGTCTGTTCATCAATTACTTTTTGAATTTCAATTTTGTATTGTCTTGGAAGTTTATATTTATCATCTTTCTTGAACAACAACAAAGACAAGGCAATAAGTAAAACAATAAGGAATAATATTATAATTTTTTTAATCATAAATACCTATAAATTAATATATAAATAAGAGCATAAATTATAACTTTTGGCAATAAGCCAAAAAGTTATTAAATCAAGCAGGTTAATTAATTGGGATTACTTTGATTGCAAAGTTACAAACTGTTAGTTTAAACCCCAATCTACAAACTATAAACTATTGTTTTTCAATTGATGGTTTATCAGGGTATTTTAATTAAAATTTAAAAACGTTAATTTTTTCATAAAAAATTTAATATCAAGTATAATTTTTAAATAATCTGTTTAATCAGCTGTACCTGTTATGATAATTGTTTGAAAATTATACAAACTATTGTCCAAAAATAACAAAAGTGAAAGGATACAGAAAAAATGGAAGAAAGATTTTTAAAGGCACTAAATTTTGTTTTCTCTTTAGAGGGAGGATATTCAAATCATAAAGCAGACAGAGGCGGTGCTACAAATTACGGAATTACCCAAGGTACTTATAATGCTTACAGAAGAAGTGTAAATAAAAATATGCAGCCTGTTGAGCTGATTACAAAAGAAGAAGCAACCGATATTTATTATAAAGAGTATTGGTTAAAATCAGGTGCAAACAAAATATATGATTTCGGTTTGGCTCTTATGTTGTTTGATTCTTGTGTTAACCACGGACTTAAGACGGGAGTTGAACTATATAGAGAATCAGGTAAAGACTTGGAGAAATTCTTTGAGTTAAGAAAAAATAAATATAGAGCTATTGTTATGAATAATCCCTCGCAAAGAGTATTTATAAAAGGTTGGTTTAACCGGCTGCATCGACTTGAAAAATTTATAAAAGAACAAGAAAATTGGTAAAGTTACAAAATATTAAGAAATTTTAAGAAAATTTTTTAATTAAATTCGATTTATTTCTGTCGTCTAAAATTCAATCCCGGCTTTAATTTTATGGTTTTCGTTAACTATAAGATTAAAAATTTTTTGCATTAATTTTTGATATCGGAAAATATGTTAGATTAAAACTTAAATCTTTGGTTATTATATAAACGGAAGGACAAAAAATGTTTTTTAAGAAAAAAAATAAAAAAGATAATAAATTTTTACTAAAAGGAAGTATATCCAAAATTGATAAAGCTCAGCAAAGAGCGGATATATTGTATAATCATCCTGATAATGATTACTGTATAAATCAAAAAAGTTTATATACAGTTTGGGACGATTTCCAAGATAATACGCAGTATTACGATGAAGACCGAGTATATATTGAGCCTGTTATAATAACTCCTGCAGAAATTCACGAAATTGAACAGTACAAAGATAAACCAAAACAGCAAGTAAAAAAAGTTATTGTTGTAAAACCGCAAAAAACTGTTGAAAAAAAACTTGATTATATAAATACTCCGGCAAAAAATACCGTCAAACTTGCCGGCGGTATTGAGCCGAATGAAATAGTAATGCAGGCAAAGAAATCACCCTCGAAATCTCCCTCGGAACCCGATAATTATAAAATAGTAAATAACGTAAAATATCCTGAACCTCCTCAAACGAGCCAAATACAATCTTTAAAGAAAAAAGCACAAGACGAGTTATATGATATAGAAAAAGAAAGATGGCTTGAACATGCTAAAAACTGGGGCGGTGCTGCATTAGAGATAGGAAGTGCTTTTGTCCCCGTTGGTGGGCTTGGCTTTAGACTTGGTTCGGGTTTAATAAAAGCATCTAAACCTTTACTCGGCAAAAAGATAGCACAAGAGGTTGTATCAGGAGCATTATCAGGCGGTATATCAGGAGGTGTATACGGACTCGGAGAAAGTATGCTCGAAGATAAAGACCCCGTAAAAACTACACTTTCGGGTACTGCTATAGGTCTTGGAACAGGTTCAATTATCGGACTGGGGACGGGTAAATATAGCTTGTTATCTGATGCAGGTTCAATTAAAAAGGTTGATTTGTATCCTACACTTATGGCTGATGAAAAAACTGCCTACTCTGTACTTCAAGATAACTTTCATACAAATTATCTTGAAGGAGTATACCCTGCTACGGAAAAACGTGCACTAAATACTTTAAAAGAACCAAAACGTCCGAAGCAAATAACGGATGAAAGAATTAAAAATATTCAAAGCTTAACTATGACAACAGATGGCAAATTTCATCCTTATGATGTAACAAAAGATGCAAACGGAACGCTTAAATATTCCCCTACCCACCATTTAAAAATTGCATATACAAGATATGGTTGGAATACGGATAACTATCTTGAACTGCCTAAAAACTCTCCAGAAAGTGCTAAAAAGTTTGTTGACATTATGAGAAAAAATTTGGCACTTAAAAAGAAAAATGCCGCTCAGTTTTATGAATATCCTTTAGAAGAATATAAAAATATGAGGCTTTTTGTATCGGAAACCGGTACAAGCGGGTTTGCTATAAAGCCTGATGGGGATATTGTTTCCGTCTTTTCGGGAGAAAGCGGGTCGGTACACTCAATGCTGGAACTTGCCATACAAAATGGCGGAACTAAGCTTGATTGCTTTGATACCTATTTGCCCTATATCTATAAACGCCACGGTTTTGAAGAAGTTGACCGTATAAAATGGGATGATAAATATATGCCCCAAACTTGGGATAAAAAATATTTTAAAGATTTTAATAATGGCGAGCCGGATGTTGTTTATTACCAATTAAATTTAAGTACAAAATAGAAAGGAGAAAGATATGTTTAATCCAAAAGGTACAACTGATGAAGAAATCAGGCAAGAGAGAATTAAATATCTTGAAAGCTTGGTAAAAGAACGTAAGATATCAAAAGCTTATATAGAGCAGACTATGAATATGTTCGGTATGGATTATCAAAGTGCTATGATGGCAGCTCTGGACGGGTGTTAAAAAGTACAAAATAGAAAGGAGAAAGATATGTTTAATCCAAAAGGTACAACTGATGAAGAAATTAAACAAGAGAGAATTAAATATCTTGAAGAATGGGTAAAAGAATGCAAGATATCAAAAGCTTATATAGAGCAGACTATGAATATGTTCGGTATGGATTATCAAAGTGCTATGATGGCAGCTCT
>CANRMD010000072.1 GCA_947631645.1 Candidatus Gastranaerophilales bacterium
GTTCGCACAACCCTTGCAACCTCGCTTTCAAAAACCTTTCGGTTTTTTCCGCTCGGTTCGGTTGCTGCTCCCTCGGGCTCGCTCGCTTTCGCTCGACTCCGCCTTGCGGAAAAAACGCAAAAAAAAGGGACATATAATGTCCCAAACAATTCGGAATGTAAAAGAAAGATTTTTTCTATCCGTCGTGTGTTAGTAAGGTAAGTGTAAGGTAAGTATGAAATATGTTAAATTAAGTGTTAATGAATTTTTTTACTCTCTTTGTTACTTGTTTTGTGATTATTCTCTTAATATCTTTTATTCATCTCTCACATGTATATAAAGTATTTTTTATATAAAAAATTGCTATTTTATACATAAAAAATATATATTAGCTTAAAATTTCTTAATAAAACTTCCGAATTTTATATGGGTTACTAATTTTAGTTTGGTCTATTCGGACTTAAAATTTAATACCTAAATATATACAAGAGGATAATATACGGCGGGAATTCAAACAATTATTATAACAATATACATATTCCACTCTCACTCGTAAACTGTTTGACCGAATGAATTTTCGGTCTTTTTTTGCGGTTTTTTCCGCAAGGTCGCCCGCAGAGCGGGTTTATAGTTGGACTTGAATATAGTAAGTCAGTCCAAATCTAGAGGTGTTCGGCATTGCCTCGACTCCACCCTGCCGAAAATTCAAAAAGAAAAGACGAACTTGGCGGTTCGTCTCGGAAAAACAAGTAACAATGTATTTTTTAGGCAAAAATGTTTATTGAGCTTAAAGAATCATTGTTTTCCGATTCTTCTCTCTGCTCTGCTTGGTAGTAGAATGAAAACGGATTAGAACCTTTCTTATCCTTATTCGTTTCACGTGTTTCTGCTACCTGTGATGAAACAACCGAAATTTGTTGTTCATCGGGAATTAAATTTTGTTCTGCGGCGATAAATATTCTGCCGTTATTTTCTTTTGAAGTAAATAAACTTTGTGCTGCTTGAGAATTTAAATATTGTACATTTGCACTGAATGCTTTTGAAAAATTAACATCAAAATCAGTTGCCGCTTTTGCCGCTTTAAGTGCAACTTCTCCGTTTGTTCTTGCGGCATATAAATCTGTTCCTAATTTTACTCTGTTAAATTTTGATAAATCAAGTTTTGAAACATCAACTGTTTGTTGATTTTGTTGATTTTCGGGATTGAAAATTCTTTCTGCTACACGGGTGATGGCCTGTGTATCAATTATAGGTTTGACTGCATTAGCAGCATAAAGATTGTTGCCTAAATTCAATCCCATTTTTCCTTTTGCCTTTTCTCCAATAACTTATATTTTTTTTATCGGCTCTTTTTTTTTAAACTTTAGTTTTTGTTTCGATTTTATTAATATTTGTTAACATTTTTGTTAAAATTTTTAATTAATTAAAAAATGACTTGAAGAAAAAATATGTTTTAAATATGATTAAATAAAATATATTAGTAAAGGAATGTAATTATGAACCCCATAGTAGAAAGTTTAGGAAAAGAGTATTTAAATAAAGAATTGCCGGAATTAAACCCCGGAGATACAGTAAGAGTTTCCGTAAGAATTATTGAAGGAAACAAAGAAAGAACACAGGCATTTGAAGGAACAATCCTTAAAAAACGCGGCAGCGGTATCGGTAAAACTATTACCGTCAGAAAAATTTTCCAAGGTGTTGGCGTAGAAAGGGTTTTCCCAGTTTACTCTCCTCGTGTTGAAAAAATTACAATCGTAAGACGCGGTGATGTTAAACGTGCTAAATTGTATTACTTGAGAGAACGCTCAGGTAAAGCAACCCGTATCAGAGAAAAAATTGAAAAGAAATAAATTTTTCGAGTAAATTTTTACGATAAACCGAAAGCGTTACAAAGTGAGTACGACAAAGCTTGTATGCGTAACGGAGTGGAGTCAGAGCAACTTTACGGTTGCGAGGAGCAAGCGAAATGTTGCGACACCGGATTATGACAGGCAGTATTGATAATATAAAAAGCCATACAATTTTTAAGTATGGCTTTTAATTTATAAAAGAGGTTTAAATGGAGCATATTCATTGGTACCCCGGGCATATAGCCAAAGCGGAAAAAAAATTGAAAGAACAAATTAACATCGTTGATGTTGTTATTGAGGTTCTTGACGCAAGAATACCCCAAAGCAGTATGTACCCTGATATAGAAAAACTTCTAAGGGATAAACCACGTCTTATATTAATGAATAAAGCAGATTTGGCAGACAATGAACAAACAAAAAAATGGCAAGATGCTCTTAAAGAACAAACAAAATGTTTCGTTTTGCCGACAAGTGCTAATGATAATAAAGATTTATCAAAGATTTTAAATAAAGTGTCAGAACTCGGACAGCCCAAAATTATAGCGTTAGTTAAAAAAGGCTTGCTCCCCAGAGCCGTTAGAGTTATGGTTGTCGGAATGCCAAATGTCGGTAAATCAAGTATTATTAATAAGTTAATAAAAAAATCAAAAGCTAAAACAGGTGCAAAAGCAGGTGTAACACGCGACCAGCAATGGGTCAAAATTAATCCTAAGGTCGATTTACTGGATACTCCGGGGATTATTCCTCTAAAACAAGAGGACCAAAATAAAGCTTATAAGCTGGCTTTTGTTGATTCAATAGGCGAAAATGCCTACGATATTGAGGCTGTTGCTTCTAAATTTATTGAAGATATGAATACAATCTACCCTGATTTAATGAAAAAATACTATAATATTGATGATGAAGTTAACGTAGAAACAATAGCTTTAAAACGCAACTGGATAGTATCAGGGGCAAAAGCTGATACTAAAAGGGCGGCACAAAACATTTTGAATGATTTCAGATTGGGACGTTTAGGCAGATTAACTCTGGATAAATATGAATAAATTATTTGAGTTTGATAAAAAAAAGCGAAAAGATATTGATTTTTTAATCGGTACTGATGAAGCGGGCAGAGGCCCGGGGGCAGGCGGTGTATTCGCTGCGGCTGTTTGTTTTACTTCTGTTGATAAAGCGTTAATTAAATCTCTTGATAAAATAAACGACTCAAAACAGTTAACCGAAAAAGTACGGGAAGACCTTTTTGATATCATAAAAGCGAATTCTATATATTCAATCCAAATGGGAACGGTGGAAGAAATAGAAAAATATAATATTCTTGCCGTTTCTTTAATGCAGATGAATAAAGCCTGCGAAGAAGTTATTACAAAAACAGAGTCAAAAAACATAAAAGTGCTTGTGGATGGAAACAAATTAATTAGAAACTTTAGTTTCCCGCAAGAAACAATAGTAAAGGGCGACAGCAAATCTGCTTCAATTGCGGCAGCAAGTATTTTGGCAAAAGTAGCACGTGACAGATATATGACGGAGCTTGATAAAGAGTTCCCCATGTACGGCTGGGCTCAAAATAAAGGCTATATGACCCAAGCTCATCTTGAGGCGGTTGATAAATACGGGCTTTGTAAATACCACCGCAAAAAATTTTTTGAAAAACA
>CANRMD010000073.1 GCA_947631645.1 Candidatus Gastranaerophilales bacterium
ATATATTAACAAAACTATATTAAAATATTTTATGTTTTTTTAAGAAATATTTTGATTTTTTTATATTTTGTAATATAATGTAATCATTGATTAATATTTTAAGTTTTGAGGGGTCTAGGAAATGACAGAAAACAGTGAATTACAAGCCGAACAAGATTCTCGTCAAAAAATACTTGTAGCTGATGATGAAGCCAGTATAAGAAGAATCTTAGAAGCTCGTTTGAGTATGATTGGATATGAGATTATTACTGCAACTGATGGTGAAGAAGCAATTTCTGCTTTTAATAAATATAATCCTGATTTGATTGTGTTAGATGTTATGATGCCAAAAGTTGACGGATACGGGGTAGTTAGAGAAATCAGAAGAACATCTGATGTTCCGATAATTATTCTTACCGCTTTAGGTGATGTTTCGGAAAGAATTACCGGTTTGGAACTCGGTGCTGACGATTATGTTATTAAGCCTTTCAGCCCGAAAGAACTTGAAGCAAGAGTTAAAGCAGTTCTTAGAAGAACTAATACCAAAGAAGTTGCCGCTCCTACAAGTAAAGTTGCTAAAAATGTTATTACAACAGGTAATATCAGAATAGATACGGCAAGAAGACAAGTATTCAGAAAAAATGAACGTATCAGATTAACAGGTATGGAATTCAGCTTGTTAGAATTGTTGGTTAATAATTCAGGTCAAGCTTATTCAAGAAATGAAATATTGCAGCACGTATGGTCATACCCGCCGGATCACAGAATTGATACAAGGGTAGTTGATGTTCATATTTCAAGATTACGTTCTAAATTAGAAACTGACCCGGCTAATCCTGAGTTAATATTAACTGCTCGCGGTATCGGGTATATGTTTCAAAGAATTTCTTAAATTTAAATAAAAAAACCGCCTTTTAGGCGGTTTTTTTATTGTTTTAAATATGTGTCGTAATTCTCTTCCAAATCTTTTTGAAGTTTGTTCATTTCCGCTTCAATTTTAGTGCACCATTCTTTTATTTCTTCTTTTGTTAATTCTGACGGAATATGAATAGGGTCTCCATATAGTGCAACTGTTTGACAAGGACCTATCGGAACTTTAAATTTATCCCAAGAATTAAGTTCAAAAAACAATTTTGACTTAGAATGCCAAGCCACAGGTACAATCGGCACTCCTGATAATTTCGCTATATTAATAATACCGTCTTTCACTTTGCCTTTGGGACCTTTTGGTCCGTCAACGGTAAGGCATACAGAGTTACCTTCTTTTAGTTTTTCAATCAATTCTAATGAAGCTGCTACTCCGCCTCTTTTTGATGAACCTCTTACCGATTTAATATTTAGACACTCGGCAGCTTTCGCTATAATTTCTCCGTCTTTGGATGAACTTATAAGTACATAAAACGTTGATTTGTCTTTAACCCCATATGTTAAACATTGATGGCAATGCCACATTGAAAATATGAATTGTTCCGTCGGATAATTTATACTTTTTATTTTTAGTAAATGCTGTTCAATTAAAAAGAAAAGTTTTAATAGTTTTATCAGCACCCATAATTGTATTTTATCTTTTGTTGTTCTTTCTCTCTGCAAAATAATATCCCTTTAATAAGCTAACAGAGTATATCAAAATATTGATATACTCTATTATAACTTAAAAATAGTGAATTTGGCTATTGTATATTTTCTTTTACTTCAGCTGCAACATTTTTAGAGTCAAGTTTAATGCTCGGCCCCATTGTTGTAGTTAAGTATACAGATTTTAAGTAAATACCTTTAGAAGAAGAAGGTTTAGCTCTTAAAACAGCATCAGCTAAAGTGATGTAGTTTTTCATCAAATCTTCTTGAGAGAATTGAATTTTACCTATAGGTACGTGAATCATACCTTGTTTATCGGCTCTGAATTCAACCTTACCTGCTTTCGCATCTTTAACTGCTTTAGCAACTTCTAAAGTAACGGTACCTGTTTTAGGGTTAGGCATCAAACCTTTAGGACCTAAAACTCTACCTAATTTACCAAGCATACCCATACAATCAGGTGTTGCAATTAAGGTGTCAAATTCAAACCAACCGCCTGCAATTTTTTCGATAACTTCTTCAGCACCTGCTTCATCAGCACCTGCTTCTTTAGCTTCTGTTGCTTTTGCACCTTTAGCTATAACGCATACTCTAACGGTTTTACCGAGTCCTGCGGGAAGAACCGTTGTAGAACGTACTTGTTGGTCGGCGTGTTTAACATCAACACCTAAAGACATATGGCATTCAACTGTTTCGTTAAATTTGCATGTTTCTTTAGATACTTCTTGTAATTTTTGAATAGCTTCAACAGCACTGCAAGGTTGTGTAAAACCTTCCATCATTTCTGCTATTTTCTTTTGTTTTTTAGTTAATTTAGACATTTCTTTCTCCTTTTGTGGTCTTAACGCAATATTGCTTCCACTATTTAGTAATCAATTAGTCAACGACCGTAACACCCATTGCTCTGCAAGAACCCTTAATCATTTCAACAGCTGATTCCATTGTTGTTGCATTAAGGTCTTCCATTTTAATTTTAGCAATTTCTTCAAGTTGAGCGTGTGTTATTTGCCCTACTTTTGTTTTGTTTGGTGCTGCACTGCCTTTTGCTAAATTGATTGCTTTTTTAATTAACACTGCTGCCGGTGGTGATTTTGTTACGAATGAAAATGATCTGTCTTCGTAAACATCAATAACGACAGGGATTATGTATCCTGCTTGTGATTCTGTTTTTGCATTGAATTGTTTGCAGAATTCCATAATGTTAACACCGTGTTGACCTAAAGCAGGACCTACCGGTGGTGAGGGGTTTGCTTTACCCGCTTGAATTTGTAGTTTAATTTTTCCTACAACTTTCTTTGCCATTTTGTTTTCTCCTTTCGT
>CANRMD010000074.1 GCA_947631645.1 Candidatus Gastranaerophilales bacterium
TTTTACGCAAATTTACAAATGATTGATACATCATTTCCATTAATAATTTCCGAGTATCTTATACAATATTATTCAGGGCAAGGCAGTTTGATAACGGAATTAACTCCAAAAGTAAGAGAAATTAATCCTTGTAATTTAAATACCGATTTACCGCACCTTTATTATGAGCACAAAATGAAAAATTTCTTGACCGATATTGCATTAGGAATGACGCCGGCAACAGTATGGAGCGGAACATATCAAGCTACGGGCGGTTATATTATTGTAAGAGAAGACGGCGAAGTATTATGTTATCATATATACAACCATAATGAATTTCAAGGTTATTTATTTAAAAACACAAGATTTGACACACCTAGTGCATCACGTTATGAGTTCGGAAGTATATTTAAAAAAGACGGTAAAAACTATATAAAACTTAATTTACAAGTGAGGTTTGTATAATCTTTTACAAAATTTTTTTATAATTTCTTCTGCCAGTGTGCATAAAAGAGGTGCATTTTTATTTAAATTTTTACTATCGAAATCATCCGATATTTTCTTTTTGATATCAAACAATATATAATCAATCTTATTATTCTTTTCTTTTTTAGAAATATTGTTTTCTAAAATTTTCTTTTGCAGATGCTGCTTAATTTGGTTGCAAAAAGGCAAGTTTTCATCTAAAATTACTTTTTCTATGTTTTCTTTAGCAAGAATTTCGTTTGTCTTTAATGTAATATAATCACATGGAAGTGTGTCCTCAATGGTACCATTAGCCTTTATAGAGGCACATAATTCTCTAATTGTTACAACATTCTCATTATTATAACCAGACCCGATTTTCAAAATTTCTTTTTTGAAGTTTTGCCCTTTTGAGTCATCGTCAACAATTACAAGAGGATATATGTCATAATATGCAGCCAAAGAAGCTACTGCAAGTATATTGTCACCTTTTCCATTTGTTATTTTAAAACAATTATTAGTACTTTTTGCTACAACATTCAAAGCTTTTTGTATTAAAATTTTATCGCTAACCCCCTCTACTAATAATTTATCATTAGAGAGAAAGTCACGAATAACATTTAATCCAAATGCTGCTTGCAAGACTTCATCATTATTTAAATCTTCTTCTGATGATATTTGATTAACTTCGGTAATACCTCCTTTTTTAAAAACTATAAAATGTCTATTTTTTGTATTTCTGTCAATCATAAAATTTGAATGAGTAGCAATAAATACATAATTATTTTTACCTATTTCAATTAATTCTTTCAGCATGTATCTTATACCCGAAGGGTGCAAATGTACCTCTGGTTCATCAATCAATATTAAATTATTTTTCAAACTACCTGTATTATTATTAATTGATAAACTAAGCAATAATGATACAAAATGCTTAAATCCTTGGCTTCTATCGGACATAAAATAGTAAGTATCAGGCGAATCTTTATCTTGCACTGTTACATGAATGTTTAATTCGTCTGAAATCTCAACCGCTATTGCTATTTTATGTTCAGCCCATTTGTTATTCAAGTATTTTGTAGTTTCATTAGCAAGTTTTGTAGCCAACCTTCTTCGATAATTAGAATTTTGCGCAATTTCTTTTATTTTTTCTTGGATTTTTTCAGTTGAGTCATAACCAGATAAAGCAAAAATGTTTTTTAGTGGCGGATAAGAATTTGGTTTTTCTGCAAAATTATTTAATGAAATGCTATCTTGAATCAGATAATTAGGGTTAGATTTCCAAATTGATATAGGAATTTCATGATTGTTGTAGTAATTGCATAAGATAGGATATATAAATTCTTCTAATTTTTCTTTAGTTAATTGTATATATTTACTTTTTTCATCTTCTGTAAGATTTTTAATTTCTGATAAGGATGTAATTTCAATTCGTTTCTTTTTTATTGAGGGTTGTTGTATATTATTAACAATTTTTCCAGGGATTTGGACTGTTTTTACAATATAAAACTTATTATTTAAAACAAATGGCTTTAATGTAAATTTCCATTCTTTATTGTATTTAGATTCACCTTTTGTTATATATATTTCTTTTTCAGCATTTTGAACTACAATTTTATTCAAAATTTCATCAGGAATTATTATTTCTTCTGCAATTTTTTTCCTATATTCATCATTGTTCTCTGATTCAAAAGAATAAAATACCGAAACAATATTTTCTTCAGTCTTTTGATTTCTAACCGAAAGAAAATCAATATTTTCTTTTTCATTAAATGATTCCATTACAGATAAAGCATCCAATATATTACTTTTACCTGTTTCATTTTTTCCAAGAAATATTGTTGTATTGCTATTGTTTTGTTTAATAACGGGTATTGTTATTTCATCAATTGATTTATAATTATATATTTTTATGCTTTTGAGTTTCATAACTTCCTATTTCCAATTATACTATGGTAGCATATAAATTAAAGCTTGTGTGCCAAATTAACAAAAAATTAATAATTTCAAATAAAGCACTAAATCCAAAAATAAAATAAAATTTAATTTTTAATTTATTTTAAATAAAGATTGGAAATTTTCAAAACGGTCTTTTCCGAAATAATCAAACTAAGCGTACACTTCAAACACACAGCCGAAATGCAGGCAGGGAAATAATTTTAATTCAACTTTCCGTAATAATCATACTAACCGTTTATCCAAAAAAAGTCCGAAAAGACCGTTTTGTAAACGGATAGTTTGATTATTTCCGACAGCTAAAACCCAAACAGGAAGCCAACTTTCCGTAAA
>CANRMD010000075.1 GCA_947631645.1 Candidatus Gastranaerophilales bacterium
CAATTATAATTCGTTTAACTGAAATCTTTTTCATAAAGTTAAAATACCCGTATTTGTTGATTTTATAACTTTACCCCCCCCCGAAGCAAATACAAAAAGACCGCCTTTTTAAAGGCAGTCTTTTTTATGGATTAAATTGTTATACTGTTTGTTTTGTCATATTAAGGCATTTAACAACGGTATCAACAACCGTTTGTTGTTCTTCGGGTGTTATTTCGGGGAACATCGGAAGCGACATAACAAGTTTTGTATCTTTTTCCGTCAACGGCAGGTCGCCTTCTTTGTAGCCGAGGTTTTTATGTAATTTTTGCAAGTGCAAAGGAACAGGATAATATATCATTGCACCTATACCGTTTTCCTGAAGAAGTTTATGAACTTCGTCGCGGTTTTCTATTCTGATTGTATACTGGTGGTAAACGCAATAAGCATTTTCAGCTTCTTTAGGAGTCAATATTTCAGGGTATTTAGCAAACATTTCATTGTATCTGTATGCGTTTTCTCTTCTTTTTGCGTTCCATTCGTTAACATAAGGCATTTTTACTCTCAATATAGCAGCTTGAATTTCATCAAGTCTTGAGTTAACGCCAAGTTCATCATGGTAATATCTTATTGCACCGCCATGGTTTCTTAAAGCAATAACTCTGTTATAAAGATTTTCGTCGTTGCAAGTAATCATACCGCCGTCGCCCATACCGCCTAAATTCTTTGTCGGGTAGAAGCTGAAACATCCGAAATCTCCGAAAGAACCTACTTTTTGTCCTTTAAATTCCGCACCGATAGCTTGACAGCAATCTTCTACAACTTTTAAATTATGACGTTTTGCTATATCCATTATTTTATCCATTTCGGCTGGCTGACCGTATAAATGAACGGGGATTATAGCCTTTGTTTTTGAAGTAATGGCAGCTTCTATTTTATTTGCATCAATATTAAATGTATCAGGATTGATATCAACAAAAACGGGAGTTGCACCCGCTAAACCTATTGCACTTGCGGTTGCAACAAAGGTAAATGCCGTTGTAATAACTTCATCGCCTCTGCCGATATCTAAAGCTCTTAAAGCTAAGTGAAGTGCATCAGTTCCCGAGTTTAATCCTACGGAAAATTTTGTTCCGACAAAATCAGCAAATTCCGTTTGGAATGCTTTATTGTGCTTGCCTAAAATATATGAGCCTGAAGCTAATACTTCAATAACTTCTTTTTCAATTTCTTTGCCTATTTTTGCGTATTGTCTTTTTGAATCTAAAATCGGAATCATTTTTCTCTCCTTAACTTTCATACCCCATAATTATAGTTTAGCACACCTTAAATATGCCTTTATATAATCTTAATATTTTTTAGTAACTTTACACAACTTTGTCGCAATAAATATAAACATGTCACCCTGAATTTACAAAGAGTTGTCATTCTGAACTTGTTTCAGAATCTTATATATTAAAAAACAGCCATAAAAAAATCTTAATTATATTCCAAGTCGGTAAGATTCTGAGCTCGCTTCGCTCCTCAGAATGACAAGAAAAAATTCAGCATGACAGAAAAAAATAAAATGCCACCTTGAGTTTTTGAAATAAACCATTTTGTGAATTTTTATATATAACTCTCTATTTCTATAATTGAAAAAAATTATTAAAGTGCTACTCTTAGAACTGTAAGAGAGGTTTTTCCATGGAAAGAAATATTCTTTTTGTAATTGATGATTTAGAGCTGAAATACTTTGAGTTTAATGATTTAGTTACTGATTTTTGGTTTATAAAAGAGTTTTTAAAACGGGGTAATGAAGTAAAAGTTTCGGTAAAAAGCGACTTATTCATACAAAATGCAAAAGCATGGGCTGGAGTCAAAAATGCTTTTTTAAAAGATGAAAATATTTTTTGTGAAAAAGAAATAAAATCAGTTTTAATAAATGATTTCGATGTGGTATTTTTTAGACCCGACCCGCCTGTCGATATAGATTACATTAATGCTTGCTACGTTTTTGACTACGTAGACAGAGAAAAAACCTTATTAATTAATGACCCAAAAGAAGTTAAAAATTTTAATGAAAAGTTCCATATAAACTTTTTCCCCGAATATGTACCTGAAAATATAGTATCAAGCTCTCCCGAACTGATAATAAATTTTATAGAACGCAAAAAAGAAGCCATATTAAAACCGCTTAACAGATGCTTCGGAAGCGGGGTTTATTATATGAACAGCAGGGATAATAACCTTTTAACAATAATAAATGCCATGACACAAGAGGGTAAAACCTCGGTTATGGTTCAGGAATATCTGCCTCAAGCAAAAGAGGGCGATAAAAGAGTTCTTATTATTAACGGTGAAGTTATGGAAGAGTGTATCCAAAAACTTCCCGGCGACCATAATTTCAAGTTTTCTATTCATTCCGATAAATTCTTTAAAAGTACTTGTCTTACTCAAAATGAAAAAATTATGGCTCAAGACATAGGTAAAAAATTAGCCGAAAAGGGATTGTATCTTATCGGACTGGATGTTATTAATGAAAAAGTTATTGAAATTAATGTTACAAGTCCTTGTTATTTCATTCGGGAGATTAATCAGCATTATGATATTCATTTTGAAGAAAAAATTATGGCTTGTTTGGATAAATTAATTGAAAATCATTTTTCAAAAGAAAGGGTTTATGCTGTTAACTAACAAG
>CANRMD010000076.1 GCA_947631645.1 Candidatus Gastranaerophilales bacterium
GCCGAATACCTAAAAAATTTAACTTCTGAACTTAATATTAATTTTGTTTTTAAATCTTCTTATGACAAAGCGAACAGGAGTTCTTTAAACTCATACAGAGGTTTAGGGATTGAAAAAGGGCTTGAACTTTTAAGTGAAGTAAAAAAAGAATTTAATGTTCCGATTGTAACGGATATTCATAATCCGAATGAGGCGTCAATGGCGGCAGAAGTAGCTGATATTATTCAAATTCCCGCCTTTTTATGCAGACAAACAGATTTGCTCGTTGCCGCAGCGAAAACAGGAAAAATAATAAACATAAAAAAAGGGCAGTTTTTGGCTCCGCAACAGATGCAGTCAATAGCAAAAAAAGTTTTAGACTCGGGCAATGACAAAATAACCATAACCGATAGAGGTGTTACTTTCGGCTATAACAATTTAGTATCCGATATGAGAGCCATCCCCATAATTCAAGAAATGGGATACCCCGTTATATTTGATGCTACACACTCTGTTCAACTCCCCGGAGGCTGCGGAGACAGTTCTTCAGGAGAAAGGAAATTTGTTCCCGTGCTTGCTAAAGCTGCTGTAGCAGCAGGAGTTAACGGTCTTTTCTTTGAAGTTCACCCCGACCCTGACCACGCACTTTGTGACGGTGCTAATATGATTAATTTTAATCAGGCTAAAGAAATATTTACTATCTGCAATAAAATCTTTAATTTAGTTAAATAGAATATTTGCTGATTACGGATAAGAGTTCTTGTTTTTCTTCACTATCAAGAGTTACAAGCGGTTTTCTTACATAGTCATTTATCAATCCGAAATGAGCAAGAGCAGCTTTAACAGGCACAGGGTTTGGTGCCATAAAAAGTTTTCTGAACAGCGGATATAAATAAATATGTTTTTTTAATGCTTCTTTATTGTTACCTGATTTAAATGCGGATATCATTTCTTTTAAATCTCTGCCTGCTATATGCGAAGCAACACTTATAACACCTGAAGCACCCAAAGACATCATAGGAAGTGTTAAACTGTCGTCTCCCGAATATATAGCAAAATCTTCAGGGCACATTGATTTTATATCGCTTATTAAATCTAAATCAGAATTACTTTGCTTTACCGCAACAATATTTTTAAATTCTTTCGCAAGTTTTGCAATTGTTGCGGGCTGCATATTTACGCCTGTTCTTCCGGGGATATTATATAAAATAACAGGTAAATCAACAGCTTTAGCTACTGCTGAAAAATGTTCATACATACCTTTTTGAGAAGGCTTATTATAATAAGGTACAACCGTTAATATAGCATCCGCACCGAGTTCTTTTGCTTTAATTGACGATTTAACAGCAGTTTCAGTAGAATTTGAACCGGCTCCCATTATAAGTTTAACTCTGCCATTCACTACTTTTTTAACAAATTTAAAAATTTCATATTCTTCTTCGTGAGATAGTGTAGGAGTTTCACCTGTCGTTCCCGCTACCAAGATAGCGTCAGAGCCTGTATTTATTAAATGATTAACCAATTTTTCCAAAGCGGGATAATCAACACTTAAATCCTCATTAAAAGGAGTTATCATTGCCGTAATTACATCGCCAAAATCATATCTCATCATAACTTCTCCTTAAAATACCTGCATTTCAATAACTTTTTCGGCAATTCTTACCGTATTTAATGCCGCACCTATTCTAAGGTTATCAGCTACGCACCAAAATGTAATTGCGTTATCAAAAGCAATATCTTTTCTAATTCTGCCGACATACACAGGATTTGTATTTGCAGCTTCAACGGCTGTCGGAAATTCATAATTTTCAGGGTTATCAACAACTTTAACACCCCATGCGTTTTCTAAAATTTCTCTTGTTTTTTCAGCGGTTATTTCTTTTTCAAATTCAACCGTAACTGCTTCAGAGTGACCTATAAACACGGGAACTCTAACTGCCGTACAAGATATAGGTGTATTGGGGTTTAAGTGAAGAATTTTTCTGGTTTCATTTGTTACTTTCATTTCTTCTTTTGTATAGCCGTTGTCGCAAAATACATCTATTTGAGGTATACAGTTATAAGCTATGGGCTTTTTAAATACTTTATTTTCAAATGTTTTACCCTCGTTAACAGCAATTGTATTTTCTTTAAGCTCGTTAATAGCAGCCAACCCTGCACCTGATACAGATTGATACGTACTTACAACCATTCTTTTAATGTCCGCATAATCATGTAATGGCTTTAATACAAGCATTAATTGAGATGTTGAACAGTTAGGGTTTGCTATTATACCTTTATGAGTTCTTATATCCTCATCGTTAACTCCCGCAATAACTAACGGAACATCTTTTTCCATTCTGAATGCACTTGAATTATCAATATATACGGCACCACGTTTAACAGCTTCTTTAGCTAAAGCCAAACTTGTTGAACCGCCTGCCGAAGCTAATACTATATTTATACCTTCAAATGCTTCGGGAGTGGCCTCTATAACCGTATAATCTTTCCCTTTAAATTGTATTGTTTTACCCGCACTTTTTTTACTTGCAAGGAATTTTATATCCTCATATACAACGTTATTTTCTTCCAATATTTTTAAAAT
>CANRMD010000077.1 GCA_947631645.1 Candidatus Gastranaerophilales bacterium
TTTAAAAGACCTTTTCTGTAGTGTTTTATATTGTCCCAAACCTGATTAAACTTATCCGTTCTTTTTATTGTTTTATAGGTTTGTCTGTCTGCAGAGTCGGGAGATACAACAACCGTTACGGAACCTTTTTTTAATCCTTCTCTTATTGCTCTTGAAAACTTTATCCCTGATGAATGTATTCTTACTTGTGAACCTTGTTTTATAAATAATTTTAATAATCCGTCAAACTCTTTTAATATGGTAGGTTCTCCGCCTTGAAACGTTATTTCTCCGATATTTTTAAATTTTCCTTGTTTTATAAGTTCTTTTATTGCGGGTAAAACATTATTTTTCTGTTTCGGCTTATTTTTTTGTACTCCGCAATATATACAATTAGAATTGCAATGACTCCAATGGTCAAAATTTATATAAGAAATATAATCTTCTTCGTCCCAATCTTCTTCTCGTAAGTTATAACAGCCCTCACAAAACTTTAAATCCTGTATTTGTTGGTGTTTTCTGTGGCGTTTTTTTATTTCAAAAAGTTCATCCCAATTTATTTTGTTGTTTTCATATTTTTCTATTATCGGGAGCATCCCTTTATTAAATTCTCTGGATAAACAGCATGCCTGAATTGCATCAACATTTATTGATATTCCATGTTCTATTAAATGACAGCTTTTATACTTCATTTGAACTCCTTTAGTAAATATTATATAATAAAACAAATTATTTAATAAGAGGTGTGTATTATGTTTTTTAGCCTTTTTCAACGGCAGAAAACTTTTACAAGTTGTGAATGGCTTGAGCATGGAATTCATTTTAATATTGATGGTTTATATCATTGTTGTGAATATTTTCACGGCGGTACAAATAATTTTCCCGTTTCAAATGTTCTTCCAAATAATAATTATGACTATAAAAAATTTTTTAAGGAAAAGAAAATTATCAGAAAAAATTCAAGAAAAGGAATTATTAGCAAACGATGTATCGATTGTCCTCATTTGACTAATAAAAAATGGAATAAATCTATAG
This sequence comes from Candidatus Gastranaerophilales bacterium, assembly GCA_947631645.1. Classification (GTDB taxonomy): domain Bacteria; phylum Cyanobacteriota; class Vampirovibrionia; order Gastranaerophilales; family Gastranaerophilaceae; genus Avigastranaerophilus. The sequence continues at coordinate 1,015 of CANRMD010000077.1, forward strand.
ACAATATAATTACAAAAATAGCTATAAGCTCTTTTTCTAAATGTAATGCTTCATGTTTATATTGTTCAACTTCTTATAATAAAAAATATTATAATTCTCTTAAAGATATACATATTTTTGATTTCCTTAAAAAATGTTATAAAAATAAAATAATTACCGCTGATTGTGATATTGAATGGGGCGGAGGAGAACCTACCATAGCCGATGAATTTGATGAAATTGTTAATTTCCTTTTAGATAATTCATTTCCGCTTATTAAAGTGCATTCTTCCGGCATTAAATATAGTAAAGCAATTGAAAGAGCTTTGAGAGAAGATAAGTGTGATTTGATTATTTCTATTGATTCGGGAACCTCTGAATTATATAAAAAAATTAAAGGTGTTGATTCTTTTAATAAAGTTATTGAAAATATTAAACACTACCAAAGCGTACAAAATAATAAAAAATATCAGGTTGTACTTAAATATATTATTTTAGACGGAATTAATGATACTAAAGAGGATATAATTAATTTTTTCAATTGTGTTATTGATACAGGAGTTATTAATGTCCGTTGTGATTTAGAAATGAAATGGTGTTTACAAAATAAAAATAATAATGAAAAAATTACAAAAATGTTTGAATTGATGAAATTTATGCAAGAATATGCGGAAAGTAAAAATATTCATTACGCATATAATACACAAGCAGATTTTATTATAAAAAAACATAAAAATTTGTATGAAAAAGTATTTATGTAAAAACCTCCCTTATCGGGAGGTTTTTATTTATTTATTTACTTTAGCTTCTTCTTTAGCTTTTTTCTTTGCTTCTTTTTCTTTTTGTTTTTCTGCTTTCTTTTTAGCTTTTTCAATTTTCTTTGCATAACTGAAATCTTGTCTTGCAGCTCTGAATTTTAAATCTCCGAGTTTAAACAAAGCTCTTAATCTGTATGGCATAGGTTCATTCGGCTCAAGAGAAATTGCTTTTTCAATATCAGCATAGGCTGCATCTTTTTCTTTTAATTCATAAAGAACCATAGCTCTTGCTTCGTATTTTTCAAAATTGTTCGAGTCATATTTTACTGCAACATCTAAATCTTTTCTTGCTGTTATCCAATCTTGTTTTGCTGCATAGGCTGCACCTCTGCCGTAATATCCGTCTGCTGATTTTGGATTTAGTGTTATTACTTTTGTAAATGATTTAATTGCATTATCGTGCTGCTGTAATTCCATTTCAGCTTCACCTTTTGCATAATATGCTTCTGCATATTTCGGGTTTTGTTTTATTGCTTTATTATAGTGGTCAATTGCTGTTGTATAATTTTTTGCTTCAAAAGCTTCCCGTCCCGTTTCATAGTCAGTAAGAGCTGATGCATAAGCTCCGAGAGCTAATCCTATCATTACAACAGTTGTTAATAATATTTTTTTCATATTTTCCTCGTATATCTTATATTATTTTTTGCATTCACAATTCGGGCCGCATTTGCAGTCATCAGTGCAATTACATTTTTCTTTGCAGTTGCAATTTTCGCCGCA